>NZ_LJJX01000006.1:0-173103 GCF_001421075.1 Frankia sp. CpI1-P | reverse complement strand
CGCCAGCGTCGTGCGGGCCGCGGTGGCGTCCGTGACGTAGGTGCCCAGGTCCTCGGGGTCCGCGGAGCTGGTGGCCACGATCGTCTTCCTTTCTCCCCGAACTTCGCGGGNCGAGTCCCCATCCGCTGACCGAGGACTCCGCGGATCCGAACAAAGTCTTCCTCGGTCGTCCGGGCACATCCCATTGCCGGGGGCCCTACAATGCCCCGAACGTTCCGCTGATTCCCGGGGGAGGCCCAGGATGGGTGTTCACGGCGGCCAGCACGTGGTCTTCGACTTTGCGGGCGCACTTGAGCTGGCCAGACGGCTGTGGGGCCTGGCCGACGGCGTCGACACCTTCCGCGGAAAGCGGGACACCGCCGCGACCACGGCCCTGCGCCATTGGCAGGGCCGTTATGTCACGGAGTTCCGCAGTAGTGTGACCGCCGAACAGGGCAGTGACACACATCTCAGTACCGCGATGCGGGACGACGCCCGCACCCTGGCCGCCCTGTGGAGCCAGGCGATGGCGNAGGAGGCCAAAGTCCGATACGCCGACCACGTCACCGAGAAAAAGCAGCACAGGGGCTTCTTCCATCGCATCGAGGACGCGGTGTTCGGTTCCGACGACGACTACGGACCCGAGCCCGGGCCGTTCGCCGTGCCGCAGCCGCCCGCCTTCACCGCGACGGGCAGCCTCCCGGTCTACGACTAGGAACCGCACCCCGGGCCGGCGGCCTTCGGCGGCCGCATCTCCCAGGAACGCCTGCCGCGCAGGGCGCCACCGGCACCGGCTCGTTGCCTCGCGGCGGGGCGGGCGGCCGTCGGCACGTCGCTCAGTTGCCGCCCGCATTCATGATGTCCGTGTTGATCTGACTGACCTTCTGCTGCAGCGCGCCAAGCTGGGTGACCGCGTTGTCCAGCGCCGTCTTGGTCTGAGGCCAGATGTCGGCCCGGAACTGGACGGCGAGGCCGCCGTCCCAGTTGTTCGGGTCACTCAGCAGCTGACCTTCGCGTTCCAGGTTCTGGATCTCCTGACTGAGCCCGGAGTTGATGATCTGCTGCATACGCCCGATCGCGTCGCGCGCCGTGTCAGTGGAGACAACCCGAGCCATCGATCCTGATCTCCCCGCAAGTCGATTCTGCCGCCGACGCCATCATCATAGCCACACCCATCTCCACGGGCGGCACCCCGACCTGGCGGCGCCATATCTTTCCTGTTGAACGGCACCACAGCCCGGACGGACGCCCGCGCCGGCCACCGAGCAGCTGATTGCGAGCGGACAAACGTCGGTAGCGGGTTGCCCGTCTCGATGACCTTGGCGGCCGCACCCAGGATTCATCAGCGTTCGAACGGTGGACGTTCTCGCCGGCGCCCGGCTATAGTCGGGCAGCAATGGTGTTGGCCGTTCCCGCGCTGGCCCGGTAGCGCGGGAACGGCCCGGGTGAATATGTGTTATACGGGCAGCTCCGGCCGCCGGCCGCCACGAGGCCGGGTTTTCCGACGACGTTGCTTCCAGGGTCGGCGCGCATTCGGGCGTCGCCGCTGCCCGCTGTTCGCTGTCCGCTGTCCGCCGCAGACAATGGTGAGTGGTGTGCGTATCTGGCCGGATGACGGACGGTTCGAGGCGGCGGTCACACGCGGCTCGTACTGGCATCCGCGCCTGACCGGCGTCACCTTCGACCGGGAGGGCCCTGCCGGGCCGGGCCGGGCCGATGCCGGCGGCGACGGGTCCGGGCCGCTGCTGCACGCGCTCGGCGCGTCGGCGGTCGTCTTCTTCGGCCGTCGCGGCCCGCAGGGCGTGGCGCTGCGCTGCCCGACCCGGGACCTGGGCGCCGGTGCGACCCGTCGCTACGAGAAGCTCGCTGCCCGGCGGGCCGCCCATCCGTCCCTGGCCGCCGCGCTCGCCGAGGCGGAGTGGATCGACCAGGGCGTCGAGATCGACGGCACCTGGTGGCCGGTGATCGTCATGGAGCGGGTGGAGGGCCGGTCACTGGCCGGCGAGGTGGAACACGTGCTCGAGAAGGACCCGGCCGGGCTGCGCGGCCTGGCCTGGAACTGGGCCGAGTTCGTCNCCGCGCTCGGGGCGGCCGACGTGGCGCACGGCGACCTGCAGCAGAACAACATCTTCGTCACCGGGGACGGGCAGCTGAAGGCAGTCGACCTGGACGGCGTCTGGCTGCCGGCCGTCGCCCACCTGCCGCCGGACGAGACCGGTCATCGGCACTACCAGCATCCCCGGCGGCGGCGCGGCGACTGGGGCCGTACCGTCGACACGTTCTCCGCCCTGGTCATCTACCTTTCCCTACGCGCGCTGGCCGTCGAGCCGGACCTCTGGGGGCTTTACCACAACGGCGAGAACTTAGTGTTCACCGACGACGATCTCGCGCATCCGGACCAGACCCCGCTGTGGGACCGGCTGAACAGCAGTCCCGGCCAGGACGTCCGTCGGCTCGTGGCGCTGCTGCGGGAGCTCTGTCACGGCCCGGCCGACTCCGGCCGGGACCTGGCCGGCCTGCTGGACGGGTATCGCCGGACCCGGTCGGAGGGGCTCCTGCGGCCGGCATCGTTCCTCCGCCCCGCCGGGCACGACGACGTCAACCGCTGGTGGGACGAGCCCGCGGCGGCCCCGCCGGATCCCGACGCCACCTGGTCCTGGCCCGGCGAGGCGGACGTCGGCGCCGGGCTGGCCGAGCACAGCGACGCGAACGAGGGTGATGGCGCGGCCCGGTCGGGCCCGGCGCGCGCGCTCGTCTACGTCGCCGTGTTCCTCGCCGTCTTCGGTGTCGTCTTCGTCGTGTACCGCACCGGACTACTGCGGGCACTGCTCTCGTGAGGACCGCCCCGCCCCTCCACGACCCCCGCCCCTCCACGACCCCTGTCCCACCGCTAGGAGCCGGTCCGTGCCCTATTCCCAGTCGATCGACCGCACCACCCCGGGTTGCGTGATCTTCCTGTTGGACCAGTCCGACTCGATGAACCTGCCGGTCGGCGGTCGCCCCAACGTGTCGCGGGCCGAGCTGCTGGCCGACATCGTCAACGACACCATCGCGATGATCATGCGGCGATGCCGGAAGGTCCACACCGAGCCGACACCGCGGGCCTACTACGACCTGGCCGTGCTCGGCTACTGCGGGCAGGAGGTGCGCTCGCTGCTGGGCGGTCCGCTGACCGGACAGTGGCTGGTGTCGATCCCGGAGCTGTTCTCCTCGGTGCTGCGGCACGAGGAACGGGACGGACGTTCCAAGCCCGTCTGGGTGGAACCCTTCGCGTCCGGTCACACACCGATGTGCCTGGCTCTCAACCAGGCCGGTCGGCTGGCCAGCGGCTGGGCCTCGGGGCACCAGCGGTCCCACCCGCCGATCATCATCAACATCACCGACGGGATGGCGACCGACGGGGACGGCGACGAGGTGCGCACCTGGGCCGACCGGCTGCGCTCGCTGCGCACCCGGGACGGGGACCTGCTGCTGTTCAACGTCAGCCTCTCCGACGGACTGTCAGCCTCGGTGCGTTTCCCGGCCAGCCCCGCGGAGCTGCCCGCGGGCGACGACTTCCTTCGCCTGCTGTTCGACACCTCCAGNGAGATCCCGCCGGAGATGCGCACACGGGCGGAGTCCACCACCAACGTCAGTCTTTCCGCCGGGTCCCGCGGTTTCGTGGCGAACGCGGCCCCCGACGACCTCGTGCTGGCACTGCGGGTCGGCACCAGCCTGACCGACGACCGGCGGTGACCACCAGCCGGCGGGACCCCGCGCGCCCGCAGGCGCCGCCTCGGTGCAGTGCGCGGATCCTGCGGCTGCCGAAGAACGAGATCGACCCGATCGAGGACGGCGCGGCCGCGAGCGAACGCCACGGCCGGTTCGCCGTCGCCGACGGCGCCTCGGCCGGACGCGACGTGCACCTGTGGGCGCAGGCGCTGGTCCGCGCCTACGTCCGCCAGCCGCCCCCGGCGCAGGCCAGCGATGCCGACCTGCGGGAATGGTTCCTCGCCGTGGCCAGGCAGCACGCGGCCACCCTTCCCCCGGCGGTCGGGCCCAGCTGGCTCGACGAGGGTCCCGGCGCGGTGACCAGCGCCTACGCCACGTTCCTCGGGCTGCAGCTCCTGTTCGACGATCAGGGCCGCGCACGCTGGAAGGCCATTGCCATCGGTGACTCCTGCCTGCTGCAGGTAACCGCCGCCGGTGTGCTCACGGCCTTCCCACTGGACGCCCCGGAACAGTTCTCCGACACCCCGCGACTGGTGCCGGNCCAGCCCGACCTGCTCGCGGCCAGCATGGACGCCGCCGTGGTGGAACGGGCCTCGGGCCCGGTGGCCGCGGGTGACACCCTGCTGCTCGCCACGGATGCCGTCGCCCGCTGGCTGCTTACTCTGGCCCTCCACGACCTCGCCGGGCTACATCGGATCATCCGCAGCCCGCGCGACGACCTGCGCGACCATCTCGCCGCGCAGCGCGCCAACGGCGCGGTGGACACCGACGACCTCACCCTCCTCACCGTCCGCCTGCGCACCAGTCCACGCAGCCGGTGAGGTGGTGGCACTTCGCGATCCGCATCTCCCGTGGCACCGAGTTGGTGCCAGGAACTGGCGCCAAAGCGGGACGAGAACCTGCAACGGGGACACGTTGCCCCTGCTGGTGCGCGAGTTCCGCCCGGCAGTGCCCACGATGTACGTTCTACCGCGCGTAGAATCTGGCCGGTGCGACGACAGGTGNAGACGGCTTCCGCGCGTCGCGGCGGCGCCCGACGGAGCAGGCTCGCCGCCGCGGTCGGCGTCGTCGCCGCGATCCTGCCCGCGCTGCTGCTGGCCCTGGCAGCACCCGCCGCGGCGCACTCCCGGCTCGTGGCCACCACACCGGCCGCGGACAGCGTGCTGCCCGCCGCGCCGAGTGAGATCATGTTGACCTTCAACGAGTCCGTCTCGTCCCGCTACACCCACGTCGCCGTGACCAGCGCCGACGGCACGAGCGTGACCGGCGGCGCCACCGTGGTCGAGGGCGCCGCCGTCCGCCAGCCGCTCACCGCGCTGGCCGGCGGGCGCTATACGGTCTCCTACCAGGCCGTCTCCGAGGACGGCCATCCCGTCGGGGGGACGTTCACGTTCACCGTCGCCGGGCGGGCGGGCCCGCAGGGCGGCGGCGCCGGTTCCGCGTCGCCGGCCGGAAGCGGCGCCGCGGCCCCCGGCCTCGGCGCGGCCACCGCGGCGCCCGCCACGACCGCGCCTGGCGCGGGGACCGCGGCGGTCCCCGGCGGATCCGCCTCGACCGCGCCCGCCACCGGCGCGCACGATGGGGACGGCGGGGGTGTCGGCGGGGCCATCTTCGTGGTGATCGCCGCCGTTGTCGTCATCATCGTCGGCGGCCTGCTCGTCTTCCTGATCCTGCGCCGTCGTCAACCCGGAGCGCGCTGACCATGGACATTTCCGCCTCGGCGGGCCCGCCCACCTCGACCGACGACCCCGTCGCCGCGGAGGTCCGCCCGCCGGGGGACGCCTTCCCGGCGCAGGCGCCGACGCCGGGGGCCACCCGGCCCGCGGGTGCCGTCGCCCGCGCGCTGCCCGTCGCGGTGCTGGCCGGCTGTGCCGTGCTGGCTCTCGTCGTCGGTTTCGGCCCGGGTCCGCTCCGGCTGCCCGGGCTGCCCTCGTCGGGTGAGGGCACCTACTGGGCGTTGCCGTTCGCCCGGCTGGTGGGCCGGATCGCCTCGGTCGCCACGCTCGGCTGGCTGCTTGCCGCCGCGGTCCTGCTTCCAGCCCGGCGCGTCCCCGTGCGCCGCGACCGCGAGCCGTCCAGCGCGGACGCGACGGCAACGCGGGCCGGCGACGCGGCGACGCGCACAGGGGCTGCGGCGACGGCTCGCGCGGGTGACGCCCTGCCGGAACGCGCGGCCGGGTCCCGCCAGCGGCCGTTGACGTCGACCGCGCGCCGCTGCGGGCGGTACGCGGCCGACGCCGCGGTGGTATGGCTGATCGCCACGCTGGCGGAGCTGGTGTTCACCCTGTCCGACGTCTCCGCGCAGCCGGCCGGGGACGTGTTCGACCTGCACGCGCTGCGCTCGTTCNTCGCCTCGACCGAGCAGGGCCGCGCCCTGCTCACCGTCGCCGCGCTCGCCGCCGTGGTGGCGATCGTGGGCCGCACGGTGACGACGACGACCGCGGCCGGCGTGCTGCTCGCCCTCGCCGCCATCGGGCTGCTGCCGCCCGTCCTCGCCGGGCACGCCGCCACGTCTGGTGACCACGCGATCGCGGTGGTGGCGCTCGCCGTGCACATCCTCGCCGCGTCGGCGTGGGTGGGTGGGCTGCTGGGACTGCTGTCCGCCGTGCGGCTGCCCGCCGGTTCCTTCGGGCCGGCGCTGCGGCGGCACAGCCGGTTCGCGGCCGGCGCGGCGGCCGTGACCGCGGTCAGCGGGATCGGCGGGGCCGCGCTGCGGCTCGGCGGATTCGCGCCGCTGTGGGAGACCCGCTACGGCCTGCTCGTCACGCTCAAGGCGGTGGGCCTGATCGCCGCGGTCGTGCTGGGCGGTCTGCTGCGCCGCCACGTCGTCGCCCGGCTCGCCACGGCCACCCCGCAGACCACGACGGCGGCCGGGACGGCGGCGGGGGCTGGGGCCACGGCAGAGGCCGGGACCACAGCAGGGACGGTCGGTCGGTTCATCCGCCTGGCGGGCGTGGAACTGACCGTGCTGACGGCGACGTTGGGGCTGGCCGTGGGGCTGTCCCGCACGGCGCCGCCGGTGGACGACGCCCTCGTCCCCGCCGACCCGACCCGGGCGCTGCTCGGCTACCCGATGCCGCCGCCGGTGACGGCCGTCCGGCTGGCCGCCGACTGGCGGATCGACTGGGTGTTCCTCAGCGCCTCGGTGATCGCCGCCGGGCTGTACCTCGCCGGGCTGCTGCGGCTGCGCGCCCGGGGCGTCCGTTGGCCGGTGGGGCGCACCATCGCCTGGCTGTCCGGTCTGGCCGTCGTCGTCTTCGCCACCTCCAGCGGGCTCGGGCGCTACGGGCCCGTCCTGCTCAGCGTGCACATGACCCAGCACATGCTGCTGAGCATGCTCGCCCCGATCCCCCTCGTCCTCGGCGCGCCGGTGACCCTGGCGCTGCGGGCGATGCACCCCGCACGGGCCCCGCACCCCAGNGGGCCGCGGGAGTGGCTGGTGGCGCTGCTGCACTCCTGGCCGGTGCGGGTGCTGACCCATCCGGCGTGGGTGACGGCGAACTTCATCGGCAGCCTCTACGCGCTGTACCTGACGTCGCTGCTGACCACGCTGATGCACAACCATCTCGGCCATCTNTACATGAACGTGCACTTCCTCGCGGTCGGCGTGTTGTTCTTCGAGCTGCTCATCGGGGTCGACCCGTTGCCGCGGCGGCTGCCGCATCCGGGGCGGATCATCATGCTGCTCAGCGCCGTTCCGTTCCACACCTTCCTCGGAATAGCGATCATGAGTGAGTCGTCGCTGCTCGCGGCCGGCTGGTACGGCCGGCTGGTGCGGCCGTGGGGGGTGAGCGCGCTCAGCGACCAGCACACTGCCGGCGCCATCGTCTGGGCGTTCGGGGAGCTGCCGACGTTCGCCGTGCTCATCGTGCTGGTCATCCAGTGGTCGCGGATGGACGACCGGCGCACCCGGGCCCGTGAGCGCCGGATCGCCGCCGCCGGCGACGTCGACGCGGAACTCGACGCGTACAACGCCTACCTCGCCCGGCTCGCCGGCGGCCCGACCCGCCGCCGTACCGCGGCGACGATCGGCCCGGCGGTCACGGCCGCCGGGGGGCCGATCACCACCACGCCTCCCGCGCCCCGGGACGCCGCGGACGACGACGAGGGTGGCGGCGGGCGCGCTTCGGCCGGGGGCGGCGGCTGACGGCGCCCACGACGGCGTCTCGCCAGCCGGGCCGGCGACGATACCGCGCACCGCCGTCACGTTCGCATCGCGGCGGTCGACCACCGCCGGGTTCTCGCCGGGTTCTCGCCGGGTGCCCTGCCGGGCAGACATTCGCCGCCACCCGTCGCCCCGGCACCCGTTTTCCGCCGAAAGTGGTGCGTGCCGGCACGGGCGCGTAAGCGTGCACGGAATAGAACATCGCCGGTTCCCGCCGTATTGGCAGCCCATTTCCCGGCAAATCCCGGGCCGAGGCAGGTCACCGGCGGAATGTCGGCGGAGCCGATGGCCCGTCGCCTGGCTGTACGCCCGGACTTGCCACGACCCCCGGAAATGCCCTCGACAACGGGTCCGGACGTGGCGTCATCGCCATCGACACCACAGCAGAAGGCATTCCTCGTTACGATCTACCAGGCGGCCGGAAATCCGCCGCCGATCCGCAGGTGCCGTCGCGCGGCGGCCGCGACGGAGGAGCAGTCACGTGTCGCAACCGCCCCCTGAACCGGGCCCAGTCCGCCGCCGAACTGCACAGAAGCAGGCAATTGTCCCAGGCCAGAAAAAAGATCCGGCCCGGTGGCCGCGACGACTGCACGGCGGCACTCGAGGGGCAGATCGCGACCGGTTCGCCGGGTTCCTGCGGGCGCAGACCACCGGCGGGCTGCTCCTCGTCGGTGCGACGGTGGCCGCCCTGGTCTGGGCGAACGTCGCNCCCGGCNNCTACCNCGCGGTGTGGTCCACGCCGGCCGGTCTCGGCCCGGCCTGGCTGCACCTGGCCGACCTGCACGTCACCGACTGGGTCGCCGACGCCCTGCTCGCCGTCTTCTTCTTCACCGTCGGCCTGGAACTACGCCGCGAACTGACCGTCGGCGCCCTGGCCGACCGCGCCAGCGCGGCACTGCCCGTCGCCGCCGCGGCCGGCGGCATGCTCGCCCCCGCCCTGATCTGCCTGGCCCTCACCCACCACACCCCTGGCGCCGGACGCGCCTGGGCCATCCCCGTGGCCACCGACATCGCCTTCGCCCTCGGGGTGCTGTCCCTGGCCGGCGACCGGGCCCCGGCGGGGCTGCGCACCGTGCTGCTCGGCCTCGCCGTCGCCGACGACCTCGGCGGCATCCTGCTCATCGCCGTCGGCTTCAGCAACGGCATCAACCCCGGCTGGCTGGCCGCCGCCGCCGCCCTGCTCNCCGCCACCGCCCTCGCCCACCGCCGGCGCTGGGGCTCACCNCTGCTGCACNTCCCNCTCGCCGTGGCCACCTGGGTCNGCGTGCACGCCGCCGGCCTCCACGCCACCGTCGCCGGCGTCGCCCTCGGCCTGCTGGTGCGGGCCCGACCCGACCCCGGCGAACCCGAGGCGCCGGCCATCCGGCTCGAACGGCACCTCAGCCCGCTCTGCGCGGCCGTGGTCCTCCCCGCGTTCGCACTGTCCTCCACGGGGGTGTCCCTCGCCCCCTCGGCCCTGCTGCACGTCGTCACCGACCCGATCAGCCGAGGGGTGGCCATCGGGCTCATCGCCGGCAAGCTCCTCGGCGTCCCCGCCGGGGCGTGGCTCGCCGTGCGCCTCCACCTCGCGCGGCTGCCCGACGGCGTCCGCTGGCGCCACCTCGTCCCCCTCGGCCTGCTCGCCGCCATCGGCTACACCGTCAGCCTGCTCCTCGCCCGCCTCGCCCTCCCCGACCCGGCCGCGGTCGAAGGAGCAGCCACCGCCATCCTCACCGCCTCCGCCGCGGCCAGCGCCCTCGCCCTCGCCGCCCTGCGCACCCCGCTCGCGACCGTCGGCGCCCCGGGCACCCGCGGGTCGAGCAGGCCGGCCAAGCAGGCCGGCGGCCTGGCCGGACCGATCCCGCAGACCCGACGGGAGTCGGACGGCGGCCCGGCCGGCGGGCAGGAGCCGCCCCCGGCGAGCCGGCTGCCGACACCGCTGCCGACGCAGCCGTCGACGCAGCCGTCAAAGCAGCCGCCGAAGCCCGCGACGGGGAAGGCTGTCACCGGGAGGTCCGCTGCCCGAGCCGCCCGTCCCCGGTTCTGACCGGCGCAGCGGCGCCCACGGGCCAGCGCGCCCCCTCCCGTCCCGCCCTCGCCTCGCGGCGCACGTGTCAGGCGCGAGCCCCCGGCGTCCCTCCCTCCGCGGTGACCTCACCCCGAGCCTCGGGTTGGGCGTCCGCGCCGAGCCCGGCGCTCGGCGCGGCGGGCTGGGCACCGGGCGCCGACGGCGCCGGCAGGGTCCGCACGTTGCTCTGCGTCGTCGACGGGCGTCGCGCCGCGGCCAGCTCATCCCTGGAGGCCGCGATCGACAGGTGCCGGCGGGTCAGCAGCCAGANGAGTTCGAGCAGGATCGCCGCGCCCGCGGCGATGCCCACCCCGATCCACGGGCCGGTCGTTCCCACCAGCGACAACTGGAAGAACTTCTGGCCGAACGGGATCACCAGGACCAGCACGAAGGCGACCGCCATGGTCAGGACCAGGGCGATGCGCCACCACGTGTAGGGGCGGGCGACGATCGCCAGCGCCCACAGCGCAATGAGGAACAGCGTCAGGGTCGCCATCGACGTCTCGGCGTTCAGATCGTCGTAGATCGACCGCGCCACCAGGTAGGACGCCATGGTCGCCACCGCGGCGAGGATCCCGGCGGGCAGCGCGAAGCGCAGCACCCGGCCGACGAAGTCCGGGCGGGCCCGCTCGGCGTTCGGGGCGATCGCGAGGAAGAACGCCGGGATGCCGATCGTCAGCGAGCCGAGCAGCGTGAGATGCCGCGGCAGGAACGGGTAGGGCACGCGGGTGACGACGACCAGGATGGCGAGCAGCACCGAGTAGACGGTCTTCGTCAGGAACAGGTTCGCGACGCGTTCGATGTTGCCGATGACGCGGCGTCCCTCGGCGACGACGGACGGCAGCGTCGCGAAGCTGTTGTCGAGCAGGACGATCTGNGCGACGCCGCGGGCGGCCTGGCTGCCCGAACCCATCGCGACGCCGATGTCGGCGTCCTTGAGGGCGAGGACGTCGTTGACGCCGTCGCCGGTCATCGCGACCGTGTGCCCGCGTGACTGCAGCGCGGCGACCATCGCCCGCTTCTGCTGCGGGGTCACCCGCCCGAAGATCGAATGGGTTTCCAGGGCGTCGGCGAGGCCGACGGGATCGGTCGGCAGCGTTCTCGCGTCCACGGGCGAGTCGGCGCCGGGCAGGCCCAGGGAACGAGCGACCGCGCCGACGGACAGCGCGTTGTCCCCGGAGATCACCTTCGCCGCGACGTTCTGCTCGGCGAAGTAACGCAGCGTGTCCGGCGCGTCCGCCCGCAGCCGCTGGGCGATCACGACGAGCGCGACCGGCACGACGGCCGCCGGGACGCTCGCCGGGTCGGCCAACGCCTCGTCGAGCGGGGCGTTGAACCGGCCGAGCAGCAGCACCCGCAGCCCGCGCGCACCGTAGCCGTCAACCTCGGTGAGCACCGGGTGGCCGGCGGGCAGCAGCACGTCCGGCGCGCCGAGCAGCCAGGTGGCGACGGTGCCGGCCGGGTCGGCCAGGGTGGCACCGCTCCACTTGCGGGCCGAGGAGAACGGAGCGTCCGCGCGCACCGTCCATCCCACCGGCGCCGGGTAGGCGTCGATGATCGCCTGCATGCTGGGGTTCGGCCGGGTGTCGGCCGCGCCGAGCACGCCGAGCACCTGACGGGCCGCCTCCGTCGCGGGACCGCCGTCGGCATCGGTCGCCGCGGTCGCCGCGGTCGCGTCGACGATGCGCAGCTCGGCGACGTCCATCGCCGCCTCGGTCAGGGTGCCGGTCTTGTCGAGGCAGACGACGTCGACGCGGGCCAGCCCCTCGATCGCCGGCAGCTCCTGGACGAGGCACTGGCGGCGCCCCAGCCGCACCACCCCGACCGCGAAGGCGACCGAGGTGAGCAGAACGAGCCCCTCGGGCACCATCGGTACCAGGCCCGCGACCATCCGGCGGATCGCCTCGGGCAGGTCGTCATTGTTGACGAAGATCTGACTGATGATCAGCGCGACACCGGTCGGGATGATCATCCAGGTCACGACCCGCAGGATCGTGCTGACGCCGGCGCGCAGCTCGGAGTGCACCAGGGTGAACCGGCTGGCCTCCTCCGCGAGCTGCGCGGCGTAGGCCTCGCGGCCCACCCGGGTCGCCCGGAAGGCACCCCCGCCCGCGACCACGAAGCTGCCGGACATGACCTGGTCGCCGGGCAGCTTGTGCACCGGGTCGGCCTCGCCGGTCAGCAGCGACTCGTCGACCTCCAGGTGTTCGGCCTCGACGACGACGCCGTCGACGGGGATCCGGTCGCCCGGCCCGAGCTCGATGACGTCGTCGAGGACGATCTCGGACGCGGCGAGCGGCGCCACGACCCCGTCGCGGCGCACCAGCGGCCGGGACTCCCCGACCACCGCCAGGCGGTCCAGGGTGCGCTTGGCGCGCAGCTCCTGGAACAGCCCCACCAGGGTGTTCGCGACGATCACCCCGCCGAACAGGGCGTCCTGCAACGGCCCGACGACGAGCACGAACNCCAGCAGAACGCCGATGATCGCGTTGATCCGGGTGAACACGTTGGCGCGGACGATCTGCCCGAGGGTCCGGCTGGAGCGCAGCGGCACGTCGTTGACGTGGCCGTCGGCGATCCGCTCGGCGACCTCGGCGGCCGTCAACCCGGCGGCGGCGACGGATCCCACGGTCGGGGCGGCGGCGCCGGCCGGATCACCTGTCGCGGCGGCCTCGGCGGGGTCCGCCGGATCACCTGTCGCGGCGGCCTCGGCGGGGTCCGCCGGGTCACCGCCCGCCGCGACCTCGCCACCCGCCGCGACCTCGCCGGTCGCCGTGTCCGGGTCGTCGTGCCGTCCCGGAGACGGCCGCGCTCCCGCGACCCCTGGCCGATTCATGGCGTCCTCCACGCTCCGTCGCGGCCGCCACCAAGAGCTCGGCGGCGGCGTCGGGCATCGCCTGCTGGGCCCGGGTCCGGCAGGCGGTCGGCGCGCGCACCGCGGATCCATGCGCGTGCCCGGGGACGGCCACGTCCCGGCATGCCGCGTCCCCGCGGCGCAGTGTCTCCTCGGCGCCGTGTTTCCTCGGCGCCGTGTTTCCTCGGCGCCGTGTTTCCTCGGCGCCGTGTTCCCCGCCACCGCGCCGAGCAGGTACCCCGCACCCCCGCCCACCGCGCGTCGCGTTCCATACGCCGCATGGGCTGCGAGCCCACCGTAGTTGACGCGACCGCGGCAGGTCCGTCCGCGGGTCGTCAGTCGGTCGCGGCACCCGCGTCCGCGCTGATCGCGCCCCCGGCGAGCAACGCCAGCAACAGCAGCCCCAGCGCGACCCGGTACAGCACGAACGGCGCGAAACTGCGGGTCGAGATGTAGCGCAGGAACCAGGCGATGGCCGCGTAGCCGGTGGCGAACGCCACGATCGTGGCGACGATCGTCGGCCCCCAGGACACCTCTTCGCCGTCACCGCCGATCGACTTCAGCTCGAACACGCCGGAGGCGAGCACCGCGGGCATCGCGAGCAGGAACGAGTAGCGCGCGGCCGCCTCCCGGGTGTAGCCGAGCAGCAGCCCGCCGCTGATCGTCGCCCCCGACCGGGACACGCCCGGGATGAGAGCGGCCGACTGCGCCAGCCCGTAGAGCAGGCCGTCGCGCACCGACAGATCGGGGAGGGTCTTGCGCGGCCGCGGCAGCGAGTGCCGCCCGCGCGGGCGGCCCTTCGAGGCATACCAGTCCGCGCCGCCGAGGATGAGACCGAGCACGATCAGCGTCGTCGCGATCAGGCGAAGGTCCCGGAACGGGCCCTCGATGGCGTCCTGCAACGTGACGCCAAGCAGACCGATCGGGATCGTGCCGAGGATGACCAGCCAACCGATGCGGGCGTCGGTGTCCTTGCGCATCTCCCGGCGGGTCCACGACAGCGCCCAGGCCCGCACGATCCGCGCGATGTCCCGGCGGAAGTAGATCAGCACCGCGGTCTCGGTGCCGATCTGGGTGACCGCGGTGAACGCGGCGCCAGGATCGTCCCAGCCGGCCAGCGCGGCGGTGATCCGCAGGTGGGCGCTGGAGGAGACGGGAAGGAACTCGGTCAGCCCCTGGACCAGCCCGAGAACCGTGCCCTCGAAATAGTTCATGGGCGCCGGTCGGGGCCCGCGGGCCCGCTGCGCCCGGACTGCAGTCCGTGCCTGGGCTGCATGCCGGTCAGCGGGTCATTCGCGCGTCGGGTCCGGTCTGGTCGCGTCATCCGTCTGCACCCCTCCACGCGCCTCACGCTAGCGGAGCACGAAGCACGCCTTCAGGGCGGGGAGCACGGCCACCATCGGGCCCGTGACCGCGGCGACGCGCCCGAATCGCCCGCATCGTGCCTGGTAGGGTGCGTTGCAACTCGCCGTCCGGTTTTCCGCCGTCGTGGCAGGTGTGGGCGGCGGTCGTTGACGCGTTCGCCGCGCGTCGGCGGCCCGGACGGTCGCCGCGTCGGCGTCCATGCCGCGGGCTGGACGTTGCCGGGGCTCGTCACCCCGCCGGATTCGCGCCCGCTGTGCGCTGTGGCCCGCGGACGCATCCATGAATCTTTCTCACGACGACGACGCCGTCCCCCAGAGGCGCCCCTCCCCCAGGCCGGCCGAGCCGCCCGTTCCGGCAGGCTCGTCGCCCGTTCGGACCATTCCTGCACCGCCAGTGCCGGCCGTGGCGCCCACTGCCCCCGACAGCCCGGCGACCCGCGGCGGTCAGCTCGCCACTGTGCGGAATGGTCGTGGACGCCGCCGGGGCGCGGCCGGCGACCGTCGCCATCCCGATCTCGGCCGGACTGGCCGCCGTCGGCGCGCTGCTCGCAGCGCGGTCCGACGCCGCGCGCTCCGCCGTCCCGGACCCGACCGGCTGACTCGGTCCCTCCGCCGCCGTCCGCGGGCGTTCACCGCGGACGGCTTCACCATCACGTCACACCGTCGAACGGGGAATCTCGCCTTCCGTTCACCTTGGGACCGCATGGTGTCATCGGAGCGCGGGGTCCGTCGACGCATGCCCTGATCCGCGTCGACCCGGGCGGCCAAGCCGCTCCGACGGACTCGGATCCGCGCGTGCGGCACGTCCACGGCAGCTACGGGAGGTCCGATGATGAACCATCTGCTCGCAGCAGTGATCATCGAGGTGGTCGGGACAGCCGTCATCCTCGTCCTGACCACCCTGGTCCGCCGCTGGCTCGGTGTGCCGGCCGGCCAGCAAGCCTGACCCGGCCCGGCCCGGTCGGGTCGAGTCCAGTCGGGTCGGGCCCGGTCGTAGGGAGGGCGGGCGCCGGGCGGGCGGCACACCCGCCGTCTCGGCCGGGCCAGCCAGCTCCGGCTGGTTAACGCGGGCCCGGCGGCATCTCGGAACCCTGACGCCTCGCCGCCTGCCAGGCCACGAAGGTGGCCGCGCCGGCGGCGCCCAGCGCGATGCACCAGCCGACCGGCCCGACCGGGCGGGACCCGAACAGCGCGCTGAGCACCGGTGTCTGTACCAGCACGGCGAGCACGACCACGCTGGCAATCGCCGTCGTGATGACCAGCGGATCCCGGCCCGCGAGGGTCAGAGTCTGGCCCAGTTGGGCCCCGACGAGCGCGAGCAGCGCGACGGTCGAGGCGCGCCGCCGGGTGCCGGTCACCCGGGCGAGCAGCCAGGCGGCGCTCGCTCCGCCCGCGGTCGCCCCGCCTCGGATCAGCAGGATGCGTCGCAGCGGGCCGGTGAGCCAGTCGGTCGCCGCCACGCCGCCGCGGCGGACACCCCCCTGTCGGGCGGGGCCGGTCCCGGGCAGCGCCCGCTCGACAGCTCCGCCCGACCGGGCGGACTCGGCGCCGCCGACGGCGGAGGGCCGCCCGCCCCGCGGTGCGCGCCCCCGGACGGCGAGCGCCATCGCCGGGGCCATGTCGGTCAGCAGGTTGACGAGCAGCAACTGGCGCGGATTCAACGGCGCCGTCCCCCCGAGCGCCGTGCCGAGGACGGTGAACGCGACCTCCCCCGCGTTGCCGCCGACCAGCACGGACACCGCATCGGTCACCGCCTGTGACATGCCTGCGCCCTCCTCGAGAGCGTCGACCAGGCGGGTGACATCGGCGTCGGTGAGCAGGAGGTCGGCGGCGCCGGTGGCCGCCGCCGACCCGTGGCTGCGGACGGCGACGCCGACGTCGGCGGCGCGAATGGCGGCGGCGTCGTTCGTGCCATCCCCGGTCATGGCCACGACGTGGCCGCGCCGGCGCAACGCGAGGACGAGGCGCACCTTCTGCTCGGGGGAGATGCGCGCGAACACCGTCGCCTCCTCGACCCGACGCGCGTACTCCTCGTCGCCCAGCGCCGCGAGCTCCGCGCCGGTGACGATGTGATCGGCCCCCGGGACGCCGAGCTCGGCGGCGATCGCGCCCGCGGTCACCGGGTGGTCTCCGGTCACGACGAGCACCCGGATCCCGGCCTCGACCAGCCGGCGCACGGCTGGGGCCGCCGACGGTCGGGGCGTGTCGGCCAGGCCGAGGAAGCCGACGAGTTCCAGACCGCGGAGCTGCTCCGCGCCCACCGGGCTCCCCCCGCCCGAGCGCGGGTGCGTGCCCGGGGGCCACGACCTGTCGGGTGGCGTCGGTTCCGGCGACGTCTCGTCGGGAAGTGTCCGCTCGGACGAGGTCCGCTCGGACGATGGGTGGTCCGCCCGGGCGACGGCGAGAACTCGGAGCCCGCGTCGGGCCAGGTCCTCGGCGACCGATGCCGCCGCGCGCCGCCGGACGGACCCCAGCCCGCAGCGGTCGAGCACCACCTCCGGGGCGCCCTTGACGGCGAGCGCCTCCGTCCCGTCCGGGCCACGCAGCAGCGTGGCCGCGTATCCACGCGCGGTCTCGAACGGCGTCTCCGCCAGGCGTTCCCCCAGCGGAGCAAGCCCATGGGCGGCGTCGAGCACCGCCCGGTCGGTGGCGTGCGGCACCGGTCCACCCGGCGCGGGACTGGCCGCGGCCGCGAGCCGGTGAACCGCCGCTGCGGCCGGGTCCGTTGCGGCGACCCGCCGCCACCGGGTGCCGGGCCCACCCGCGGCACCGCCCGACCTTCCTCGCGCCACAGCCGCGCGGACCACGACGTCACGCAGCACCAGCCGCCCCTCGGTGAGGGTGCCGGTCTTGTCGAAGCACACGGTGTCGACGCGGCCGAGGGCCTCGACGGTGCGGGAGGAGCGGACGAGCACTCCGAGCCGGGCCAGGCGGCGCGCCGACGCCATCTGCGCGACGGTGGCGACCAGCGGAAGCCCCTCGGGGACCGCAGCCACAGCCACGGCCACCCCGGCGTTGACGGCGGACCGCAACGATGTGCCGCGCAGCCAGGACAGGCCGGCCACGGCGACCCCGCTGATCGCGGTGAGCGGCATCGCCAGCCGGGTCAGGTCGGCGAGCCGGGCCTGCACACCCTGCGGCCGGTCGTGGCCGACCGCGGCCTGCCCCGCCCGACCGGCCTCGGTCGCAGCGCCGACGGCGACCACCACCGCCCGACCGGACCCCGCAAGCACAGTCGTCCCTTCATAGAGCATGTTGCGCCGCTCGGCGAGCACGGCTCCCGGCGTCGGGGNGATGTCCTTCACCACGGGCACCGACTCCCCCGTCAGGGAGGACTCGTCGACCTCCAGGGACTCGGCGTGGACCAGCCGGGCGTCCGCGGGCACCACGTCGGCGGCACNTACCTCGACGAGGTCTCCCATGCGCAGGTCACCCGCGTCGACGACCAGGGTCCCCGCCGTCGTCACCAACCGGGCCAGCGGGGTGTGTCGGGCCACCAGCCGGCGCATCACTGCCTCGGCCCTGGCCCGCTGCGCCCCGCTGACCACCGCGTTGGCCACCGACACGCCCGCCACGAGTGCCGCGTCGACCGTCGACCCGAGCACCGCGCTCGCGGCGGCCCCGACGAACAGCACCGGGATGAGCGGATCGCGCAGGTCCGAGAGCACGGCGCCGGGGAGCCCACGGATGCTGGACACCATCGAGCCCAGGGCCCCTCCGGGGGTCGGGGAGTCGATGTTCCTCGCGGCCGGCTGGCCCGCCGACGATGGACCGGCGGACGGCGCCTCCACGGGCATGGTCCCCTCGGGCGGGACCGGCCGTGCGGAGTCCGGTTCGGCGGTGCGGGAGACGGCCAGACCCGCCGGGTCCCGCGCAGCGGCAGCCAGGCGGCGTCGCACAGTGTCCGCCGACAGGGCATGCCAGTCGGTGCGCCATGCGGGCGCCGGAGGGCTTCGCCGGTCGGCGCGGCTCGCGCTGAGCGCGCCGAGGGCCATCGCGGCGAGCGCGGCGGCGTTGACCGGCCCGCCGCGCAGGAGTGCCGCGGGCCGGATCAGCGCCGCCCGGCCGTGGCCCACATCGGCGTCCCCGCGACCCAGCCCGGCGATGGTGGTGAGGACGGCCAGGGCCGACGCGGAGTGAGCGAGGGTCGCCGACCGACTGCTGACCGCCGCGGCGACCGGCGGAAGCTGCAGGATCCGCCAGGCATCGGCCAGCCCGTCCGCGCAGATCAGATCCGCGGACCAGGGCGGCCGGGCACCGGGAGCGTCCACCCCGATGGCGACGTCCGCGCGGAACATCGCGTCAGCGTCGTCGGCGACCGCCAGCGCCTCCGGTCGCGCGCCCCCGGCCACGGCGGCGACCACCCGACCGGCCGCCTGCAAACGCCAGACCTCGGTGTCCGCGGCCGTGCCCGCGGGCAGCACGGTGTCGACGAGTGCGGCGAGCTCGGCCGTGCTGGCGTGGGCGGTGAGCACGACGGTGCCGCAGGACCGGGCCGCGCGCAGGAGCGCCTCGGCAAGACCGTCGAGTTCGGTGCCGACGACGGCACGCGTCCGGTGGCGGCCGGCGCGCAGCTCGACGGGTAGCCCGGATGGGTGCAGCGCCGACCGCGGTCCGTGAGCGTGCATCGCCACCACCCGGGCGGCCCCCTCCCGCGCTATGACGTCGCCCGGGTGGAACACCCGCCGCGGGTCCACCTCGTCGAGCAGCCGGTCCGCCCGCGACCAGGTGGCCGCATCGGCGGCGGACAGCACCCGCATCCGCTGCCCCAGCAGGACCGGTGCGCAGACGACGACAGCATCGATCCGATCGAGCCGGCGCAGGCTGGCGGCATCGAGGGTCAGCACGTCCCGAGCGGACAGCCGCCGCGCCGCCGTGGCCGCGAAGACCTCCCGGCCCAGTCGGGCCGCTCGCGGTACGGTCGCCAGCACCAGCTCGCCGCCCATGTGCGGAGAGCCGGTCGCGAGCAGGCCGGCCGCGCCGACGGCGAGCCCGACAGCGGCCATCCGCTCGGCGCTACGCTCGATCGGGCCGGCGGGAAGCGGGCGGGGCCGGCGCTCCCGCGCGCGGGCGCCGAGCTCGCCGGGTAGTCGGGACAGGCCAGGCAGACCGCCGGGCGGCTGCCCCGATGCCGTCGGCTCCGCGGCACTCGGCGGCTCCACGGCACTCGGTCGGTCCACCGGCGGCAGGGCGTCCGGGAGGGCTGGCCGGTCGGGGACCGCACGGAACGGCTCGGACGGAACCGCGGGCGAGGCGAGTACCTGGTCCGCCTGGGCGGTGCGGCGCAGCAGGTCGGGCTGCCGGCGGATGAACACCGCCCGTTCGGCGAGCAGCTCGCCGACGGCCGCCGCCCGGTGGGCAACGCTGACGACGAGGATGTCCGGGCTCTGGGTCACCGCACCCGCGCCCGCGCCGAGCAGGCCGATCATCAGATCGGCGCCATGCTGGCCAAGGCGGCGTTCGGCCGCCCGCCGGACCCACGGTTGATGATCCACGAGCGCCACCACGGCTCCCGCGGCGCGGGGCACGGCGGGCACCCGACAGACTCGGGCGGCCACGGCGACGCCGAGCGCCGCGGTGTCCACGCCGAGTCCGATCATCGCGGCCGCCACTGGCCCCGGATCCCCCGGATGCGCGGCCCGCCCGGGGGGCATCATCCGCCCGTCACCGTCCCAGTCATCGGCCCCCACGGCGGCCGCCGTGGCACCTCGCTCGGCGCCGGCACCCGACTCTTCCGCGCCATCCCGATCGCCCTCGGCGCCATCCCGCTCGCCCTTGATGCCGGTCCGCTCGCCCTCGGCGTCGGCCCGCGCGCGCCCCCCGTCCGGGTCCGGCTCGCCGAGGGCACCCTGGCGCAGGCCTGCCTCCGCCGCGGCGACGGCCTCGACCAGCTCTGCCACGTCCACCCGATCGGAGTCGAAGCTGACCAGGACCCGCCCCAGGGCCTCGTCGACCTCGGCCCAGTCGACGCCGTCCAATCGATGCAGCGCGGCGACGACGGCGCGGTGCAGTCGGCGCCGGTGGACGTAGGCGACCGCCGGATCCGGCTGCGTGCCCTCGGACCACGGCGGATGAACCTCGATGTGCGCGTCGCCGTCCCGCGTCCATACTCGCCGCGGTCGCCGCTCCGGCCGGGTCAGCTCGGCGCTCAGCATCCGGACGAGCACCGCCGCCGCGGACCTGGCCGCGGCCGGGCCGGGCAGTCTCACGCGCGGGGGGTTATCCCCGAAAGCGAGGCCGAGCGGCGCCGCCGCCGAGACCGTTGTGACCAGGTCGCTCAGAACCAGGTCGCTCAGAACCCGGCACCGTTGAACCACGCCCCCCGGAACCACGCTCGTGGCGGCCATTCCCGCTGTGGCCGTTGCGGTCGGACAGCCCGCCGAGCCCGTGTTCGGCATGCCGGAACCGACGCCACAGCCCACGCGGGCCAAGGCCGATGGGCAGCTCCGCGCTGATCTCGACCTCGGCCTCCCGCTCCCGCGCAGGAGCAGCCTGCGGTCCCACCGCATGCCCGGCCACGTAGGTGCCGGCCGCGATGGCCAACGCCACCGGCCACTCGATCAGCTCGACCACGGCCAGAGTGCCCAGGCCCAGGTAGTAGGCGGTGCGACCCGGGGTGGGCAGGCTCAACGGCCCCAACCGGACCTGGCCGCCCGGCGCGGGTGGCGGGGAGACCTCGAAGTGGGCGGTGACAAAGGGCAGTCGCAGAGTCGCCGTGCGCAGCTCGGTTGGAGTGTCCCCGCGACGACGGATCTGCGCCGCACCCCCCGCAGGGGTGGAGCTCACCCGAACGGCGGAGGAGGCCGTGACCCGGCTGCCCCCGGCCTTCCGGACGGTGCCGCGTCCGCTCACGGCCCGGCCCGACGTCGTCGCAGTGACCCGGCCCGACGCCGGCCTGGTCGCGGAGACCCGCGATGTCCCGGGACGCGTCGCCGCGGCGGCCCGACTGCTTGCAGCCCGGCTCGTGGTGCTCCGGCCGGCCGCCGCCGACCGGCCGGCGGTGGCCTCGCCCGACGCCGACCTGTCCGTGCCTCGGGGGGCGGCGGCCGAGGCCGCGGTGCCGCGCCCGGATGCCGCCCGGGTCGGCGTCGATCGGCTGGCGGGGCCCGTTCGGGCGGCTCCCGCCCGCGCGGTGGTCGACGGGGTGCCCGCGGCCCGTCCCGCAGTCCCGGTGGTCGTCCCGACGGAGGCCGATCCTGTCGGCGCCGCCGAGGCGGCGGACCGGCGGCCCGAAGCTGCCCGAGTCGTGCTCGCCCGGGTGGAGCTGGCGCGCGCGGAGGCGGACTTCGCGCTCGCCGGCCCCGACTCTCCTACCTTCCCGGTGCTGGACTTGGCCGCGGTGGACTTGGCGGTGCTGGACTTGGCCGCGGTGGACTTGGCCGCGGTGGATTCTTCGGTGGCGGTCCTGCCGGTGCCGGTCTTCGCGGTGCCGGTCTTCGCGGTGCCGGTCTTCGCGGTAGACGTCCTGGACGCACCAGAGCCGGACGTGGCGGGCCCGGACGTGGCGGAGCCGGGCGTGGCGGAGCCGGCGCCGGTGGTGCCTGCGCTGGTGGTGCCGGGGGACGTGCCGGTCGAACCGGCCTGCGATGCCGATGCCCCCGCGGACGCCGGGCCCGGCCGCGAGCCGCCGTCGCCCGACGACGAGGCGCCGCCGGCAGGCGGCTCCGAGGGAGACAGGGAGGTCGCCGAGGTCCCGGCGATGGTGCTCTCGCGCGTACCAGCGCTGCTCGGCCCGGCGCCGTTCCTGGAGCTCGTGCTTGCCATGAAGCGCTTCCTCCCCGTCAAGCAGCCGGCCGCCAACTCCGAAGAGTCATCGGACTGCGTCGATGGGTGCACAGCCTCGCAGCTTCCGCGCCGAAGCGCTACCGCTCACCGCAATGATGCGACTACTTTTTGTCGCGACGCGCGCGGGCGGATCGCCGCCGGGTGGTGCGGCCGCCCAGCCCTCAGAAGGCCGCGAAACCGGTCGCAAGCAGCCCGAGCGCCTCGTCGAGGATCGCCACCAGGTCCGTGCCCTCCTCCCGCAGCCACTGCTCGTACGCGGTGACCGCGACCCCCAGGTGCGCGGCTGCGACCGCCTGCGGCGTCAGGGCATCCGCCGGTTGGCCGACCCGGCGGGCGACGAACTCGGCGATGACGCCGCGCCAGCTCGCATAGCGCAACGTCGAGTGCGCCTGCAGGGCCGGGGTGCGCAGGATGAGCGTCATCCGTCGGCGCAGCCAGGCGCCCTCCGCAGGCGGATAGGTGTTGAAGTCGAGAATCGCCCGGCGCAGCACGGCAACCGTCGGTTCGCCCGCCGCGGNGGATGCCAGCGACGCGCGCATGACCTCGAGCTGGCCGTCGAAGTCGCCCCAGGGGACGTCGTTCTTCGNGGCGAAGTAGCGGAAGAAGGTGCGCCGCCCGATCCCGGCCGCGCGGGCGATGTCGTCGACGGTGGTCTCCTCGAACCCACGCTCGGCGAAGATCTGCAGGGCGAGGTGCTCGAGCTCCGCCGCACTGGTGGCGGGCCGGCGGCCGGTGCGTCGACCATCGGCGCCCATGGTCACAACGGGGGGCATCACTTGCCCCTCACCCCACTTCACTTTCGGCACCGAGTGCCATTAGTGTCCGAGGTGGCGGGCGACGCCCGGTCGGCCCGCGTCGCCGGCACGCCGGACCTGCTGCCCCCGGGCCGCACCCCACCTACTACCCACCATCACCGTAGAGGAGATCGATGCGGCCCGGGGAACCGGCGGGTGCACCGCCCGTCCGCGCGATGGTCCCACCCACCGGGCTGAGTCAGCCGATCGTCCTGCGCGGCGGGCGGCGGGCGCCTTCCCGAGTCCTGTTCGGACCGCACGAGACCAACCTGGGCCGGGGACGGGCGCTGTCCGAACGCCATGTCGCCTACTACGGGCGGCGGGCGGCGGGCGGCGCCGGCGTGATCGTCACCGAGACCGCCTCGGTCACCCCCGACGACTGGCCCTACGAACGGGCTCCGCTTGCTGCCGACTGCGGGTCCGGGTGGGCGGCTGTGGCCCAGGCGATCCGCCCGCACGGGACTGTGCTGCTCGCCGGCCTGGGCCATGCCGGCGGGCAGGGGTCGAGCGCATGGTCGCAACAGCCATTGTGGGCCCCCTCCCCGGTGGCCGATGTGGTGAGCCGGGAGGTACCCGCCGAACTGGACCAGAGCGCGATCGCGGGCATCGTCGCGGGCTTCGCCGCCGGGGCCGACCGGGCGGTGGCGGCCGGGCTCGACGGAGTGGAGATCGACGCCGGGGTGTTCTCCCTGCTGCGGCAGTTCCACTCGGGGTTGACGAACCAGCGTGCCGACGACTACGGCCGGGACCGGCTCCGCCTGACCCGGGAGGTCCTCACGGCGGTCCGCGCGGCCATCGGCGACGCGCGGATCCTCGGCCTCCGGCTGTGCTGCGACGAGCTGGCGCCCTGGGCGGGCATCACCCCGGACCTGGCGGCCGGCCACGTCGGCGCGCTCGCAGGCCTCGTCGACCTGCTCGTCGTCGTCCGTGGCGGCCCGTTCGCGACGGGCGCGTACCGGCCCGATGCGGCCACCCCACCCGCCTTCAACACCGATCTCGCCCGCCGGATGCGCCGCGCCGCCGCCGGCCGGGTGCCCATCGTCCTGCAGGGCAGCATGGTGGACGCCGCCGACGCCCAGCAGGCCCTCGACACCGCGGCCGCCGACGTCGTGGAGATGACGCGCGCCCTCATCGCGGAGCCGGACCTGGTGGTTCTGGTCCGCGCGGGCCAGGGCCACCGCGTGCGTCCCTGCGTGCTGTGCAACCAGGCCTGCCAGGTCCGGGATGTCCGCAACCCGGTGGTGAGCTGCATCGGCGAGCCCGCCAGCGGCCACGAGACCGTCGAACCCCGGCCCGACGGACGCGCCGCAGCGCCGGTGGACGTCCTCGTCGTCGGCGGCGGCCCGGCCGGACTGGAGGCCGCACGCGTGCTGGCCACCCGCGGGCACCAGGTCCGACTCGCCGAGCGCGGCGCCCGGCTCGGCGGGACGCTGCGGATCGCCGCCCGTGGGCCCGGGCGCGACCGGCTCGCCGGGCTGGCCGACTGGTGGGCGGCCGAGTGCCGCCGGCTCGGGGTTCGGATCTGCCTGAACACCGACATCGGCATCGAGGAGATCGACCGGCACCGGGCGACCGGCGGCGCCGTGCTGCTCGCCACCGGCTCGGTCCCGGCGCCGCCCGCCGCGCGGACCGACCTGCCCGCCCCCGACGCCGAAGCGATGATCAAGGTCCTCGACGTGGTCCACGTCCTGACGGCGGGGCCGGCGGTCCTGCCTGCGGGGCCGGTGGTCGTGCATGACCCGCTCGGGGGACCCGTGGGGGTGGCGACCGCGCAATGGCTGGCCGAGCTCGGCCGGCCGGTCACGATCGTGACGCCCGACCCGGTGGTGGGCGCCCGTCTCGCCGCCGGCGATCTCGCGCCCGCGAACGTGCGGCTGGCCCGCGCCGGGGTCCGGCGGCAGGCGCGGTCCCGAGTGTGCGAGATCGGTCCGGGCGGTCTGGTGCTGGAGGACGTGTGGACGGCCGAGCGGCAGATCCTCGGCTGCGCCGCCGTCATCGACTGCGGTCCCCGGCTGCCGCGGGACACCCTGCACACCCACCGCCCGGACCTGCCCCGAGCGGGGGACACGATCGCGCCACGGACCATCCTGGCGGCCGTCCTCGAAGGCCGTCGGCGAGCGCTGGAGATCGGCGCCGGCCGGCCCGGCTCCCCCCGGGTGGACCATGGCATCCCCCGCCCCGACCATGATCGGCCCGCCTGGGCGGATGACGCCCCGGGCGGCCCGCAGAGGTCGCCGAGGCCGCCGAGGCCGCCGAGGTACGGGCCCGCCGGGCCTGGCGGCGCGGGGACAGGGGAAGATCCAGGACTGTTCACCCCACAGCAAATCGGGCCATTGACGCTGCGCAACCGGATCGTGTTCTGCGCACACCTGACGAACTACGCCGACGAGGGTCTGCCGAACGCACGCCACGCCGCCTACTACGCGGCCCGGGCAGCCGGCGGAACCGGGATGGTCATCACCGAGGAGCTCACCACCCATCCGGGCGACCGCCCCTACGAGAAGATGATCCGCGGTTTCGACCCGGCGGTAATCCCCGGTCTACGGCGGATCGCCGACGCGGTCCACGCGCACGGGGTACCGGTTCTCGCCCAGCTCAACCACAACGGCGGGCAGTCCGCCTCGACCTACACCCGGCNGCCCGTCTGGGCGCCAAGCGCGGTGGCGGACCCGATGTTCCGCGAGATGCCCAAGGCACTGACAGAGTCCGAGATCGCCGACGTGGTCGCCGGTTTCGCCCGCACGGCCGCACACGCCGTGGCAGGCGGGTTCGACGGCGTCGAGGTGCAGGGTTCGCACAGCTCCCTCATCCGTGGGTTCCTGGCCCCGGCGACGAACCGGCGCACCGACCGCTACGGCGGCCCGCTCGCGAACAGGGCTCNGCTGCTGCTGGAGATCATCGAGGCGGCACGGGCCGCGATCGGCCCCGGCCGGGTCCTCGGCGTACGGCTGTGCGGAGACGACGGGATCGAGGGGGGCATCACCCTCGACGAGGCGGTCGCCGTCGCGGCGCTGGTCGAGGCCACCGGTGCGGTCGACTACCTCAACACGGCCATCGGTGTGGCCACCTCGACGCTGCCGCTGATCATACCGAGCATGCAGGTCCGCCCGGGCTACGCGGCGCACATCGCCGCGGCGATCCGGGCGGCGGTCGACCTGCCGGTCGTCGCCGTCGGCCGGTTCACCGACCCGGCGCAGGCCGAGCAGGTCCTGGCCGCCGGTCAGGCAGATCTCGTCGGGGTGGTCCGCGGCCAGATCGCCGACCCCGCCTTCGCCGCGACGGCCCGGGCAGGGGGGCACGGCCGGGGCGGAGGCGAGCAGGGCGCAGGCGACGAAGCCGGCCAGGGCGAGCGGCGCGAGGGCGGCACCTGTGTGGCCTGCAACCAGGAGTGCGTGGGCCGGACGGGCCGCAATCGCTGGCTGGGCTGCCTGGTCAACCCGCGGGCGGGCCGGGAGGCGGTGCCGCTGGCACCGCCTCGCCGGCGCGGACGGCGGGTGTTCATCGTGGGGGGCGGCCCTGGTGGCCTGCGGGCCGCTGTCACCGCGGCCGGACGCGGGCACCGCGTCACCATGGTCGAGCGTGGCGACCGGCTCGGGGGCCAGGTGCGCCTCGCCGCGCGGTTGCCGGGCCGGGGCGGGCTACGCGCACTGGTCGACGACCTCGCCGCCCGCCTCGACGGGCTCGGCGTCGAGGTGCTGCTGGACACCGTCGCCGACACCGATCTGCTGCACACTGCCGGCCCCGACGCCGTCGTCCTCGCCACCGGATCCCGGCCGGCCCGGCCCGACTGGGCGGGCGACGATCCACGGATCGTCGGCGTGCGGGAGGTGCTGACCGGCGCGGCCCGCCCGCGCGGGCGGGTGCTCGTGGTGGACAGCACGGGGTTCCACCAGGCCCCATCGGTGGCGGAGCTGCTCGCCGCCCGCGGCGCCGACGTGACGGTGATCAGCGACGCGATGGTCGTCGGCCAGGATCTCGGCCTCACTCTGGATCTGGAGCGGTGGAACCGGCGAGCGGCCGCCCTCGGCGTCCGACAGGCCGGCGACCTCGTCGTGACGGCCGTCGGCGACGCCGACCCGGATCCGCACAGATCCGCTCCGCCCGATTCGCCGGGTACGTCCGGCCGCTCCGGGCGTGCAGACGGGCTGACGGTGAGCGTCACACACCATCCCACCGGGGCAGTGCGGCGCCACGCGGTGGACTGGGTGGTCCATACCGAACCCTCCCGAGCGGAGGACGCTCTGTGGTCCAAGCTGCGGGTGGATGCCCCGTTCGAGCTACATCGGGTCGGTGACTGCCTGGCCCCACGGCGCGCGCACGCTNCCATCCTCGAGGGTGACCGGGTGGCTCTCCTACTCTGAGTTAGCCCAAGGCGACCAGGCAGGTCCTCATCGAGCCGCCCGCTCGGGCCGCTCGGGCCGCGACTGCGCGGGTTCCCCCCGGCGGCGGGCCAGACACCACCGGCTGCCCGAGTGCAGGCCACGCATCGCCCGGCGGACCGCCGGGACCTGGGTGGCACGGTGCACTCGGTAGCGCCACGGCGGCTGCGGACCGTGGCGCCCCGCCATCGCATAGGCGAAAGACACCGCGCCCCGGTCGCCGTCCCGGCTGCCCTCCTCGTTGCCCTGCTCGTCGCCGTCCCGGTCGAGGTAGCGGTCCGCCTGCTCGAACCAGGTCATGCTGGTCCGCGCCGCCGCCTGCACCGGGCGCAGCGCCAGCCGACCCCGGGCGTCGAAGGACCGCAGCGCGGCTGTCAGATCGTCGTCGTTGTCGTCGAGGATCTGCGCGAGCATGACCGCGTCGACGATCGCCAACGCCGTCCCGGATCCCAGGGTGAAGTGGGTCGTGTGGGCGGCGTCCCCGAGCAGCACGACATTGTCGTGGTACCAGCGCTCGTTGGAGATCTCGGTGAAGCGCTGCCAGCGCGCGGTCCGGCCGCGGCACTGGCTGATGAGACCNTGGCCGTCCAACGGCTCGGCGAAGATCTTCTCCAGCTCTCGCAACGTGTCGGCGTCGCCACGCTCGTCGAAGCCGAGCCCCTCCCAGGTCCGCCGGGTGCATTCCACGATGCACGTGCTCAGGCCCGCGCTGGACGGGTAGGCGTGACACCAGATCCAGCCCGCGGGGGTCCGCTCGAAGTCGAAGGCGAAGGTGTCGAAGAACCTGTCCGTCCCCAGCCAGATGTAGGGGTTGCTCCCGGTCGCGACGCGGGTCCCGAACGGGTTCCCGCCCCCCTGGCGCATCCGGCTGTTGGCGCCGTCGGCGGCCACGATCAGGTCGGCGTCGGCGTACGGACGCGGATCGGCGACCTCGTGGCGGTAGGAGATCCTGACCCCGAGTTCGACGGCGCGCCGCGCGAGGATGTCGAGCAGCACCGCCCGCTGCATGCTGAAGCCGTATCCGGCCAGGTAGGCCGCGCCCGCCCCCGCGACGCTGATGCGCTGCTCCTGCCAGAGGGTGGACTGCGCCCGGATGCGGCGCGCGCTGGGGGGATCGTTGCGGAAGAAGACGTCCAGCAGGTTGTCCCAGTAGACGACCCCCCAGCCATAGGTGGCTCCCGGCGGGTCGCGTTCGATCACCGTGACCTCGTGTGCGGGATTGCGCAGCTTCGTCGAGATTGCGAAGTACAACCCCGCCGGTCCACCACCCACGCAGACGACGCGCATACCAGTCCTCCCGATCCGCACCCCCTGATCCTCGGTGCCCTGCCGCCGCCCGAAAACGACGAAATGGCGACGGCCGACCGATACGGAGCGGTTCGTCGCCACCTCGTTCCCGGATGAACAGAACACTGATGGTGGGTGTCGTGTGGTGGGTGTCGTGACAGTTGGTCGGAACGTTGCCGGACTACCGGCGATGGCCTGGCCGGCCGGGGGACCGCCGCAGGTCGCGGCGAGTCAACCGAGGGCTACCAGCCCCAGCCCCAGCCGCCTCCGCCACCCCAGCCACCCCAGCCGCCTCCGCCACCCCAGCGGCCCCAGCGACTCCAACCCCAGCCACCCCAGCCACCCCAGCTGCTCCAGCCCCCGCCCCAGCCGCCGACGAAGAAGCCGACGAAACCGGTCGCCTGCCGGAACGATCCCTGAGCCTGAAGGGCCGGTGCCTCATATGTAGCCTTCATGCCGGGTTTCCCCCCGTCTGCACTCGGATGCTTTCTCTCNGGTATGCCCGGCCCTCGGTATTCCTCGTTCAAGGCCGGATACACGACCTTCGACCGAGCAACTTCCATTGTGCTTCTTCCGGGTCCACTAGGGGTTCATCGACGGTTCGTTGCAGCCGGTTGCAACGGCATCTGCGGGTCTCGCCGCGCCGGGCCGGCCTGGCGCCGTCCGGCGGACCGGCCGGGAGTCAGACCGGCCGGGAGTCGGACNGGCCGGGAGTCGGACCGGCCGGGAGTCGGGACGGCCGGGAGTCGGGACGGCCGGGGCTGCGCGAGGGCCGGCGGGGTTACCATGGAGAAGTCCACCATCTGGGAGATCCAGCCCAGATGGTGGGACACCTGCCGGGAGAGGCCCCTGAGGGGACACCCCCGTCGGTGTCCCCGGCGGCCCGAGACAGTCGGCCGGCGTCGGGGACCCTGACGTCCCGCCCGCCGCCGCGACCCGGCCTGGCGGGCGGGCCGTCGACCCCGACACCCGCCATCCCGCCGCACCTGCGACCACCCGCGCACCCGACCGGGCGGCGGCCTGACCGCACGCCCTGCGGGCGGATCACGGCCGACGCAGAAGGAATCGAGAAGCCGCCATGACGACCGCCGCCGCCCCGCCGCAGCTCGCCGCCCGCGCCCGCGCGGTGCGCACCTCCCCGGTGCGCGAGATCCTCGCCCTGACCGCCCGGCCCGAGGTGATCTCCTTCGCCGGCGGTCTGCCGGCCCCCGAGCTGATCGACGCCNAGGGCATCCGACGCGCCTACGACCAGGTGCTCACCGACGAGCCCCGGCGGGTGCTGCAGTACTCCACCACCGAGGGGGACCCCGACCTGCGGGCGGCGGTCGCCGCCCGCCTGGCCCGGCGCGGCCTGCCGACCGAGCCCGACCACCTGCTGGTCACCACCGGCTCCCAGCAGGCCCTGACGCTGCTCGCCGCCGCCCTGCTCGAGCCCGGGGACGTCGTCGTGGTGGAGGACCCGACCTACCTCGCCGTGCTGCAGTGCTTCGGCTTCGCCGGGGCCCGGGTACTCGCAGCCCCCACCGACGACGAGGGGATCATCCCCGACCGGCTGGCCGACCTCGTCGCCCGGGAGCGCCCCCGGCTGCTGTACCTGGTGCCCACGTTCCAGAACCCCACCGGACGCACCATGGCCGCGGACCGCCGGCGTGCCGTCGCCGAGGTCGCCGCCCGGCAAGGCCTGTGGATCATCGAGGACGACCCGTACGGCGAGCTGCGCTACGAGGGGACGGCGCAGCCGTGGATCGCCTCGTACCCGGCTGCGGCCGACCGCACGGTGCTGCTCGGCAGCTTCTCCAAGACCATGGCTCCGGGCATGCGGCTGGGCTGGCTGCGCGCGCCGGCGGCGCTGCGGCGCGCGTGCGTGATCGCCAAGCAGGCCGCGGACCTGCACACCTCGACCGTCGACCAGGCGGCCGCCGCCCGCTATCTGGCCGACGCCGACCCCGACGCCCAGATCGCGCGCATGTGCGCGGTGTACCGGGAGCGGCGTGACGCGATGCTCGACGGGCTCGCCGGGGCGCTGCCGGCCGGCAGCTCCTGGAACCGGCCCGAAGGCGGCATGTTCGTCTGGGCTCGCCTGCCCGCGGGTTACGACGCCACCGCCCTGCTGCCCGCCGTGGTCGCCCACGACGTGGCCTACGTCCCTGGCGCCCCGTTCTTCGCCGGCGCGCCGGACCCGGCGGCGCTGCGCCTGTCGTTCACCACGCACGCGCCCGCACGCATCGCCGAGGGGATGGCCCGCCTCGCCCGCGCCCTCGGCGGCCAGGCCGCGACCGGGTGAGGGCACCCCCGTCCCGCCGGGTGCCGGCCAGACGGGTGCCGGGACGGGTGGCCAGCCAGCCGGGCTGCGGCGTGTGCCCGCGCTCAGGCACGGATCTCCAGGGTGGCGCACTTGATTCCACCGCCGCCGCGACGCAGCTCGTCGAACTCGATCCCGATCGGTTCGAACCCTCGGTTGCGCAGTTCGGCGGCGAACCCCTCAGCGGCGGCGGAGAGCACCACGTGCCGCCCGTCGCTGACGGCGTTGAGCCCGAACACCACCGCGTCGGCCTCGCTCACCCTGATCGCGTCCGGGAACAGGGTGGCGAGCAGCCGGCGGGCGGCCTCGTCGAAGGCCGTCGGCAGGTAGGCGACGAGATCGTCGTCGAGGACGCACAGCGCGGTGTCGAGGTGGTAGAAACGCGGGTCCACCAGGGTCAGGGAGTGCACCGGGCGGCGCAGGACACGCGCCGCTTCGGCATGCGCGGCCGGCTCCGACCGGAATCCGGTGCCGGCGAGGATCATCTCGCCGACGGGCAGGAAGTCGCCCTCGCCCTCGTTGCAGAACGCCGGGCGGTATGCCCCGTCCGGGGCCAGCCTCGCCAATCGCCGCAGGTAGGGCGCCTGCTCCCCGCGCCGTTCGGGATGGCGGAACCGGACCCCCAGCGCCCGGCCGCCGACGACGAGCCCGCCGTTGGCCGCATAGACCATGTCGGGCAGGCCCGGCAGCGGATCGATCAGCTCGACGGTGTGCCCGAGATCGCGGTACAGCGCACGCAGCGTCTCCCACTGCGCGCAGGCCCGCGCGGTGTCGACCGGGCGGTGCGGGTCCATCCACGGGTTGATGGCGTAGCGGACGTCGAAGTAGGTCGGCCGGCACATCAGGTACCGGCGCGTGCGGGCCCGGCGACCCCCGGCACACGACGACGTCATCGGCGACTCCCGGGCCCNACAGGTGCGCTGTCCACCGTCCGGCTCAACGCGCCATCGCCTGGTGCCGTTCCGCCGACCGGATCGGTTCGTGGATTGCGCGAGCACGGCGGGGCCGAAGGGACAGCAGCCACCCCGTTCGGGCTAGGCAAGTAGGTTCGTCCGGAGTGGTCGCCACCGTGCGCGACCGCACGGCGGCCGCGCCGGTCGTGGCGCCGGGGCACGCGGACCCCCGTCCGATCCCCCGCGGTCAGGAAGGCAGGACACGAGGGCGATGTCGACCTCCGAAGCGGAACCGTCCGGTTCCGCCACCTCCGGCGCGCCGGGCTCGCGACGCACCCGCCCCGCCCCGCGGCGTCTGCAGGTCGTCCGGGTGGCCCCGCTGGCGGACGACATGGTCACCGTGACCCTGGGCGGCCCCGCACTGGCCGGGTTCGCCCTGCCCCGGCCCGCGCATCACATCAAGATCTTCCTTCCGGTCGACGGACAGCGGGAGCCGACCGTCCCGGCCTGGGCACCGGACGGGCGGCCGGTCTTCCCGGCGGGNCAGCCCCGCCCGGTGGTCCGGACCTACACTCCGCGACGGTTCGACCCCGACGCCCTTGAGCTGGACATCGAGATGCTGCTGCACGCGGGGGGCCCGGCCGGGCGGTGGGCGGCCGCGGCCCGGCCCGGGAACCATCTCGCCATCGCCGGTCCGGGGGGTGGCTATGAGGTCCCCGCCGGCGCGGCCCATCACCTGCTCGCCGCCGACGAGACCGGCCTGCCGGCGCTGGCGACGATCCTCGAACGGCTGCCCCCGGCGGAGGGCGTCACGGTGCTGGCGGAGGTCCGCGACGCGGGGCGCCGCCGCGAGCTGCCGGTGAACGCAGCGGCCACGGTCACCTGGTTGCACCGCGGCACGCGGGTCGCCGGCGAGCTGCTCGCCGAGTCCGTCGCGGCGGCGAGCCTGCCGGCGGGCACGGCGGCCTGGGTCGCCTGTGAGGCCTCGGCGGTGCGCCGGATCCGCCGCCAGTTGCTCGGCTCCGGACTGGACCGCGGCCGGATCTCGACCCGCGGCTACTGGCGGCTGGGAGCGGCGGACCATCCCGACCACGACTTCGGTGAGGTGGACCTCGCCGACGTCGCCCGGGGCGGCGGGGGCCGCGGGGACCGGCTGCGTAGCACGCTCGGGCCGTTGAAGAGCCGCGCCCGCAACGCCGCCAGGGAGGTGCGCGCCGCGCTACGCGAGCGCGGCGACGGTCGGACCCGATGACCACGGCCGACGCACCGCTGAACGGCCACGTCCCCGCCGGCAGCACCCCCGTCGGCAACACTCCCGCCGCCGACGTCCTGACCAGCGGCGCCCTGACCAGCGACGTTCTGACCAGCGCGGCGCCTGCATCGCGGTCAGCCGTCGACGCCGTGATCGGCTCGCGGTCGGGACCGCCGGTGCTTCGTTGTGCGGGCGTCGCCCTGGTGCGCGAGGGCCGGGAGCTGCTCGCCGACGTCGATCTGACGGTCCGTCCCGGCGAGCACTGGGCCCTGCTCGGCGCGAACGGGGCGGGCAAGAGCACGCTGCTCGGCCTGTGCGGCGCGGTGCGCCACCCCACCCGCGGCAGCGTGGATGTCCTCGGGCACCGGCTGGGCCGGGTCGACGTCCGGACGCTGCGGGGCTGGATCGGGCACGTCGACCCCCGTCATCCGCTGCGTTCGCCGCTGACCGTCGAGGAGGTCGTGCTGACCGGGGCGACCGGCTCGATCGAGCCCGTTCCGCGCTGGCAGCCCACCGAGGCCCAGCGGCGGCGGGTGGCGGAGCTGCTCGGGCTGCTGGGCATCGCCGCGATCCGGCACGCACGCTGGCCGACGCTGTCCCAGGGCGAACGGGGGCGGGCGCTGATCGCGCGGGCGCTCGTGCCCCGGCCGCGGCTGCTGCTGCTCGACGAGCCGGCGACGGGCCTCGACGTCGCGGCCCGCGAACGGCTGCTGACCAGCGTCGAGACGCTGGCCGGGGAGTTCGGTGAGCTGGCGAGCGTGCTGGTGACCCACCATCTGGAGGATCTGCCGGTCACGACGACCCATGCCATGCTGCTGCGCGGCGGGCGGGCGCTGGCGACCGGCCGGGCGGACGACGTGCTGACCACCGAGCTGGTCAGCACCTGTTTCGACCATCCGATCGCGGTCCGCCGCCAGGACGGCCGGTGGTCGGCCCGCGCGCCGCGCCGTACGGGGTGACCAAAAGGTTCGACCTCACTTACCTGCGGGCGCCCGGGAACCTTTTGCGAAATCGGACAGTTTGACGGGAGCCGCACCGGGGATACCACTCGCGATCACCCCGGCGAACAGGAAAGCGGCGCACCCCGGCACCGCCGCCGGCCACGGCAAAATTGCGGAGGCTCTCGTGCTCTGGTTCATCCTCACCATGATTCTGCTTGGGCTCGTCGCTGGCGCGGTCGCCCGCCTGGTGGTTCCGGGTCGCGATGCGATGAGCATTCCGGCGACGATTGTCCTGGGCCTTGTAGGTTCCTTCATCGGTGGTTTCCTCGGTTACCTCCTGTTCGGCCATGACTTCGACGAGGGTGCGTTCCAGCCCTCCGGGCTGATCGGCTCCATCATCGGTGCGATCATCGCGCTGCTGATCTACCGGGCCGTGCACGGCCGTCGGCCGGTGCACCACTGACCTCTGCCGAGCCGGAGCCCGACGACCCCGCCCACCAGCGGCGTCGCTCCGGGTCCGGGAGCTGCTTCGAGGGCCGACCGGGCAATCCGGTCGGCCCTCGGGCGTGTGTGGATCCGACCGCGAACGATTCCCCGCGCCCGATGCGACCGTGGCCGTCCTGGCGCGGCGGCCGTCGATTCCGGCCGACCGGGGCGACCGGCCGGAGGACCGCGCCGCCGGGAAACAGGGTCCTTGGTCCCGGTGAACGGTCCGCCGGGCACCCGTCGGCCGGAATCCGGGTGGAGCGGTGGGTATCCCACCGGTCCCGGTTCTCTTCACCGCCGAACCCCACGCACGCAACCGGGAAAACACCAGGCGAGGTCCAGCCGACGAAGCAGGACATGCCCGGGTCACCGCCCAGAAGGCCGTCAGCATACGGCCGACCTCTGGGGCAGAGTTGCACCGCCGCGACCGAACCGTCCGTGTCAGGAGCAAAGGGAGCTCCACCACGACGGATGGACGGGCCCGTGGCAGGCTGACGGCACGGCACGGCAGCGCCCCAGCCGGGCCGCGGACGTCGGCGGAGAGGCACCCATGGCGCAGGACGACGCGACGCTGCCCGACGGGGACCATCGCGGGGACCGGTCGGACTCGTCGAGGGACGGCCGTGTCGGCGGCGCGGCCGGGTCCACCCGGTGGCTCGAACCGACCGAGCCCACCCGGGCCCGCTTCACCGGTTCGCCCCGCCCCGGCGACGGCGACGAGGACGGCCGCGAGCGGGCCGTGGGCGCCGGTGCGGTGCCGGGCCCACGGACGATCTCCTCCCCCCGCCGGGGCCCCGCGCCCGGTGTTCCCCGCGACCCGCTGCGGCTGCCCCGCCGGATCGGACCACCGCCCGGTGCCACCCCACCGCTGCTGGAGGCGCCGAGCGTGCCCGTGGGGCTGCGGGAGTGCGCCGGCTGCGGCGCGCCGGTGGCCCGTCCGGGCCAGTCGGGAACGGTCGCACTCGAGGGCACGTGCGGGGGGTGCGGCCACCGCTACTCGTTCACCGTCAAGCTGCGCCCCGGCGAGCGCGTCGGCCGGTACACCGTGCACNGTGTGATCNCCCACGGCGGCCTCGGCTGGGTGTACGCCGCCACGGACGACAACCTCGGCGACGACGACGTACAGGCCTGGGTGGTGCTCAAGGGCCTGCTCGACGCGGCCAACCCGGAGGCCCGGCGGATCGCGGAGGGCGAGCGCCGCATCCTCACCACGGTGTCCCACCCGGCGATCGTGAAGATCCTCGACTACGTCACCCACGAGGGCGAGGACTACATCGTGATGGAGTACGTGCCCGGGGTCTCCCTGACCGGGCTGGCCGACGCCGGGCCACCCGGTCCGGACGGGCGGCCCGCCCCACCACCCCCCGCGGACGTGCTGCGCTATCTGCTGCGGGTGCTGCCCGCGCTGGGCCACCTGCACCGGATGGGCCTGGTCTACTGCGACTTCAAACCGGACAACGTGATGGTCACCGCGTCCGGGGTGAAGCTCATCGACCTCGGCGGGGCCCGTCGCCAGGACGACATGGTCTCCGGGTACCTGTCCACACCGGGCTACCGCGCGCCCGAGCTCGACGACGACGGCGAGCGCCCCGGCGGCGTCGAGCGGGCCGCGCCGTCGGTGACGACGGACACCTTCGCCGTCGCCCGGACCCTGGCCCGGCTCGTCCTCGGCCGCTTCCCCGGGTTCGTCGACGCCTACCGGCACGTGCTGCCCCCGCGACGCGCCCACCTACCGCTGCGGGAGTTCGAGTCGCTGGACCGGCTGCTGCGCCGGGCCACCGCGACCGACCCGCAGCGGCGCTTCCAGAGCGTCACCGAACTGGCCGACGAGCTGGTCGGCGTGCTCTACGAGATCGTCGCCCGGACGGAGGGGCCGGTTCCGCNGCTGGCGAGCCGATGGTTCGACGCCGCCGGGCATCCCACCGGGGAGGCCGGCCCGACCGGGCCCCCCGCCGCCTGGGAGGTGCTGCCGGACCTGCGGGTCGATCAGGACGACCCGCGCGCGCCGGCGCTGACCGCCGGCCCGGAGGAGGACCCGGCGGCACTCGCCGCCCGGCTGGCCGCGATCGTCCCGGTGACCACGGAGGTGCGCCTGGCGCTGGCCCGGGCGAGGATCCGCGCCGGGCAGCTCGGCGAGGCGGCCCACGCCCTGGACGCCGCGACCTCGGCGGCCCCCCGGGAGTGGCGCATCGACTGGTACCGGGGACTGGCCGCCCTGGTCGCGCGGCGGCCGGGGCTGGCCGCGGCGGCCTTCGACCGGGTGTACTCGCAGGTTCCCGGGGAGCTCGCCCCCCGCCTCGCCCTCGCCACCGCCCTCGCCGACGTGGCGACCACCGCCGGCTCGGCGCGGGAGCGCCAGGCGGCCCGGGAGCGCGCGGGCGAGCTGTTCGACGTCGTCGGCGCCATCGACCCCGGCGTCACCAGCGCCGCGTTCGGGCTGGCGCGCTGCCGCACCGACCCGACCGGCAAGATCGACGCCTACCAGCGGGTGCCCCGTTCCTCTTCCGCCTACACGGCGTCGCGGGTCCGGATGATCGGCGTCCTGGTCGCCCGCGTCCCCGGGACGGACTCCCCGGCGGTCGGGTCCGCGGCGCTGCTGCGAGCCGCGGCGCTGCTGGCCGACCCCCTGCTCGACCTCGGTGAACGACGCCGCGCCGAGCTGCGCCGCGACATCTTCACCGCCGCCCTGACCCTGGTCCCCGCGGGCCACCCGCCACCCGACTCGCCGCGGCCCCCGACCCTGCTCGGTCGGGCCATGGTCGAGCGCGAGCTGAGGTTCGGGCTGGCCGAGACCTACCGCGAGATGGCCCGGCTGACCCCCGATCGGGCCAGCCGCGTCCGGCTCGTCGACCGGGCGAACCATGCCCGCCCCCGCACGCTGCTCTGACGCTCGGACCCGCGCCAGCCCGCCCGGCCGATCCGGCTGCCCGGTCTGGCGCCCGTCGGACTCAGGAGGTGTCGGCGCCGACCAGCGGCGGGCGGCCGGGGACGCGCAGCCCGGGCCGCAGCCACTCGTCGTACAGCCGCGACCAGGTGCCGTCGAGCATGATCTGGCGCAGCACCCCGTTGACGAACGCCACGAACCCGTCGTCCCCCGCGGTGTCACCGGTGATCGGCATCGCGATGCCGTAGGGCTCGTCGAGTCGCCCGCCGGCGGCGAACGCCGCCCCGAACGCCTGCGGGCCGAGCACCGTCGTGTAGGGATCCTGGGCGGCGAGCCCGGCGAGCAGGACGTCGTCACCGACGATCGCGTCGACGTCGCCGTGCTGGAGGGCGACCAGGCAGTCGGCGATGCGGGAACGGGTCACCACCCGCGGGGCGGGCGCCGGCAGCCGCGCGAGCTTCTCGCTGGCCGTGCTGCCCGCCGACGTGCACACCGGCCGGCCGGTGAGGTCCGCGATGTCGGTGAAGCCCGCCTCCTGGCGGACCAGCAACCGCAGCGTCGATTCGTAGTAGACGCTGGAGAACCGGACCTGCCGTTTGCGCTCGCAGGTGATGGTCATCGTCGCGACGAGCATGTCGACCATGTTGGAACGCAGCAGGTCCTCCCGTTCCGACGTGGTGACNGCCCGGAACTGGATGTGGTCGTCGACGTCGCCCGGTCCGAAGATCGCCGCGGCGACGGCGCGGGCGATGCCGACGTCGAACCCCTCCAGCCGCAGGGTGCGCCAGTTCATCAGCCCCGCGGGCGGTGCGTCGGTGACGATGCCGACCCGCAGGTAGCCCCGGTTCTGGGCGATCGCGCGCATCCGGCTGCCGGCCGGCATGCGCCCCGGTGCCGGCAGCGGGTCCAGCGGCGGCTGCGTCGAGCGCACCGGCCGGCCGTCCTGGCGGCAGGTGCCGTCCGGATTGACCGCCCCGGCCGGCGCCGACGTCGGCTCGACCGGCGGCGCCGGGGAACGCGGCAGTGGGCCGGCCTCGATCGGCAGCGGGCTGCGCGCCGTGCTGCAGCCGGCACCGCCCAGCAGGGCCAGGCAGCAGGCGAGCCCCGCGGCGACCAGCCGGACGCGGTCGCGGGGGCTCACAGGAACTCCCGCAGTCGCGGCCACATGCCGGCCGCGGCGGCGACGATGGCGGCGAGCACGAGGGCCGGGCCGGCCAGCCGCAGGGCCCGCAGGGCGTCGGCGGCCCGGCGCACGTCGCCCTCGAACCGACCGCGGGCGGTGTCGACGGCCACGTCCAGCTTGCCGAGAAAGCGGGTGAACGCGGCCGTGTCCGGCCCGAGCGTGCGGGTGACGGCCTCGCCGAACGTGTCGGACGAGCGCGGATCCCCACCGGCGGAGCCGGCGTCCCCGGGTCCGTGGGCGGCGGCCACGACCGAGTCGGGCGAGGAGGCCAGCAGCTTCACCACGGAGTCGCGCACCCGCAGCCAGGAACGCAGGTCCGCCTCCAGCCCGGGTGGCAGGTCCGCACCCTGATGGCTGTCGAGAGCCACGACGAGGGATCCGCGGCGGGTGACCGGTTCGGGCGGCAGCCGGTCGCCGGCCGAGTCGAAGCCCAACCCCCGGGTCACCCAGGCGAAGTGCTCGTCGAAGCGGACGCCGTTACCCAACGCGGTCAGCGACAGGTTCTCGTCGACCCGGGCCTCCAGCGCGAGGGTCTTCGACCGCGCGAGCAGCGTCATCTGCCGATAGCCGGCATCGCGCGCGGTGTCCAGGCGGGTCTGCTGGGTGCCGAACGCCACCGCCGTCCACACGACCGCCGTCAGCACCGCGCCGGTCGCGACCACCAGGCCCGGGTTGATCAACCGATTCGTCCGGCGCACCAGCAGCAACTGCACACCGACCAGCGAGCCCAGCGCGAAGCCGGCGGTGATCACGATGGCCCATTCCCCCTGCGAACCGGTGNCCCGCTGGTAGGCGAGGTCGACGGCGTCGGCGTAGCGGGCGACGAGGACCTCGGTCGAGGGGAGGATCTCGGTGCGCATCATCGTCGAGGCGGCCCGCAGATTGGCCTCGCCCACGGACAGGCCCGCGCGGTTGTTCGCCCGGGCCCGCTCCACCATCCCGTTGTAGACGGGGATGCCCTGGGCCAGCAGGTCCAGAGGGCACGCCACGGACGCCACGCCCCCCGACGAACCGCCCGGCGTGCCCCCGGCTCCCCCGGCTCCCCCGGCGCCGAGGCCGCCCGCCCCGCCCGCCGGACGCACACCACCGGACGCATCCGCACCCCCCGGGGCGGACCAGGGTGGTTCCATCCCGCCGGCCTGATCCGAACCGTCGACCAGCCCGTCCGGGGCGGTCGTAAGGTCATCGTCGTCGCTGCCGTCGCCTTCTCCCGCCGCGGCGACCGGATCGGGAGCGGCCGCAGCGGGGACGGGGGGGCCGAGTCGGGGATCCGGAGCCGTGGCGCACAGCCTCGGGTCGAGGCGGCGCAGGTCGNGGACGTCGCGGGCCGCCTCGGCCACGCTTGCCTCGAAGGGCTGACCGGCCTTGATCCCGTCGTAGCGGGCCCGCAGCTCCGCCGCCGGCTCACCCTTGTCAACCAGCAGTTCGACAGGGGCGAACAACTCGGCGGCTGCGGCGGCGTCCGCCTGGGACAGCGCGGCACGCAGCTCCTGGGCCGTGGCCAGCGCTCGCCCCTGCCGGGTGACCAGATCGTCGGTGGCGTCGAGACGGTGGGCGACGACACCGCGCAGGGTCAGCCCGAACAGGGCCAGGGCGACGACGAGCACGCCGAGCAGCCCGACCAGCCGGACGCCGGCATCGCAGCGCGCGGCGACGGTACGCGCCAGCCGCGCGGCCCGGCGGAACCAGCCGGGGCCGGGCGGGACCGGCGCCCCGCAAGCCCCACCCTCGCGCCCTCGCCGGACACCCCCGCGGCGCCCGGAATCCGGCCCCCCGCTGGGAGCAGGCGGCGGCGACGCTACAACCGTCACGGTCACCGAGCGTATATGTATCCCACGGATCCCGTTACCTCGCGCGGTGATTTCACCCGACCCGAGCCGGCGAGGCGCCATGCCCGGCCGCCCGTCCCGCCCGTCCCGTCCGTCTGGGAGGATCGGGTCGAGCCCGTGACCCCCGATCGGGCGGCGCCGCGACGGGCGGCGGCCATGGCGGGGCACCGGGAGAGGAGCAGGCAGCGACGTGTCGATGATCCCATCCCCCTCCCGCGACGAGCCCGCGGGTCCGGTGGGACGGCCGGTCGAGCCGCCCCCGGGAATCACCGACGCGCGCCTCGCCCGGCAGATCGCCTTCCTGCTGGAGATCGACCAGCTCAAGTCGGTGCTGCGGCAGAGCCACCTGATCGACCGGTCCCGCCGGGAGAACGACGCCGAGCACTCCTGGCATCTGGCGATGCTCGCCGTCGTCCTCGGCGAGTACGCGGCGGCGGAGGTCGACCAGGCGCGCGTCGTGCGGATGCTGCTGATCCACGATCTGGTGGAGGTCTACGCGGGCGACACGTTCCTGTACGACACACAGGCCGCGGCCGGCCAGGCCGAACGCGAGCGGGCCGCCGCCGATCGGCTGTTCCCGCAGCTTCCTGGTGACCAGGCGGACGAGCTGCGGGCGCTGTGGGAGGAGTTCGAGGCACGGCGCACCCCCGACGCCCGGTTCGCCCGGGCGCTCGACCGGGTGCAGCCGCTGCTACTGAACTTCTACACCGGCGGGAGCACCTGGCGTCCGCACGGGGTGACCAGGGCGGACGTGCTGAACCACCAGAAGACGATCGAGGACGGATCCCCGGCGCTGTGGGAGTACGTCCGCGTCATGATCGACGAGGCGGTGCGCCGCGGGTACCTGCGCGCCTGACGGCCCACCCGGGCCACGGCGGGGCCGCCCGCTCGGAGGCGGCCATGCGAAGGCGGCCATGCGAAGGCGGCCGTTTGAAGGCAGCCGTCAGGACAGCCCGCAGTGCTGCTGCGAGGTGTACTCGCGCAGCGCGGTCGCGACGGCGGGCAGGACCGGCACCAGGCAGAACACCGGATTGCGCCAGAGCTGGCGGTACTCGCTGCCGCCCGCGTCGGTGTCGGATTCGAGCGCGTCGCTGTGGGCGTGGGCGACGGCGGCGGGTGCCGCCTGGCCCAGCACGCCCGCGAGCCACGACCGGTCGGCCATGATCCTCNCCGCGGCGACGGCGAGCCCGGGGTCGACGGAGTCGCGGACCACCAGGCCGTTGGGAGCGCCGATCGTCGCCGTCGGCTGGTTCACCCCGCTGTAGGTGCCGGCGGCGATCGTCCGGTCGGCGAAGATGCCCGGCGCGCCGTCGCGGCCGACGAATCCGGCGCCGGCGACCCGCCCGTAGTACCGGTCCCAGTGCGTGCCGAAACCCTCCCGATACTGGTCGATCGGGAGGAGCTGCAGGTCGCTGGCGGCGCCGCCGAGCCGGCGGATCCGTTCGTCGAGGATCCCCGACGGCGCCGCCACCCACACCACCGCCCGCACCGGGTCCGTGGACGATGCCGGATCGGTCAGCGAATCCATCGCCTCACCGAGCGTCTGGTAGACGACGTGGGGCAGCGGCAGCGCCGGCGGCGTGAGCGCGCACACGTTGTCGAACAGCACGTCGTTCATCTGCAGGGAGCCGGACAGCTCCAGGCCGCCGNAGACGGTCTTGCCGCACAGGTCGCGCAGGCTCGACACCTCGCCGCGGCGAACGATGACGTGCACGAGGTCGAAGTAGGCGGGTCCGAGCGTGCGCAGCCGGTTGACCTGGTTCAGGGTGCCGCGGCGGAACCGGGCCNCACTCTGGTAGTCGAACTGGTAGATACCGAAGGTGGCGTCCACGGCGACGTTGAGCTGGGTCAGCGCGAGGGAGCACGGCGCAGCCCCGTCGCCCTGGAGCCGGTAGAGGTTGTCGGCGCTGCCGTCGGTGGCGACCGGGTCGACGGTCAGCCCCCAGCCGGGATGGCGCCGGACGAGCTCGCGGCCCAGCTCCTGGGCGACGACCCAGTACGGGGAGTTCGCCTGCCCGGTGTAGATCTTCACCTTGCGACAGCGCGTCCCCGGATCGTGGGAGCTCCCGCGCCCCGGTACGAGCAGGACGATGAGCAGCGACGCTCCGAGCAGGCCGACCGCCACGAGGGCGGCCGACCGCGACCGCTGCCGTGGCCGTGGCGGCGACGATGACGACACCCCGCTACCCCCGCCTCTCCCCGATCCCCGGCCCCCACCGCGACGACCGCCGCGGCGCAGGCGGGCCGATGTGCGCTCAGTATGCCCGACATATGCAGGCACCTTCACGCTGGGAGACCGGCCAGCGTCACCGCGTCGGCGCGACCGGCATGCTCACCGGACCGCCCCGCACGGGGGCGCGGAGCGGGGGCGCGGGATGGGAGCCGGCGGTGGGGAGCCGGGAGTGGGAACGGGCTCAGGCGTCCAGCAGGGACTCCAGGAACAGCACGGTGCGCGCCGCGACGCTGCGCCGTCCCGATCCGGTGAGCACGTCGTGACCGCCGAGGACCACGTCGAGTTCGGCGCGCGGCGCGGTCCGGGTCGTCATCCGCACCAGGGGCAGCGGGCTGATCTCGTCGTCGGCGCCGTGCAGCAGCAGGATCGGCAGGTCGGGCNGGGCCCGCGGCGAGGGCTCCTCGACGGGCAGGCCGGCCACGGGCAGGTGCAGCAGCGGCAGGCCGAGCAGAACCAGGCCATCGGGACGNACGGCGGGCGAGCCGACCATCGCCAGCGCCGCCAGCGCGCCGGTGTCGGAGCCGAGCAACACGAACGGCGTGCCCGGGACCCGTCCCTCGACCAGGGCGGACACCCGGTTACCGCCGTCGGGGACGACCGTGAGCAGGTAGCCGTCGAGCGCCAGTCGGTCGGCGAGCGCGTCGAAGATCGCCGGGTCCTCCCCGCGGCCGGGCAGGGCAGCGATCGTGGCCCGGATGTCCCGGCGGGCGACGGTGGCGCGGGCGCGGGCGGGCGGCCGCACGGGCGTTGCCGTCGCGACGGGGCTGCGCGGGGCGGGGGTCGCGGTGGAAGCGACGAGCGGGCGCACGGAGCGTGGCGCCGCGACGGCGGGATACGTGCCCGCCTGCCGATCGGCGAGGGACAGAGGCTGGAACGGCGACATCATCGGCGCCTGGTCTCCTTTGGAGGAAACGGATCGCCGCGGCCTGATGGACCGGGCGTGCCGCGGACGCGGCGGGAGCAGGTCGTGCGTCGGGTAGCCGGTGGGCGGGTCACGGCCGGTCGGGCGGGTCGCGCGAGTGGGCGTCCGGGCGGTGGACTGACCCCCGCCTGTCCCAACGCCGAACGCGACGGCGCCGGTTCCCGGGACACGACCAGCTCACCGGCCGAAGGACGAAGCGGCGCCGGCACGCCAGAGGAGCGCGGCCGCGGGGGAAGGCGGGTAGGTCTCTCGGCGGTGGCCCGCCCTCGTCCGACGGATGAGGGTTCGGCGACGGGCCGAAGGTCGGGCGAGGGCTCCCGGCGGATCAGCTCAGCGACAGCGCCATGAGGAGGATGACGGCGACGGGGAGACCTCGTGCCCGAGTCGAACGGACTGACGTGCGTCCACAGACATGCCTACTACCCTTGGTAGTCGTACCGCCATCCGTCAACTGGTTCTTGCTGTGCCCTACATCACTTCCGCGGATCACGAGGCGGCGGAGCGCGCAACGACGGCAAGGGCACCACCCGAGCGGGTGATGCCCTTGCCGTGACTCGCCCACGACGCCGCGACGGGGCTCACCCCCGCCGCGCGCCTCGGCCCGCGTCCCCACCAGCCCGGGCCCGGCGGACCGGACTCGGGCGGGCGTGGACCCCGGGCGGTGCGTGGTGCTGCGATCAGGCGGCCGCCGCGGCCTTCGCCTTCGCGAAGCGCTCGGCGACGTCGGCCCAGTTGACGATGTTCCACAGGGCCGCCGCGTAGTCCGCCTTGACGTTCTTGTACTGCAGGTACCAGGCGTGCTCCCACGCGTCGAACACCAGCAGCGGGGNGTTGCCGACACCGATGTTGCTCTGGTGGTCATACACCTGCTCGATGAGCAGCCGCTGGCCGGTGGCGTCGTAGGCCAGCACCCCCCAGCCGGAGCCCTGCACCGTCGTGGTCGCCGCGTTGAGCTGCGCCTTGAAGGCGTCGAAGGACCCGAAGTCGGCGGTGATGGCCTCGCCGAGCACGCCGTCCGNCTTGTCGCCGCCGTCCGGAGAGAGGTTCTCCCAGTAGATCGAGTGGAGAATGTGCCCGGAGAGGTTGAACGCGAGCGTCTTCTCCAGGCCGACGATGGCGCCGAAGTCGCCCTTGTCGCNCGCCTCCGCGATCTTCTCAAGGGTGTCGTTCGCACCCTTNACGTAGGTCGCGTGGTGCTTGTCGTGGTGCAGCTCGACTATCTGTCCGATGATGGACGGTTCCAGTGCACCATAGTCGTACTTCAGGTCGGGCAGCGTGTACGTCGCCACTAGAGCACGATCCTTTCCATTCGCAAGGGATTTTTCGGGGGCACCCCCGCGGGGGCTCCCGACGGTTCAGGTGGGCGGTTCCGGCGACGTCGGCGGCCACCGGCCGGGCAGCCGGGGTCGGCGGGGCCTGGCGATGCCCATCGACCCTCTCCTCCTCCGGCGAGCCGCCGAGACGGCACCCTGTGGACGTCGACGTCAGGTGCTGCGAACGCCCGCCTGGACACTATCGCCAGAAGGATCGGTCCTGCATAGCGAGACCGGACACCGCCACACGGGAAGGATCACCCATAGCTCCGACCAATAACAGCCGGTGACGGCAACGAGGAGGAGGGCGGGATTCGGTGACCCACCGAACAGTCGAGCGCGCCGGCCGGGGTGCCACCCCGTACGAACGTCCCGCGCATTCTCGGTGCCGCCCGTCCGGCCCCGCCCGCACGTGCGCGGCTCGGCCGGACGGGACGCGATAAGGAGCCGCCGGGCCGCCCCCCGGACTCCCCAGCCAACCGGCTCGGCGTCGTGAGCCCTCAGCGCCGACACCNGCCCTGCCGGCATCCTCGGCGCCGCGCCCTCGCACGCCTTCCCGGCCTCGCACGCCTTGCCGGCCTCGCACGCCTTGCCGGCCTCGCACGCCTTGCCGGCCTCGCACGCCTTGCCGGCCTCGCACGCCTTGCCGGCCTCGCACGCCTTGCCGGCCTCGCACGCCTTGCCGGCCTCGCACGCCTTGCCGGCCGCCGCGCCGCGGTGCCCGGGCGACGGCGACGCCCCCGCATGCCCGGGCGTGGCGGGGCGCCGCGTTCGGCACCGCGGGCGGGGTGACCCGCGGGAGTGTCAGTCGTCCTCGTGGATCTGCTGGCTGAGGTAGTTGGCCGCGCCAAGCTGGGAGATCAGCTCGAGCTGGGCGTCGAGCCAGTCGATGTGCTCCTCCTCGGAGACGAGGATCTGCTCCAGCAGGACCGCCGAGCCGATGTCGCCGCGCTCGCGGCTCAGCGCGATGCCGCCACGCAGCACGTCGACGGNCTCGAATTCACCGGACCGGTCGATCTCGAGCTGCTCGGGGACCGTCTCGCCGATGCGCAGCGTATGCAGCCGCTGCAGGTTCGGCAGACCGCCGAGGTAGAGGACACGCTCGATGAGCTGGTCGGCGTGCTTCATCTCGTCGATGGACTCGTGGTAGTAGTGCTCCGCAATCCGCCGATAGCCCCAGTTGCGCTGCATCCGGNTGTGCAGGAAATACTGGTTGATGGTTGTGAGCTCGTTCGTCAGCACACTGTTGAGCAGTTCTATGATTTCCGTGTCGCCACGCGTCGCCATCGGTTCCACACCTTTCCGTCGGCTGTTTCCAGCCGGACGTCCCACACCGCGCCGGGGCAGGGCGGGGCGGCTGCTCCGGTCACCCCGGCGGCCCGCGACCGGACACCGACCATCTGCGACNACGGGGACACAGATCGACCGGACCGGGCAGGCTTACGAACCTCGAGGCACCAGCAAATCACAAGGATGCGTAATTCGCAGCGAGCCGACACTCCCGACCCGTCACAACGATCGGAACATCGATACAGGTAAGGCTGCCCGAAGTTAGGAGAAGCTACCCGTAGGTGGTGCGCACGGCGGGGACGATCCACCGCAATCACAGCCGGGTTCACCGCNGGGCGACCTCCGGGAATCGGCCTGCGATGCCCCGCCGCGCCCACCAATACGGAGGATGGGACGAGCTCAGCTTCCGGGCAGACGGACCAGGCCGAGATAGAAGTCGTCGATCCGGTGGAGGGCCAGGATGAAGGCGTCGAAGTCGACGGGCTTGGTGACGTACGCGTTCGCGTGCAGGCTGTAGCTGCGCAGCACGTCGGTCGGGGCGTCCGAGGTCGTCAGGACGACCACCGGGATGGTCAGCAGGGCCGGATCCTCCTTGACCGACATGAGGACCTCCCGGCCGTCCATCCGGGGCATGTTGAGGTCGAGCAGGATCAGGTCCGGCCGGGGCGCCGCGGCATCGCGCAGGAAGCGCATCGCCTCGACGCCGTCGGCGGCCACGTGCAGCTCGTGGTCGAACCCCCGGTCCGTCAGCGCCTCGGTGACCATGAGCGTGTCACCGGGGTCGTCCTCGACGAGCAGGATCCGGAACGAACGAACGGCGGTGGCGGGCACTGGTTCGCCTCTCCTGGCAGTCGTCGGCCCGGGTGAACCGGCGCGGGGTCGGCGCTCACGCGCATTCGCCCACGATATCGCCGGGTGCCCGGTTCGACCGGTCCTGTCCGCGGGCCATAGCCGGGCTGGCCCGGGCGGGCGGCGGGCCACCCGTCTCCGCAGGTCACGCGGTGTAACAATCCCGCCACGACCTCCGCCGCGCGGAGGGGGCTGGTTCGCGCGGCGGGTGCCTGCCCGGCCGCCACCCCGCCAGCTCGGGCCGGTCGGGAGGAGCCGCGTTCGATGTCCACGGGCCAGCGCGCCACCGCCGTCCTGTTGCTGGTCTGCGCGGTGTGCGGCGCGGTCGGCCTCACCGAGCTGCGCCATACGCTCGACTACCCCGAGGTGCTCAGCGCACCTCCGGCCGACACCCTCGCGGTGGTGCGAGAGCACTGGCTGGCGATCGGCGTCGGTGTCGTGCTTGCCGGCGTCGCCGCGGGTCTGCTGCTGCCGATCACCGTGGGAATCGTCCGTCTGCTGCCGCGCGGCCCGCATCGCCCCCTGCTGACCGTGCTGGGGGCGGCGGCCGGCGGCGCGCACCTCACCGGCCTGCTGTTCTGGCTGATCACGGTGCCGGCGCTGGCCCGGCGCGCGGCGATCCCCGCCCAGGCGGACCATGCGTCCGCCGTCTTCGACACCGCACGCACCCTGTTCGGGGTGATGATCGGTGAGGTCCTCGCCTGCCTGCTGACGGCGAGCTGGACGGTCGTCCTGCTGACGCGCGCGGCGCGGNCCGGCATGATCCGGCGGCCGGCTGCCCGACCCGCGTTGCCGAGAGTCGCCGCCATCGCTCTCACGGGCTGGGGCGGCCTCGCCGCGGGGGGTGTGCTCGGCGGGGTCCTGCTGCCGTTCGGGGTGGATGCCGCGGTCACCGGGCGCGTCGTCGGGGAGTTTCTGTGGTACCTGTGGCTCGTCGGGCTGGCGGTCGCCGTCGGGCATCTCGATCCCGGGTTGCTCGCGGCGGACCCGACCGCGGTGGCAGCGGCCGGCGGCCCCGCGTCGCCCACCGAACGGAGGGGTGACGACGGGGCCCATCCGGGCGGGGGCGTCTCGGGCCTGCCCGTCGGCAGCGTGCCCGCCCGAGCCGCCCACTACCCCGAAGGTGTCCCCTCGCCCCCGATTGCCCTCCCCGCCGGGGGCCCGACCCCCGCCGCGGCCGTCGCCGGGCACGACACTCGACTTTGCGAGCCGAGGTCGGCCGGCGACGCCTTCTTCGACGCGGCCACCGAGATCTCCTGGGAGGACCCGCCCGCCGTCGACGGCGACGGAGTCCGCCTGGACCAGGCGGACGATGGGGGCACCCATCGGGAGGATCCCGGCGGCTCCGGCCCGGCTGATCGCGCGCACGCCGGCGACATCGTCGACCCCGACCGCCGACCGCTGCGCGCCGCCACCCAGCCGGCGGGTCGGCTGCTCGGCGACGACGCACCCACCGACCCGGCGGTCGACGTGCCCGCCGGCGAGCACCCCGACCGGGCCACCCGATCAACACCGCAGGATCGCCGGACCCGAACGGGCGAGAAGGGCGGGTCCGGCGAGGCGGGCGAGGCGGGCGAGACGGGCGAGACGGGCGAGACGGGTGGGACGGGCGAGACGGGCGTGGCGGCCCGAGAGGCCACAGGATCGAGAGGCCCCCGAGAGGCCACAGGATGAGGCGTCTTGTCGGCGCGACCGGTCAGGGTGCGTGCCCGCGTTCGGCCGCCAGCGTGGCAGGGCCGCGAGAGGGCTGGACGACCGGGGCGGCGGCCGTGGCGAACCCCGTGGCCGTCACCCCAGGCACAGCGCGTCGACGACGGCGCGAGTGTCCGTCCCCGAGGCGGCGGCCCGCGCCCGGCCGGTCTCCCTCGCGCCGGTCCCCACCTGCGGGGGACGCGGTGGCAGGACCCGCTGTGTCCGTCCCGCCTGGTGCACGGTCCAGCCGTCCCGATCGCAACCGGTGACCGTCCACGGCACCGGCCCGGTCGGGTCCACCTCCCCGTCGGGCGGGTCCATCCCCTGGTCGGGCGGTGCGGCCACCCAGGCGGCCACGTCCCGCATCGCGACGTCGAGCAGATGGCCACCGCCGCCGAGCACGGAGGCGGCCGCGGCCAGCGCGGCGAACAGGCCGGTGAGCGGGTCGGCGATGGCGTCGCCGCAGAACACCGGGCTCGCGGTGTCGCCGCCGGAGCGGTCCCACGCGACGAGACCACCCGCCACCGCGGCATCGTCGCCGAACGCGACGGGGTCGGGGCCCGGATGGGCGCCGGCGTAGGCCCGCCCGTAGCCGGTGATGCTCACCCAGGTGCGCCCCGGTCGGGCGGCGACGAGCTCCGCGGCGTCGAGCCCGAGCTGGGCCAGGGCACGCGGCCGCGACGACTCGATGACGACGTCGGCGCGCTCCACCAGGCGACGCAGCATGGCCCGACCGCCCGGGGTCGTGAAGTCCAGGGCCACGCTTTCGTGACCGGCGTGCAGCCAGTCGTAGAACTCCGGGTCGCCGCGGCGTGCCCCGTCTGGTCTATGCACGCTTTCGACCTTCACCACCCGCATCCCGGCCTCGCCGAGCAGGTGCGCGCACAGCGGACCCGCCCACATGGCGGACAGGTCGATGACCAGCGGTGGTTCGGCGCCGACGCCTGCCGCGGCCCCGATCAGGGACGATGTCGGCGCAGACGACGTAGCCCGGGTGGCCCGAGTCCGCCGGGAAACCCCCGTCGGCCGGGAATCCCGTGTCGACCGGGAAACCCCCGTCGGTCGGGAAACCCGTATCGGCAGGGTCCGAACCGGCCTGGGCCGGCGGGGGCCGTCCAGCTCACCGGCCGGGATGGCGAGCAGCCGTGCGATGTCGACCACGTCCGCGGCCGGCCGGGCGGCCACCGCCGCGCTCAGTGCCGTCCACGCCTGCTCGACGGGATGCAGGCACGGGTCGGCCGACACGAGTCCGATCTGATCCCCGAGCGCACCGACAAGGGCGTCCACGGCGTCCACGTCGTGCGGCCGCGCGAGGTTCACGGCGATCCAGCCGTCCGCGGCCGGCAGCAGGCGGCAGCTCCCGTTCGCCGACCAGGTGCCGCGGCGGTGCAGCCCCAGCAGCGCGGCCCGGCCGCCCAACAGCGTGGCCACATCGGGCCGGACGGCCCGGCCGAGCTGCCGGGACAACTCCGTGAACAGCCGGGCCGCCGCCTCGGCGCGGCCGAGCACCGGCCCGTCGGGAACCAGCGGGGGCCGTCCGGGCGGCCCCGTGAGCCACATCAGCCCGCTGGCCGCCCAACCCAGCGCGGCGGGCAACCCGGCTGTCCCCCCGGCTCGGGCGGTGTTCGGCGCCGGCGNGTCGACGGCGACCGGCAATCCCTGGCCGGCGAGCATCGATCGCAGCTCGTCGAGCAGCACGCCGGGTGCGGATTCGACGAAGCCCGCCAGGCGAGTCCCCCGTCCGGGCCATCCGGCTCGTCCGGCCAGGGCGGCGCCCGCCGGAGGCGTTGCTGGCGACGACATCTCGGCTCCCTGCACAATCACGATTCCCTGCGCGCCGGTCCTACTCTGCGGTGCGTGCGCGGCGGTACAGGCAGGCGGGTCAGTGCCTCTCCTGGGTCGTGCCGGCCGCCGGAGTCTCGCCGCACTGGACGACGACGAAGCCCCCCCGACCGGAGTACTCGATCTGCGCGAGCTCCCCGGAGCTGCGACCCACGAGGTTGCCCATCTTGAAGGTGGACACGACCCGGGTGCGCACGCCCGCGGTCCAGGCGACGGCCGCGTCCCGGTCGACGCACACCGGTTCGTCCGTCGGAAGTACCAGCGGGGAACCCAGGCAGAGCACGGCCACTCCGCCGGTGCCCGAGACCTCGGTGTTGAACACCCCGCCGGCGATCATCGCACCGAGGCCGCCCGAGGTCGTGGTCACCTTGTAACGCACCCCGGACTCGAGCGCGAGCAGGCTGCGGCCGTTGACCGTCAGGCTGTCGTGGTCGAGAGTGAAGATCGAGATATGGCTGCCCGACTCGGCGAACCAGACGGTCCCGCGGCCGGTGACCTTCATCAGGTCCTGGCCCTCGCCGGTCACCGCCCGCCGCAGGAAGCCACCCACGCCCTGGCCCTTGTAGGCGAAGTCGAGCCGCCCCCGGTAGGCCACCATCGACCCCTGCTTGGCGTACGTCTGCCCACCGTCGAGGTGGACCCGCAGCATCCGGTCGCCCTCCTCGAGGGCGAACGGTGGGCCCGCGGGCTGGCCGTTCGCGAAGTGTCCCAGCGGGTGTGTCATGCCTCCATTGAACGCCCCGCCCCCCTCCGTTCGGGCGGTACGTCCCGATGCCGGACGCCTTTCCCTCCCCGGCTGGAGCGGCATCGGCTCGGCCGACGGGACCGTGCCCACCCCGCCCAGGGCCGGCTGCGGCGCCACACCTCACCGTTGACCGAGCCCAGACCGTGTGCAAGGCACCGCAACGAGCAATCCGCACCGGCAGCTGCCCACCGGCTCAGCACACGACGGCTCAGCACACGACGGCTCTACACACGACGGAATCAGTCGCGTCGGTGGTGTGCGCATCCCGGAACGAGGGGAGAAACGGGATATCAAGTTCCTTCGATGAAACGGTGTGCTATGCGAGCTCTGGGTGNGGTGGCCGCGTTCTGTACCGTCCTGCTCGTCGGGGCCGGGATCGTCGGCCGGGCGGCCGCCGCGGACGGTCGGTGGGGATACGTGGTGGTGGTCGTCCTCGCCGCGCTGGCGGCCGGACTCGCCGCCCGCCTGATCCCCGGCCGCCATCATGGTGCCGTCGAGCTGGACTGCCCGCGTTGCCGCGGCGAGGGGCAGGCCTTCTACGGCGTGGGGCGCGAGACCTACCGGCGCCGCTGCCGGGTCTGCCATGGTCGGGGCTCGGTGGGGCGTGGCCAGGCGGGTGCGACCCGTTGGCCAGTGCCGGAGACGGCCGGGGACCCGCCCACCCTGCCGATGGCGGAACCGGAGCTGAGCACGACCTCGGCGCGATGAGCGCGGACCTCGTCGTCAGACCAGCATGAGCAGCATCCCGCCGGCCATGATCAGCCGGGACGCGGCGGGGGTGATCGGGGCGGGGGCGGCGTCCCAGGCCGGCCGGGCCCGGCGCAGCAGCGGGCCGCCGACGGCCGCGACCGCGGCGACGGCGAAGACGACGGCGAACCAGCCGGACAGGTCACCGAGGTCACCGAGGTCGCCCACCGGCCACCGGCCCGCGCGGGCCATGCACGCCATCGCCAACGCCTCGACGACCAGCATCGAACAGCACGACCAGCGAGCCGGCTCGCAGCAGGCGGGGTTCGTCAGGACGAGGACGAGGAACACCCCGGCGAGGGCGAGATAGGTCAGGGCGAAGGCCCCCGAGGACGCCACTCCGGACGGGCCGACGAACATGACCGCCATACCCACCGCGACGATCGTGTGACCGATCTCCACCGGCACGAACGCGGCCGCCCGGCCCCGCAGCACCTGGCGGACGAACGCCGGGACGTGGTGCGCCCGGCCCTCGTCGGTGACGATCCGGGTGGCGTGGAACAACGCGACGATGCCCATCGCGACAGCGGCGACGAACGCCACGGCCGTCGGAAGTTGCTGCGAGGACAGCGCCGCGGGGTGATGGTGCGTCACCGCGGCGGGCGGCAGGTGGCGGACACCCGGCCGCATGCCCGGACGGTGCCCCGGCCCGCGACCCACCCGCTCCCCCTACGGGGCAGGCCGCCGGGCATCTCAGCCCACGCCCAGGGCGAGTTCCGCGTCGACGAGCTCGGTGATGCGGCCGGCGCGCGCCTCGTCGACGATGACCTGGAGCTGCTCGACGCTCATCTGGATCCGCTGCCCGAAGTCGTCCGTCAGCACGATGCGGCGCTCGGCGGACGCGGTGTGGTCGACGAACAGCTCCGGACAGCCGCAACTGCACTTTCCGCAGAAGGTCAGGACGTGGCGGGAGTTCTCGACTGNGGGCATGTCGACTCCTGGATCGGAGGAGGGAGCGATGGCGCCAGTTTAGAGATCCACAGATCCAGTTGTCCTTACGTTCATCAGGTTTCCGGCAGTTGTCGTTTTGTTCACTAACGTTTGCTCATGGACAGCCGCCGCGCGTGTCGGCGGGCGGATCGGCGCCGTCCGGGCCGGGCGCGCGGTCCGCGACGCCACCACCACCGCCCGACCCACCGCTCGACCCACCGCCCGCCGCGCGGCCCGCTGCCCGGGCCGTCGCCGCGAGACCCGAGGCGACACCACCGCCGCCCATGTGCGGATAGTCGTGCACGACCGGCGGGCACAGGTTCTCCTTGACCACTCGGGAGCTGACCCAGCGCAGGAGGTTCTGGGCGGAGCCGGCCTTGTCGTCGGTCCCCGACCGGCGCGCCCCGCCGAACGGCTGGCGTCCGATGACCGCCCCGGTCGGCTTGTCGTTGATGTAGAAGTTGCCGGCGGCGAAGCGCAGCGCGTCCTCGGCGCGGGCGATCGCGGCGCGGTCGGTGGCGACGACCGCGCCGGTCAGCGCGTAGGGGGACGTGCGGTCGACCAGGCGCAGGACGTCGTCCCAGGCGCCCGGCCGGGAGTCGTCGTAGACGTGGACCGACAGGATCGGGCCGAACAGCTCGCGGGTGAACCACTCCCGGCCCGGGTCGGTGCCGACGAGGATCGTCGGGCGCACGAACCAGCCGACCGCGTCATCGCACTGGGCGCCCGCGAGCACGGTGACGGTGGAGTCGCTGGCGGCGCGGGTGCAGGCGGCGGCGAGCCGGGCGTAGGCCCGGGCGTCGATGACGGCGCCGGTGAAGTGGTCGAAGTCGTTGACGTCGCCGACGGACAGGGCCTCGGTGGCCGCGGCGAGCTCGGCGTCCATCCGCCGCCACAGGCTCGCCGGGACGTACGCCCGCGACGCCGCCGAGCACTTCTGCCCGCTGTACTCGAACGCGCCGCGGACCAGCGCTGTGCGCAGCACGTCGACGTCGGCCGAGGGATGCGCGACGACGAAGTCCTTGCCCCCGGTCTCCCCGACGATCCGCGGGTAGGAACGGTAGCCGTCGAGGTTGTCCGCGACGGCCCGCCACAGCCGGGTGAACACGGCGACGGAGCCGGTGAAGTGCACGCCGGCGAGGTCGGGGTCGGAGAACACGACGTCGCTGACCGGCTCCCCCGAGCCGCCGACGAGGTTGATGACCCCGGGCGGCAGGCCGGCCGCCTCCAGCAGCCGCATGAGGAAGTGCGCGGCGAACGCCTGGGTCGGCGCCGGCTTCCAGACGACCGTGTTGCCCATCAGCGCGGGCGCGGTCGGCAGGTTCCCGGCGATGGCGGTGAAGTTGAACGGCGTGACCGCGTAGACGAATCCCTCCAGCGGACGCAGGTCGAGCCGGTTCCACTCGCCGGCGGCACTGCGCGGCTGGGCGTCGTGCAGCTCGGCGGNGAACATGACGTTGAACCGCCAGAAGTCGATCAGTTCGCAGGCGGCGTCGATCTCGGCCTGCTGGCAGGTCTTCGACTGGCCGAGCATGGTGGCGGCGTTCACAGTGTCACGCCAGGGTCCGGCGAGCGCGTCGGCCGCACGCAGGAACACCGCGGCCCGACCGGTGAAGCCGAGCTCACGCCACGGCCCCGCGGCCTGCTTCGCCGCGGCGACGGCGGCGGCCGCGTCGGCGTGGGTGCTCTCCCGCAGCGTGCCGAGCACCCGACGATGCGCGTGCGGCTGGACGACGTCGCGCGGCGGGCCGCCGCCGGGACGGTGATGCCCCCCGATCGTGTTGGTCAGGTCGAGGTGGTCACCGCCCAGGCGGAGCAGGGCCCGGCGCAGCCCGGCGCGCTGCGCCGACCCCGGGGCGTAGGTGCGCACCGGTTCGTTGTCGGCCACGGGCACCGACCCCGCGCTCACGCCTGCCAGCACGGCTGTCTCCTTCCCCCCGCCCGCCCGGCGCGGCGGCGTCACGAACCGTGCCGGCTGCCCAGCGCCCGCACGGCCAGCAGCAGGTTGGCGGGCTTCTCCACGAGTCGCCGCGTCAGGTAGGGCACGCTGTCCGGCCCGTACGGCAGGTACACCCGCACCGTCGCCCCACCCGCCGCGAGCCGCCGCTGCTCGCCGGGACGCACCCCGTGCAGGAGCTGGTACTCGTAGGTCGCCGGCGCCCGCCGCAGCTGCGCGGCCAGCCGGCCGGCGACGCCGATCAGCGCCGGGTCGTGGGTGGCGATCATCGGATATCCCGGCCCGGCGAGCAGGATGCCCAGGCAGCGCGCGTAGGCGACACGGACGGCCGGCCGCCCGCAATGCACGGTGCCGGCCGGCTCCCGGTAGGCCCCCTTGCACAGCCGGACCCGCGAACCGGCCCGGGCCAGGTCGCGGCAGTCGCCCTCGGTGCGCTGGAGCTGGGCCTGCAGCACCGCGCCGACCGACGGGAAGTCCCGGCGCAGCTCGACCACCGTGTCGAGCGTCGCGTCGGTGGTGGTGTGGTCCTCCATGTCGACGGTGACGGTGGCGTTCACCGCCGCCGCCCGGGCGCAGATCTCCGCGGCGTTCTCGTAGGACAGCTTGCGGCCGTCACGCGGCACGGCCTGGCCGAGGGCGGACAGCTTGACCGACACGTCGAGCCCCGCGCCGATGCCCGCCCGGTCGGCCAGGTCGAGCAGCCGCAGGTAGGCCAGGACCGTGGCGAGCGCGTCGTCCGGCCGGGTGACCCCCTCGCCGAGCAGGTCGACCGACGCGCGCAGGCCGCGATCGGCCAGCCGCGCGGTGGCGGCGACGGCGTCGGCGTCCGTGGGGCCCGCGACGAACCGGTCGACGATGCCGGCGGCGATCGGTCCGCGGGTGAGCAGGACGCGCGCCGGCGGACTGGCGACCAGCCGGGGAACGAAACGGCGCATCACCCCCACCCCCGATCCCAACAACAGGTGATGACAAAGGTACGGTCAGTAGCCTTGCTCAGGCCGCGCGTCCTGTCCAACCGGCNGGCGGCGGACTCAGAGCCGGGCGTGGAACGGGACCGGTCATTGCGGCTTTGCGGCGAGGGCGATGTGCGGGCGTCCGGTGATGGGATGCGGTCCGATGTGCGCCCGGACTCCGAACACCGTCTCGATGAACTCGGGGGTCAGCGTCACGAGCGGCGGTCCGTTGCCGATCACGCGGCCTTGGCTCAGGACGACGACGCGGTCGCAGTGGGCAGCCGCGTGGTTGAGGTCGTGCAGTGCGGCCAGCAGGGTCAGGCCGAGATCGTGGACCANATCCAGCAGGCCGAGCTGAGCCCGTACATCCAGATGGTTGGTCGGCTCGTCGAGGATGAGCAGGGGCGCCTGCTGAGCCAGGGCTCGCGCGATCAGTATCCGTTGACGTTCGCCGCCGGAGAGGGTCGAGAACAGCCGCTCGGCTGCGGGAAGCATGTCCACCCGCTCCAGGCAGGCTCGGATGATCTCGCGGTCGGTGTCGTCTTCCCGGTCGAGGAGACGTTTGTGGGGCCCGCGCCCCATCGCGACGATCTCGCTGACCGTGAACTCGCCGTCCACGCCGCCGTGCTGGGTCACGACGGCACGGTGCCGGGCCGCCCGACGGGCGGAGATCTTCCACAGGTCCTCGCCGCCGAGTGACACGACCCCGGCGATCGGGCGCAGCGAGCGGTAGATCGTGCGCAGCAGGGTGGACTTCCCGCTGCCGTTCGGGCCGATCAGTCCGACGAACTCGCCCGGCTCCGCGATAAGGTCGATGTCGCCGAGGATGGGCAAGCCGTCGATCTCGACATGGACACCGGCGATGGCGAGTCGCATCAGGTTCCCCGTCCCGCGCGGCGGCGCAGCAGCCAGAGGAAGAACGGCACCCCGAGCACCGTGGTCACGATGCCGACCGGCAGCTCGTTGGGCCGGTCGACGGTCCTCGTGATCAGATCGACCAGGACCAGGAACACCGCCCCGAGCAGCATCGACACCGGCAGCAGCCGGCGGTGGTCGGCGCCGACGGCGAAGCGGGCCATGTGCGGCACCATCAGCCCGACGAACCCGACCCCGCCGACCACGCTCACCACGGTGGCCGTCAGCAGTGAGCCGACGACCAGCAGCGTGATCCGCAAGGAGGCGACGGAAACCCCCAGACCGGCTGCGGCGTCGTCGCCGGCCATGAGCGTGTTGAGGTTGCGGGCCTGCAGCAGGAGGTAGCTCATGCACATCGCGATCACCGCGGTCGGCAGCCCGAGATCCGACCAGGTGGCGCCGGCGACGCTGCCCATCAGCCAGAACATCATCCCCTGCAGCTCGGTCGGGCTGATCTGAAGCTGAACGTAGCTGGTGGCCGCGGCACAGAGGTAACCCACCGCCACCCCGGCCAGGACCAGCCTCGAATCAAGCAGCCGCCCGCCCTGCTGCGCCAGCAGGTACACGGCGAGGATGGCGAGCAGCGCGGCTACGAACGCGGCGCCGGACACGCCCAGCCCGCCCAGCGCGCCGGTGCCCAGGGCTGCTGCCAGCACGGCACCGAGAGACCCACCCGAGGACACCCCGAGAATGTAGGGGTCGGCCAACGGATTGCGGACCAGCGCTTGTAGGACCACACCGGCCACGCTGAGGCTGGCCCCGCTGACCGCGGCGAGCAGCACCCGCGGCGCGCGGATGTCCCACACGATCTGGTCGTCAAGCGCGCTGGTGCTGTCGCGGCCGCTCACGTGGGCCGCGATCACCCGCCACACCGCGGTCAGCGGCAGGGTCACCGAACCGGTCGACACGGCCACCAGGCAGGCCACAACCAGCGAGACCATCAGGCTCAGCAGGAGAGCCCCGGTCGCGTGACCCGAAACCAGATGCGGGCCGCGCGAGCGGGCGACGCGCGTCTCACCCACCATCGTTGACCGCCTTGGCGATCTTCTCGACCGCCCACGCGTTCATCGGTCCCAGGTATGCCCCGTCCGACACGGTGGTGTAGGTGTGCGTACGTGCCGCCGCCCACTGCGGGAACTGCGCGAACAGCCGCCTGGCCTCGGCGGCGGGATTCTCACCGGGCTCGAACGCGCCCACGACGAGGACGTCGACGGACGCCGCGGCGAGCTGCTCGGTGTTCAGGGTGGCTGTCGTGTCCGCATTCCTGCCTACGAAGGTGTTCACGCCACCCGCCGCGCGAATCACGTCGTCGTAGATGCCGCCGGTCATCACCGCGGGCAGGCCGTTGTCGTTCATCATCGACATACCCGGGAAGGCGATCAGCACCTTCTTACCAGCAGCCCTGGGCTGGGAGGCGCTGACTGCGTCGATGCGTGTCCGAAGCTGCCCGACCAGCGTCGCGGCCCTGGACTGGACGTCGAAGATTCGGCCGAGCAGAGTGATGAACTCGAACGACGACCGAATCGACTGTTTCGCGTAGGCGTCCTTCTCCTCCCGCGAGGCATCCGGTTTGCCGTATGCGCAGTTCACGGGGTTGACCAGCGAGTTGATCCNGGCCTTGGCCAGTTGGGCGCGGGTCGCGAAGNCGCTTCTGGCCGCGAAACCGCCGGACCAGGTGGACACGACGAGGTCCGGTCTGGCGGCGAGTACCTGCTCCGCCGGAACATCGAAGTTGTTGTTCGTCCGCAACCCACCCGTGCGGATTCGGCGGATGGCTGCCACCATGGTCGGATCGTCCGACACGCCGTAGGACTGCGCGTTGGCCAGGATGCGGTCGGTCAGGCCCAGCAGCACGAAGCTCTCCACCTCACCCACGGACGTGCCGTTGAGGATGAGCACCCGCCCGGGTGGCCGGGTGAACGTGACCTTCTGACCGCAGTTGTCGATCGTGAACGGGAAGGTCGTCCGGGTTGGTGACGCCACGCTGGCCGCCGGAACCGGGTCCGACGACGAGCCCCCGCAGGCGGTGACCACCGCGACGAGGGCGAAGGCGACGACACAGGATGCAGCGCGCCGGGAAGGATGGCGTGATCTCACAGGTGCCTCCAGGGGGAGCAAACGACGTCCGCGAACCGGCCGCGGGGCGACCAGATCGCCGGGGGATGGCGCCGCGCGGACGAGCGGGGCGCGAGGGGATCGACCGCTTCGACCTCGGGGCGTAGCGGTCGCGTCAACCTGACCGACCACCGAGATGACTGCCGGGCAGCGGTCATCGCCCCGTGCCGCTGGATCCGAGCACGGGTACCGAAGGCGATGTGATGGAGGCGGTCAGGCCGGTGCGCCGACCGGCGGACCTCTGTGGACGACCACGTGGCGGAGAAGGCTGGGGAGCCGGTTGCACCCTCGACGAAACGTCGGCTGCACCCCGGTGATGGTGATCGGGCCCCGTGCCGATCCGCGACGCCGCAGACACCGGGCCAGCCTCCGCGCCACCGCGGCGGTGCGGCGTACGACTGTCCAGAGCAGCCGCTCACCCGCGGCCAGCCACCAGGCGAGGACCAGGGCGGCGAGCAGATGTGCCACGGCCATCGCCGGTCCGCCCGGAAGCAGGTCGCGCCCCGCGGACATCGCGCCTTCGGACATCGAGGCCGCGTTTCCCGGATGNCTCATGCCCGGCACCTGCGAAACCGGGGTCGGATGGCCGGCGGAAGTGGACACGCTGAACGCACAGTGCAGGCCGGCCTGGATCGAGAGAACCAGACCGACCAGCCGCCGTCGGGACATACGTTCGGAGGTCGATCCCCAGCAGACGCGGCCGGCCAGGGCCGTCCCAACCGCAGCCACCGGGATCGACGGGACCATGCCGCAGGCGATGACGTGCGCGGCTACCGCGAGGGCGGCCGCCAGACCCGCGGCGACCACGGTGCGGGTTCCACGCCCCACCGGCGTCGCGGCCCAGCTCGCCCGGACCGGCCTCGGCTCGACGGGCGCGGCCGGCGGAGCCATCGCGGCGCGCCCGGAGGAGGACCGGCGGGCGAGCGCCGTCGCCTTCACCTCAACACGCCGGTCACGTCTACGGAACGGCGTGGCCGACGTCGCCGGTCAGCATGATGCGCCGCTCCGGCTGCGCATCATGGCCGATGAACAGCTCCGGGCACCCGCAGTAGCACGTGCACAGAACGCCAGGACGTGACAGATGGTTCCGGACTCGGCCATACGGCTCCCGGGGCGGAGGCAATGATCCAACAATGTGGACTCGACCTGGCCGGTCTGCGGCTCGGAGGGCTCGTCCAGTTTCAGACCGTAAAGCCTCTACAGCTTGTCGGAGAAGCAGATTTTTTGAAATTTCTCCCGCTGGCCGGGGGGAGTAGTAACTCGACGAGNCCTGACGGATCAGAGGCGACGAAGGTTTGTCAGGACGCGGTCGAGCAGCGCCATCTCGGGCGCGCCGGTGGGCATGGTCAGTTGGGAGATGTCGACGAGCCGGTCGGCCGCCGCATCGGCGACGAGGACCCGCACGACGCCCACCGGCAGGCGCAGCGCCGCGGCGATCTCGATCACCGACTGCGGCTGCACGCACATCGCGACGATCGACTTCTGTTCCAACAGCAACGCGGGCAGTCGCGCCAGGCCGAACGGCGTCGTGGTCACCATGGCCTCGAGCGCCAGCAGGCGGGACGGCCGCGCCCGGCCGCGGGTCGCCGTGTACGNCCGGACGAGCTCCCCCGACGGCTCCACCGCGTCCCCGTTCATCCATTCACCCGCTTCCCCGAGGCCGTGGCTGTCACCGGCGGCCGGTCGGCGTCAAACGCTCTCGCGCGTGTCGGCTCGCCGCGCCGGGGTCAGCGCCTCCCGGGTGCGGGCGACGAGCACCGTCATCTCGTACCCGACCAGCCCGATGTCGCAGGTACTCGTGGCGAGCACCGCCAGGCAGGATCCCTCACCGACGGCCATGAGCAACAGCGACCCCTGCACCATCTCGACGACCGTCTGGGTCACCGAGCCGCCCTCCACGAAGTCCGCGGCCGCCAGGGTCAGGCTGAACAGCCCCGAGGCGATGGAACCGAGTTGCACCGCCCGCTCGCGGGGGAAGCCGCTGCACACCGCGAGCAGGTGACCGTCCGAGGACGCGACGATCGCATTCGCCACACCGGGCACGAAGTCGACGAAGTTGTTGATGAGCCAGTCGAGTGAGGGGATGTCCGGATCAACGTCGGTCACGGTTGTCCTCCAGGCTGCGGGTTCGAGTGGACGGGGAATCGGGGTCAGGGTTCGTTCGGGCGGGGTTTCGGCCGGGCTCAGCCGCCCCCGCCGTCGTCCTCCGCGGCGGGTCTGGTCCCCCGGGCGTGGTGGATGCCTTCGTAGAGCCGACTCAGCCGCCCGCGGATCCGCTCGGGTGCGACGCCCGGGTCGGGCATCGCCGACGACGGGGCGGCGGAGCCGAGGAACACGCTCGGGCCGGCCGGGCCGCCGGCCGACCCCGTCGGCGGACCGAGCGGGATCTGCCCCGGGATGGGCACGGTCTTCGGGGTGCGGATCGGCAGCCCGGACGCGGTGGTGGTCCGCCGCGGCCCCGCAGTCGGCCCGGCAGTCGGCCCCACACCGGGTCCGGCGCCGGGCCGGGGAGAGGACAGCCCGGGCTTCGACGCGGCGAACGGCCCCGTCCCGGCGGCCTGCTCGCGCGCCGGAACGGCGAACCGCCCCGGGTTCGCAGCCCGCGCCACGACCGACTCGGGCACCGCGACCGGTTCGGGCACCGCCGGCGGCTCAGGCACCGCCACCAGCCCGGGCCCCATGAAGGGATCGGCAGTCCCGGCCGAGCCGGGGAGCGGTCGGGAGCCGGCCAACGGTCCGGCGTCGAATACGCGGGGCGCGGCGAACGGCTCGGGGGCCCACCGCTCGACTCCGTTCACCCGGCCGGCGGCCGGGATCGCCTGGCCAGGCGCCACCGCCAGCTCATCCCGGACGAACCAGTTGAACGGCTCGGCCGACTCGTCGAGGACCGGCGACTGTAACCCGGCGGCATCGGCGAGCTGCGCCCACAGCCCGGCGGGTGGCGGTCCTGCGGGCGACACGGCGGCGGGCGATGCGGCGGCTGCGACGACGGCCCAAGCCGGATGGTGCGTCGGGGCCGGCACCGCCGGGAACGCCGGCAGGCGGGTGGCGGGCATCGCGAGGTCGGCGCCCACGTCGGACCCGTCTGGAGCGGACGGAGCGGCGGGCTCGGCGGCGGTGCCCCGAGTCGGCTCCGCGGCGGTCGACGCGTCGGCGGCGGTGGCAGTGGCGGTGGCAGTGGCGGTGGTGGCGGCGGCGGTGGCGGCGGCGGTGGCGGCGGCCGGGGCCAGTTCCGCGGCGGTCGACACCTCGGCGGGGGCGGTCGCGGTGGCCGGGGCCGGCTGGACCGCGGGCGCCGCGTCCTCGGCGGCACTCGGGTCGGGCTGCGCCGCGCCGGCATGCGCACGCCCGAGGGCCGCCCGTTCGCGTCGCCGGTCGAGCGCGGCGACGGCCTGGGCGATCGAGGGCAGCCCCGCCCCGTCCCCGGCCGGCGGCGTTGCGGCAGGTCCCCCCGCTGAGCTGCCGGTGGGCTGGTCGACACCGCCGCGGCCGGCGAGATCCGCGAGATCTGCGAGGTCCTCGTTGGTGAGATCGATGCCCCGCGGCCGGAACCACTCGCCGGTCGGCGTGTACGGGGCGAAGCCGTCCGACGCGGACTCCTCGCCGGACGCGGGGATCCGGCCGAAGCCGGGGCCCGCACCGAACGAGGACGCGTCGCTCGAGGGTGACGTGTCGCCGAAGGCGGCGGAGCCATCACCGAAGGCGACAGAGCCGCGACCAAAGGCAGCAGAGCCGTGACCAAAGGCAGCAGAGCCATCGCCGAAGGCGGGATTGCGGCCGTTGCGGACGGCGCGCCGCGGCAGCGGATCGGCGGAGCCGTCCGTGATCGTGCCGTCGATCAGGGGGGTGCCCGGATGAGGCGCCGGCGCGGCGAGGGGAGCGCGACGGGACGTGACGGGCGGGAGGTCGGCGAGCGGTGCCGGCGGCGCGCCGGGCAGGCCGAGGCGGGTCAGCTCCGCGCCGAACAGCGCCGTCCCGGGTAGCTGCTCACGCCGCGCCGGTGCGGGCGGGCGGGCCTCGGCGGCGGAGCCGGGCGCCACGAGCAGCGCCTCGGGCAGCCGCACGGAGGCCCGTACCCCGCCGGCATCCGAGCGGCTCAGCCGCACCTCGATGTCGTGGCGGTCGGCGAGCCGGGCGACGACGAACAGGCCGAGGCGCTGGGCGATGGAGAAGTCGAACAGCGGCGGGTCGGCGAGACGCTGGTTGACCGCGACGAGCTCGCGCTCGGACATCCCGAGCCCGCCGTCGTCGATGGTGATGAGCACCCCGCCGTCGTCGAGGGCGGCCGCGAGGTCGACGGACAGGTACGGCGGCGAGAACTGCGCGGCGTTCTCCAGGAGTTCGGCCACCAGGTGGACGACGTGGTTGACGGAGTCGGCGGCGATCCGCGCGTCCGGCACGTCGATGATCTGGATCCGCTCGTACTGCTCGATCTCGCCGAGGGCGGCCTGCAGCACGTCGCCGAGCGGCACCGGCCCGGCGCGGCGCCGCCCCGGCCCGGTGCCCGCGAGGACCAGCAGGTTCTCGCTGTTGCGGCGCATCCGGGTCGCGAGATGGTCGAGCCTGAACAGGTTCTCGAGCTGCAGCGGGTTCTCCTCGGCGGCCTCCAGCCGGTCGATGAGGGCGATCTGCCGCTCGATGAGGCTCTGGCTGCGCCGGGAGAGGCTGAGGAACAGGGTGTTGACGTTGCGGCGGAGGCTTGCCTGCTCCGCGGCGAGGCGCACCGCCTCCCGCTGCAGTTCGTCGAAGGTTCGCGCGACCTCGCCGATCTCGTCGCGGGAGTCGACGCCGATCGGCCGGATCGTCGTGTCGACCTGCTCCGGGTTCGCCGTCTGCAGCTCGGAGATCAGGCGCGGCAGGCGCACCTGGGCGACGTCGAGGGCGCCGCTGCGCAGGCGGCGCAGCGGGACGGTCATCGTCCGCGCGATCAGCAACGTCCACCCGATCGCGCCGACGATGATCACGAGGATGAGTGCACCGATCAGGGCGGTGCGCTGCCAGGCGTCGGAACGCAGATGCCGCGCGGAGTGGGTGACGTTGTCGAGCAGGTCGGACTCGACGGTGCGCAGCAGTTCGATGTGGGTCGTGCTGGCCGCGAACCACTGGTCGGGATCGATGTCGAGGTCGGTCAGCCGCTGGCGCTGGATGGCCCGTTCGGAGATGCGCTTGACCGTCAGCACCGCCTGACCGTTGACGATCTGGTCGAAGCGGGCGCGGTCGTCGGGGCGGGCGGCGGCGCGGAAGCCGTCCTGTGCCGCCTGCTCCTGGGCGAGCAGCCCGGCGAGCCGATCGGAGGCGCCGAAGGCGAATTGCTGCGCGAAGCTCGTGGCGAACAGCTCGCCGCGGATCTCGGAGTCGATCTCCTTCAGCGTCGACACGTCGTTGAGGACGGTCGCGGCGTAACGCAGGTCCTCGTCGTCACGGTCCTGCCCGATGCGGTCGTCGAGGCCGAGCAGGTCGGTGATCGTGGTCGAGTACTGATGGAAGATCGCATCCGTGGACAGGCCGCCGGTCTGCACGGACCGGCGCAGCGCGGGCAGCCCGGCGAGGTCGCCCTCAACCCGGTCGGCCACCCGCCCGGTGCCGGCGCCGAGGTCGCCGACGGAGGAGCGCAGGGTGCCGCGGAACCTGCCCACGGCCGCGTCGACGGCCCGCTGCTGGCCGTCGAGCCGGCCGGTGAGCGAGGTCTCCGGATCCGTGCCGCGGCCGCTGCTGATGAACCCGGCCGCGAGGTCACGTTCCAACTGGAGCTCGTGCACCGTCGCCGTGACGTCGCGGCCGAGCTTCGCCGCGGTCACGTCGCGGCCGTAGCTGGCGGCGTTGGACAGCCAGGTCGTGCCCGAGAGGATCCCGAGCGCCAGGAACGCCGCCGTGGGCACGGCCAGCGCGGCGAAGAGCTTCCCGCGCACGGGCAGGTCGCGCAGGCTCACCCGTCGGCGCCGCCGCGGCCGGGCACGCCGGCCACCCGTCCCCGGACCGCCGGGGCCGGCCGATGGCGGCGCGGAGCGAGCCGGGCCGGGCCTGGGCCCGGGCCCGGAGCTGGGGCTGGGGGCGGGGCTGGGACCGGGGGCCAGCGGACCGGTGGCGGCGGTCATCGCGCCCGCCGCGGCACCTGGGCGGGCGGCGACGGGCCGCGCACGGCCGCCGGCGCCATCCCGGCCCCGGTCGAGACCCTGCACCACACCCGGACCNTGAACCCCGTCTGGACCCTGAACCCCGGCGAGATCCCGGCCCCCGTCGAGGACCCCGCGGGAGGTGTCCGGCGGCTCTCCCGTCACGTCCCGCCCCTTTCTGGCTCGATCACGCGCCCCGTACCTCTCCGCCTCTCGAACGCCCGAATCCCGACCCCGGAACCCCGGGCGGCGCCTGGGGAGCGCCGCCCCTGCGCGGGGCCCTGCGCACCCGACCGCATGACGGTCAGCGTCGCCGCGGCTGGCGAACCAAAAGGCTATTTGCGCACCGGACACGACTGCCAGCGGGGTCACTTGACGAACGGGCGCGCAATCGTCCGGGATGAGCCAACCCCGCTGCGCTTGACCGGCGTCAAACCACTAGTGTCGTCGCGGTCGCTGTAGCTTTCACCCCTCACTCCAGCCGGGCGCACGGGGAGCGTGATGATCCACGGTTTTCGAAGGGCGGGCGCGGCGGGTGTTGCGCTGCTCTGCATCGCCGCACTCGCGGGCTGCGGCGGTGGCGACAATCCCGGGCCGCCCGCGGTTTCCGGCGAGGTCAAGATCGGCCTTCTCGCCCCGTTGACGGGTGGGAACACGGAAGCCGGCCGTGACGCCCAACGGGGAGCGGAACTCGCCAGCCGTCTCATCAACACCGGAGAAGACTGGTCCGGATACTCGGCCGGGCGAATCTGGGGGCCCGCCGGTCACGCCCGACTATCGATTGTGACGTTGGACACGAAAAGCGACCGCCAACGCGCGGCGGACGGTACGTCGACCCTGGTGAACGACGACGGCGTGGCCGGCATCGTCGGTGCGTTCGGCGCCGAGGCCACTTTGGACGCCAGCCAGCGGGCCGAGCGACTGCAGACCCCGTTCCTCAGCGGCGACGCCGCGTTCACGGCACTCACCGAGCGCGGGCTGAGCTGGTTCTTCCGGGCCGGACCCGACGCCGCGGACTACGGCGGCGCCTTCCTGTCCCTGCTGCACAACNCCGAACAGCCTGGCCAGGAGCGTCGACGGGTGGCTGTGCTCTACAGCAACGACGCGACCGGCACCGACCTGAACTCGATCATCGCCGAGTACGGCGAGGAGGCCGGCTACCAGATCGTGGCGAGCGCGCCCTACGAACCCGGTGACACCGATCCCACCGCCGCGGTGGGGGCGATCCAGACCGCCGCGCCCGACGTCGTCCTGGTGGCGACGGCCTCCGGCGCGGGGGAAAGGCTCGGAAACGCGTTCCAGGCCACCGGGTATACGCCGCCTGCCGTCGTCGTTTACGGCGCCCCCGCGGACGCCGCCCGGCTCGCCGCAATCCCCGGGTTCGCGGGCCGGGTGAGCAGGCAGGTTCCGTGGTCGCTGCCCATCACCCGCGCCAACCCGCTCGCCGCGGCGGTCACCGAACGTTATCAGCACGACTTCGGGGCGGCGATGACGGCGGAGGCGGCAACCGCCTTCACCGCGGTGGCAATCTATGCCCAGGCAATCGAGGACGCCGACAGTTCCGCACGGGAACGGATACGCTCCGCACTTGTCGCGATCGATCTCCCNGGGGCNGCGACCATCATGCCGTGGAACGGTGTCCGTTTCGACGGAACCCACCAGAACACACTTTCCGCAACGGCCGTCGAACAGGACACCGATGGAACCTTCGCCGTCGTCTATCCGCGCGACCTGGCCACAACATCGGTCAATTGGCCGCCGCCGGGAAGCCCCGCACCGACCACCCTCTCCTCGGCCGGATCGGGAACACGGGCGGCATCCACCGGAGCACGGAACGGTTAGGCCCACGGGTCATGCGGCATCATATTTGGACATACAGCAACGAATCGCGCGAGGCCGGCCCAGGCGGGGAGGCCGGGGCGGTCCAGGACGTCGGGACGGTCCAGGAGATCGGGGCAGCGGGCGGAGCGGCGGGCGACCTCCCGCCGACGCTGGTGACGTTCACCGGCGTCGAGAAGCGCTACCCGGACGGCACCCAGGCCCTCGCTCCGGTCGACCTGGCGGTCCGTGACGGCGAGTTCGTGAGCATCGTCGGCGCGTCCGGCTGCGGCAAGAGCACCCTGCTGCGGCTGGCGTCCGGCCTGACCGAGGCCACCGCCGGCACGGTGTCGCCGTCGACCGACCGGATCAGCTACGTCTTCCAGGATCCGACCCTGCTGCCCTGGCGCAGCGTGCGGCGCAACGTGGAGACGCTGGCCGAGCTGACCGGCGTGCCCCGCGCCGAGTACCGGCCGCGGGCCGCCGAGGTCATCGATCTGGTGGGGCTCGGCGGGTTCGAGCGGCACCGGCCCCGCTCGCTGTCCGGCGGGATGCGGATGCGGGTGTCCCTCGCCCGCTCGCTGGTGCTCTCCCCCGACCTGTTCCTGCTGGACGAGCCGTTCGGCGCCCTCGACGAGATCTCCCGGGAGCGCCTCGGCGGCGAGCTGCTGCGACTGTTCGAGCTGCGCCGCTTCGGTGCCGCTCTGTTCGTCACCCACTCGGTCGCGGAGGCGGTGTTCCTGTCGACCCGGGTCCTGGTGATGTCGCCGCGCCCCGGCCGGGTGGTCGCCGAATTCACCGTCCCGTTCGGCTTTCCGCGCCCGGCGGAGCTGCGCTTTCGGGACGACTTCACCCACCTGACCGCCGCGGTCTCGCGCTGCCTGCGCGCCGGGGAGCCCGCGTGAGTGCGCCGGGGGTCGTCGGCGGGCCGACGACCCCCGGTCAGGGAGGCGGACCCGTGCCCGCGCCCGACGGACGGCGCGGCGCGGGCCGGATGGCGGCCCTGGTCCGCGGCGGGAGCCGGGCGCTGCGCACGGGACGGCCACGGGCGACCTGGCGCGACCGCCTCGCCCCGCTCGTCCTGTTCGCGGTCATCATCGGCGTCTGGTACTTCGTGAGCCTCGTGGTGCTCGACCGGGACCGCCGGTTCCTGCTGCCCAGTCCCGACTCGGTCGTCCGCGTCGCCTTCCTCGACGGCCACAACCTCGCGCAGCTTCTGCGGGCGCTGTGGCTGTCGACGTCGGTGGCGCTCATCGGCCTCGGGGTGTCGATCGGGCTGGGCATGGCCGTGGCGATCGCGATGAGNCAGGCCCGGTGGATCGAGAAGTCGGTGTACCCGTACGCGGTGATCCTGCAGACCATCCCCACCCTGGCGATGGTGCCGCTGATCGGCTTCTGGTTCGGCTACGGCTTCCTCAGCCGGGTGATCGTCTGCGTCCTCATCGCCCTGTTCCCGGTGATCAGCAGCACGCTGTTCGGCCTGCGGTCGGTCGACCAGAGCATGCTCGACCTGTTCCGGCTGCACCGCATCCCCCGCTGGCGCCGGCTGGTGTCGTTGCAGCTCCCGGCCGCGATGCCGGCGACGTTCGCCGGATTCCAGGTCTCCGCCGGGCTGTCCGTCGTGGGGGCGGTCGTCGGCGACTTCTTCTTCAAGCAGGGCAAGCCGGGGATCGGCGTCCTGATCGATCTTTACCGGGCGCGACTGCTCTCCCAGCAGCTGTTCGGCGCGGTCATCCTCGCCTCGCTGCTGGGAGTCGTCGTGTTCACGTTCTTCGGCTGGCTGAGCCGGCTGGTCACCGGTCGCTGGTACGCCGCCGAGACGCCCTGACGCCGCGGGTGGCCGCGTCCGTCGATCCCGGCGGCACCGGCGGCCCGCGGAGCTGTGTCACACCCGGCCCGCGGGGGGTTCCACGAGCCCGGGGGTCTTCACGAGAAGGAGCAACATGGGACGTTTCCGACGAGGAGCCGCCGTCGCCTTCGGCACGGCGCTCGCCCTGACCCTGACGGCGTGCAGCGGGGACTCCGGCGGCGGGTCCGCCGCCGGGTCCACCGGCGGGGGGTCCACCTCCGCGGCGCCGGCCGTCGCGTCCGGCGGCGCACTCGACCTGACCGGCGCCTGCCCCGCCACCGTCGTGGTCCAGACCGACTGGTTCGCCGAGTCCGAGTACGGATTCCTGTACAACCTGATCGGACCGGACGCGAAGGTCGACACCGGCAAGAAGCGGATCACCGGCTCCCTCGTCTCCGGCGGCAAGGACACCGGGGTCAACATCGAGGTCCGGTTCGGCGGCGCGGCCATCGGGTACGAGCAGGTCAGCGCCCAGATGTACGTGGACAAGTCGATCAATCTGGGGATCGTCTCCACGGATGAGGCCATCCAGAACTCGGCCTCCCAGCCGACCAGGGCGGTGTTCGCGCCGTTCGAGGTGGCCCCCATGATGATCATGTGGGACAAGAGCAAGCATCCGAACTTCACGACGCTGGTCGACATCGGGCAGACCGACACCAAGGTCCTCTACTACGAGACCGACGCCTACATGCAGTACCTGCTCGGCGCCGGCATCCTGCGCCAGGGCCAGGTCGACGGCAGCTACGACGGCTCCCCGTCACGCTGGGTCGCCGAGGACGGCAAGATCGCCGAGGCCGNCTTCGCCACCTCGGAGCCCTACATCTACAAGCACGAGCTCGGTGACGGGCACAGCTACGACGTCAACCTCCAGCTCGTCAACGACACCGGCTACCCGGTGTACGGCCAGGCCCTGTCGGTCCGCACCGGCGACGAGGCGAAGCTCGCCCCGTGCCTGAAGAAGCTGGTGCCGATCGTGCAGCGCTCGCAGGTCGACTTCCTCGCCCACCCGCAGACGGCGAACGGGCTCATCATCAAGGCGGTCAAGGCGGACGCCGCCTCGGTGTGGAACTACTCGCCGGGGCTCGCCGCGTACGCCGTGCAGACGATGAAGGACCGCGGGCTGGTCTCCAACGGGTCGAACGCGACGATCGGCGACATGGAGCAGAGCCGGGTCAACCGGATGATCCAGATCCTGACCCCGATCTACGCCGGCCAGAAGAAGCCGGTGCGCAGCGGACTCNCCCCCGCCAGCCTGTTCACCAACCAGTACATCGACAAGACCATAGGCCTGAAGTGACTGATCCCGCCGCCGTCGAGCCGACCACCTTCGTACTGCGGGCCCGGCATGTGCTGACCATGGGCGCGGCCGGGCACGTGCGCGACGGTGCGGTCGCGGTGGTCGACGGGCGCATCGCCGCGGTCGACGGGTACGCCGCGATCGCGGCGCGGTTCGCGGACCTACCGGTCCTCGGCGACGGCGGCGGGATCCTNACCCCCGGCTTCGTGAGCTGCCACGGGCACTTCTCGGAGGGCCTGGTCACCGGCATCGGGGAGACCCACACGCTGTGGGAGTGGTTCGTCCACGTGGTCGAGCCGATCGAGGCGCACCTGACCCGGGACATGGCCTACGTGGGCACCCTGCTCAAGGCGACCGAGATGGCCCTGTCGGGGGTGACGACGGTCGGGGACATGTTCTGCTCCGCGCCGGGCACCCCGGCGATCACCCCCGGGATCGTCGACGCGCTCGACGTCGTCGGGCTGCGCGGGGACGTCTCGTTCGGCCCGGCGGACGTCCCGCACGGCTACCCGGTCGACCGGATCGTCGCCGAGCACCACGCACTCGCCCAGGCCGCGGCGGCCTCCCGACGCACCCGGTTCCGGGTCGGCCTGGCCACCATCCCGTCCAGCAGCGACACGCTGCTCGCGGCCACGCGGTCGCTGCTGGCCGAGACGGACCGGCTGCACGTCCACCTGCACGAGGTGCGGGAGGAGGTGACGGCGTCGCGCACGGCCCGCGGGGCCAGCTCCATCGAGGTCGCCGCCCGCCTCGGCCTGCTCGACGCGCAGACCGTCGCCGCGCACTGCGTCTGGCTCTCCGACGACGACGTCGCGTTGCTGCGCCGGCACGCGGTCGCCGTGGCGNACTGCCCGGTGTCGAACATGATCCTGGCCAGCGGGGTATGCCAGGTGCCGCGGCTGCTGCGGGACTCGGTGCCCGTCGGCCTCGGGGTGGACGGCGCCGCCAGCAACGACAGCCAGGACATGCTGGCGACCGTCAAGACCGCGGCCCTGTTGCAGAAGGTGCACCACCAGCAGGCCGACGTCCTGACCGCGCCGGCGGTGCTGCGGATGGCGACCCTCGGCGGTGCCCGCGCGCTCGGCCTCGACGACACCGTCGGCAGCCTGGATGTGGGCAAGGCCGCCGACCTGGTGCTGTTCGCCGAGGCGAGCCCGTCGATGGCGTTCGTGCACGACCCCTACCAGGCCGTCGTGTACTGCGCGGGTACGCGGGACATCGCCGGCGTGTGGGTCGACGGCGAACGGATCGTCGCCGGCGCGCAGATCCTCACCGCCGACGTCCCCGCGATCCTGCCGCACGCCCGCGAGCTCGCGGTCGAACTCGCCACCCGCGCCGGCCTCGCCTCGGAACTCGCCGTCACCTAGACACTCCTGGACAAGCAGGTCCTTCGCACAGTTGCGGCGCGCGTTGCGGTGCGACACGCACGGCCTACAGGGTTCAGACCGTGCAGCACGCACCGCAACCGCNGGCTGGTCGCCCGCCGGGCTGCTGTGCACTTCTCGTGGGGCTGCGGGAACCGGACGGCGCCGGGCGGACACATAACCGGTATGGGGCAGCGATGACGGGTGAGTCCGAGTCGGACGAGGCACTGCTGGCGCGGGCCGCCCGCGGGGACGGCGCGGCGTTCGGGCGGCTGTTCAGGGCGCATGCGGGCGTCGTGCACTCGTACTGCTTCCACCGTCTCGGGTCGTGGGGCGAGGCTGAGGACGCGACGTCGGTGGTCTTCCTGGAGGCGTGGCGGCGGCGGTCCGACGCGGTGGTGGTGTCGGGGTCGTTGCGGTCCTGGCTGCTCGGTGTCGCGACGAACGTGATGCGCAACCAGCGGCGCGCCGCCCGTCGGTACGACGCGGCGCTGTACCGGCTGCCGCCGGCGCGCGCGGAGCCGGACCATGCCGACGACGTCGTATCGCGGCTGGATGACGAGCGGCGGATGCGGGCGGTCCTGGACGAGCTCGCGGTGCTGGATCGCGGGATGCGGGAGGCCGTCGTACTGGTGGCGATGGAGGGTCTGACCTATGCGGAGGCCGCGGTGGCGCTTGGTATCCCGGTGGGGACGGTGCGGTCACGGTTGGNGCGGGCGCGCGGCCGGCTGAAAAAGGTGCGGACGGCGGCTGACTCCTGGGATCTCCCTGCCGGTGTAGCCGGTCCGACGGGAGACCTACCCGGTCAGGAAATGGCGCGAGATGTCTGATCTGGAGTTTGGGCAACTTCCGCCGCCGCGGTCGATTCCCGGGGAGCGGCTGGAGCAGCGTCGGATTCTGCTCGAACGTTACGTCGCCGCTTCGCTGCGGTCGTCGCCGAAACGGTGGTGGCGGCGACGGCGGGTGCTGCTCCCGGGCACTGTGGTGGTCGTCACCTGCCTAGCCGCGGCCGGCTGGGGCCTGCGACCGGGTGGCCTGGCCGACCGGGCGAGCGCCGTTGGTTGCTATTCCGCCGTCAGCCTTCAGAGCGATNCCGCTGTCATCGGTGGTGCTGCCGCGGCCGATCCTGTCGGTGCCTGTCTCGAGATGTGGCGGCGCTCCGGGCTCGAGTCTGGTGGCGATGCAGNCGCCTGCCTGCGCGACGACGGGGGAATCGCCGTGTTCCCGCGCAAGGACGCCTGCGGATCCCTGGGACTGCGACCGTTCGCGGGTGTTTCTGACCTGGGGCGGCGGTTCGCCGCCTTCCANCACGACGCGGTCAGCCTGGTAGCGGCGGATCGCTGCCGTCCTCGCGCGGAGATCGTGGCCGATCTCCGGCGAGCACTGGATTCCTACGGGTTTTCCTCATGGTCGGTCGACGACAGCGGATTCGGCCGGCCATGGGCGCGCGGTCTGCCCTGCGCCAGCCTCGCCATCGACCACGACCGGTCAGCCGTGGTCGTCGTGCCGTTTCCCGATCTCCGCCAGAAATGAGGGTGGGGGTGGTCGGCTCCCCTCGGGCGACCACCACCCAGCAGCCCTTCCAGGGTCCAGGGGTGAGGGTCACGGGGTGAGGTCGGCGACGAGGACGGGGTCGAGGCCGCCGGGGGTGCCGTCCGGCTCGGTCTTCGACACGGTCAGGCGCGCGGTGCGGCCCTCGAGCTCCAGCACGGCGAGCTGGCTGTCGAACCAGGGGCCGTCGGTCACCGTCCAGCGCAGCGCCCGCCGGGGCACGCCGGCGAGTCGCGCGACCGCCCCCGACGCCACGGCGAACGGGGTCCGGCGGGACAGGGCGTCGATCCGGCGGATCCCGGGGCCGAGCGGGTTGCGGAACGGCGAGCAGACCGCCTGCCACACCGGCACGTCGACCCCGGCCGGCCCGACCTTCGACAGGTCGGCTCGGGCGAGGTAGGCGTGGTGCACGTCGCCCGACAGCACGACGACGCTGGCCGGGGCGGGGCCGTGCTCGCCGGCGCTGACGGCGCGCAGCAGCTCCGTCATCGCGTCGAAGGACGCGCCGAACGCCGCCCAGTGTTCGAGATCGAGCGCCTGGCGCAGCCGCTCGGCCACCTCGGCGGCGCGGCGGCCCCACCGGCCCGCCGCGATCTGCTCGTTGGCCGCCTCGACGTTGTGGATCAGCGGGCTGAGCAGGTACGGCACCGACGTGCCGAGCAGCAGATGGTCGACCTCGCCGGTGTGCTCGGTCTGCCGGCACACCCAGGCCCACTCGGCGGCGTCGACCATCGCCCGCGTGCCGTCCGCCGCGACGACCCGCGTCGCCCGCGAGTCGATCACGACCAGCCGGGTCCGGCCCAGATCCCAGCGGAAGCTCCACCGCACCGACCGCTCCCGCGGTTCGACGACGCCCAGGTCGGCCTCGGCCTGGGCGTCGACCTCGGCCTGCTCGGGCTCGGTGGGGTCCGTGGGGTGGGGGTCCGTGGGGTGGGGGTGGTCGGGGACGGCTCGGTCGGCGTCGGCGTCGGAACGCCGGGCGAAGGCGCGCAGCAGGTCCTCCGCGGACGGGCCGGGGCCGCTGAGGCCGTCTGGGCCGGGTTGGCCGGCCGCGATGACGGCTCGGTGAACCGGATCGCGGTCACGCTCGTCCGGTGTCAGGTTGCCCAGGTGCTGGTACAGCCAGTAGGCCATGATCCCGCCGGTGATCCGCGCGTCCCACCAGGGCTCGGTCCTGATCTGCGCGCGCCACGCCGCGGAGATGTTCCAGTCGTCGCGCACGTCGTGATCATCGAAAATCATGGCGGTGGGGACCGTGGACAGCAGCCAGCGGATCTCCGGCTGCGACCAGGCCTCCTGGTAGAGCCAGGTGTACTCCTCGAAGTCGGCGATCTCCTCCCCCGGGGGAGCGGTGACGTCGCGTCGCCGCCGGATCCGCGNGGCGGTCTGCGGGGAGACGTGGTCGGCGTAGACCTGGTCGCCCAGCAGCAGCAGGGCGCCGGGCCAGGTGGCGGGGTCGCGGGTGGGCAGCTCCAGCGCGAGCGCGTGCAGCGCGTCCGTGCCCAGGCCCTGGCTGTCGTCGTCGGCGTTCAGGGTGTACGGCGGCTCCTGCGGCGCGGTGACCCGGCAGGAGCCGAAGACGATGCGCACCGGTTCGCCGCCGCCGACCGGCCGCAGCAGGCTCGGGGGCGCCCCGGGCTCGGGCCACACCCGCAGGGGAGGCGCCGCGGCCCCGGCCAGCCACACCTCGTACGGAACCGGCTCCCCGGGCACAAGACCGTCCGCGACGATTAGGCCGTAGTGGTGCCCGGCCACCTCGAACGTCGACGCGCGGCCCGCGACCCGTCCGAGTGGACCAGGGTCGCCCGGACCCGGGTCCCCCTCTCCCTCGCCCACCACCTGCGGCGGAAGGGCGACCAGCACCTCGCACGCGGCGTCGGTCTCCACCCAGACGGCGACGCGGGAGACGTCCGGGTGGCGTTGGATGGGGCCAAGGAGGAGTCCAGCCATCCTTCTACTGTCGCCCGTCCCGGCCGTCCCACCGGTGGCGGGTGCGCTCCAGATCAGCAATCATGAATACCAGCGCCATTTCGGCCGGCCGGGCGCAGACAACGGGGCGTCGCGCTGCTAGCGTCGTCAACTGTGAGGTCACACGTCGGACATCGGGGACGGTTTCGCGCCGCCGTGCGATGTTCCGTGGGGTGCCCGGACTCCGGCGTCCCGGCCGTCCGCCGGCCTCGCGGCGCCGCCCCCGTCGTGGCGTCCTCCGGTCGCTGACCGGGCCCTTTCGCCGCGACCGTTCGTCGGCATCCCGCCCACCAGCCCTGGCCGCGCCGGCTCCGGTGACCGCCGTGGCCCGCGTCCGGCCACGGGCCGCCGCATACCCAGGTCACGTCCGCGTCACAACCGCGTCACGTCCCTGACGGTGGACGGCGGCCCGCCAAGCCCGGCATCATGCCGCCCGCACCCGACGCCCCACCGCAGGCGACGACCCACCGCAGGCGACGACCCACCGTCGGCGACGACCCACCGTCGGCGACGTTCCACCCGCCGGCGGCGTTCCACCACAGCCGATGTTCCACCACAGCCAATGCCGCAACGCGGCCACAGCGCAGTGCAGCCGCACCACACCGACACGGGGAGAGTCACCCAATGAGTGCCGAGAGCTGGTCGTTCGAGACTCAGCAGATCCACGCGGGCGCGCAGCCCGACCCGACGACCGGCGCCAGGGCGGTGCCGATCTACCAGACGACGAGCTANGTCTTCCGCGACACCGACCACGCGGCCGCCCTGTTCGCGCTCGGCGAGCCCGGCAACATCTACACCCGGATCGGGAACCCGACGCAGGACGTGTTCGAGCAGCGCATCACCGCCCTGGAGGGCGGCGTCGGGGCGCTGGCGCTCGCGTCCGGGCAGGCCGCCGAGACGCTGGCGATCCTCAACCTCGCCGAGGCCGGCGACCACGTGGTGTCGTCGTCCAGCCTGTACGGCGGGACGTACAACCTGTTCCACTACACGCTGCCGAAGCTCGGCATCGAGGTCACCTTCATCGCGGACCCGGACGACCTGGAGGAATGGCGCGACGCCGTCCGCCCGAACACGAAGGCGTTCTACGGCGAGACGATCGGCAACCCGCGCGGCGACGTCCTCGACACCGCCGGGGTGTCCGAGGTCGCCCACGCCCACGGCATCCCGCTCATCATCGACAACACACTGGCCACCCCGTACCTGTACCGCCCGCTGGAGCACGGCGCGGACATCGTCGTGCACTCGGCGACGAAGTTCATCGGCGGCCACGGCACGGCGATCGGCGGCNTCATCGTCGACGGCGGCCGGTTCGACTTCGGCGCGTCCGGCCGGTTCGCGAACTTCACCACGCCCGACNCGAGCTACCACGGACTGGTCTACTGGGAGGCGCTCGGCCACGGCTCCTACATCGCCAAGGCCCGCGTGCAGCTCCTGCGCGACATCGGCGCCTCGATCTCCCCGTTCACCTCGTTCCTGCTGCTGCAGGGGCTGGAGACGCTGTCGCTGCGGGTCGAGCGGCACACCGCGAACGCCCAGCGGGTGGCCGAGTGGCTCGAGGCGCGCGACGAGGTGAGCTGGGTGACCTATCCCGGGCTGCCGTCGTCGAAGTGGTACTCCCGGGCGCAGCAGGTGCTGCCCCGCGGCGCGGGGGCGATCCTGTCGTTCGGCATCGCCGGCGGGGCCGCGGCCGGGCGGAAGTTCGTCGAGGGAGTCGAGCTGTTCAGTCACCTGGCCAACGTCGGCGACGCGCGCTCGCTGATCATCCACCCGGCGACGACGACACACTCCCAGCTCACCGAGGCCGAGCAGGCCGCGACCGGGGTCACCCCCGACCTGATCCGGCTGTCGGTCGGCATCGAGGGGATCGACGACATCCTCGCCGACCTCGACGCGGGGTTCCGTGCCGCCAAGAGCTGAGCCGGGGGGCGCCGGTCCGGCCCCGCCGACCGGACCGGCGCCGCCACCGGCCTCCCCCGGCCCGGCCTCCCCCGGCCCGGCCTCCCCCGATCCGACCACGGCCGATCCACGTGGCGGCGTGCCGGCGGGTGACCGGGCACCGGCCGTCTCCGGGGCGTGGCGGGCGGGCGTCGACCCGGTCGGGCGGCGGCGGTTCGCCGAGCTGCCCGGCCCGCTGCGCCTGGAGCGCGGCGGGGTGCTGCCGGGGGTGCGGGTGGCGTACGAGACCTGGGGGCGCCTGGACGCCGCGGCCAGCAACGCGGTGCTGGTCCTGCACGCGCTCACCGGGGACAGCCACGCCGCCGGTCCCGCCGAACCGGGCCATCCGAGCGCGGGCTGGTGGGATGGGCTGATCGGGCCGGGCCGGGCGCTCGACACCGAGCGGCTGTTCGTCGTCAGCCCCAACGTCCTGGGCGGCTGCCAGGGCACGACCGGTCCGGCCACCACCGCACCGGACGGCCATCCCTGGGGCGGTCGCTGGCCCGAGATCACCATCGCCGATCAGGTCTCCGCCGAGGTGGCGGTCGCCGACGCCCTGGGCGTGCGGCGCTGGGCAGCGGTGGTCGGCGGGTCGATGGGCGGGATGCGGGCGTTGGAGTGGGCCGTCGGCCATCCCGACCGGGTCGGGCGGGTCGTGGTGCTGGCCTGCGGCGCCACCGCGACGGCGGAGCAGATCGGGCTGTACGCGGTGCAGGTGCGCGCGATCATCGACGACCCGGGCTGGCACGGCGGCGACTACCACCGCCTGCCGGCGGCGCAGGGGCCCGCCGCGGGGATGGGCCTGGCCCGCCGGATGGCCCAGATCAGCTACCGCAGCGAGGAGGAGCTGGAGGACCGCTTCGCCACCCGGACCCGCCCGGACGGGCAGTTCGAGGTGGCCTCCTACCTCGACCATCACGCCGGCAAGCTGGCCCGTCGGTTCGACGCCGGCACCTACGTCGCCCTGACCCGGGCGATGATGACTCAGGACGTCGGACGGGGCCGCGGCGGGTTCGCCGCGGCGCTGCGCGCCTGCCCGGTGCCGTTCACCGTCGCGGGCGTCGACTCCGACCGGCTCTACCCGCTGCGGCTGCAGCAGGAGATCGCCGTGTTCACCGGCGCGCCGCTGCGCGTCATCCACTCCCGCAGCGGTCACGACGGCTTCCTCACGGAGACCGACCAGGTCGCCGCGCTCGTCCGCGAGGCGCTCGGGGCGCTGCGCNGCGGCGACTCTCCGACCGGGTCACCCGGCTCGTCACCTTAGGCGTGTAAGACCTCCATCATGGTGACTCCCTTCACCGGACCGGCCGGTGCCGTCCGTCCGGGCGGGCTGTTCGCGGCCATCCGCGCGACCCTGCCGAGCCTCGTGCCGAGCGAGCAACGGGTGGCCGAGGTGTGCCTGGCCCGTCCGGGGGAGGTGGTGGAGTGGTCCGCGGCCCAGCTTGCGGAGGCGGCGGGGACGTCGGCGGCCACCGTGGTGCGGGCCTGCCAGTCGCTGGGCTTCCGCGGGTTCCAGCACTTCCGGGTGGAGCTGGCCCGCGAGGCCGGGGCGGCGGCACTGCGCGGCGAGGTCGGCCGCGCCGGCGCCGGGGACCCGGTCGAGCGGCTGGTCGACACCGTGTTCGAGGCGGCGGCGAAGGTGCTCGCCGACGCGTTGGGACCGTTGGACCGCGCGTGCCTCACCCCGGCGGTCGACCTGCTGGACTCCGCCGGGCGGCTGCTCATCGTCGGCAACGGCGGTTCGGGGCCCGTCGCCCAGGATGCGGCGCTGCGCTTCCTGAGCATCGGCCGTCCGGCGGAGGCGCCGGGTGATTCGATCATCCAGGAGATCACGGCCCGGCTGCTCGCCCCCACCGACGTCTGCCTGGTCATCACCTCGTCCGGCGCGAACGAGCCGACGCTGCGCGCCGCCGAGGCCGCCCGCACCGCCGGGGCCGCGGTCGTCGGGATCACCAGTTACACGTCGGGCCCGCTGGCCGAGATCGCCGACATCACCCTCGTCGTCGGGACGCCCGACTGGCCGGTCGGCACGGACACGATCGCGAGCCGGCTGGCGTCGCTGCTGCTGCTCAACGCGCTGCAGCTTGCCGTCGGGCTGNGCCGGGAGAACGACCCGCAACGAGCGTCATCCCTGGTCCCGGACGTCCTCGGCCACTCCGTGCGGGCCGAGCCGGCGAGTCCGCCGGAGCCGGCGGGGACCGAGCACGGCGACGGGCCTCGGCGGCGGTAGGCACTCGGCGGTCGCTCCTCCGGGGGCGGATACCCGACGGTGGGGATCCGACTGCAGGTACACAGCCCACAGATCTTCTCACTTTCGGTAACAGACGACGACGGCACAATCGGCGCCTTGACCAGGTCGAATGGCACCCCTCGCCACCAGAAGCCAGAGAGAACCGTTGCGATAAGTGACCACCGTCCGTTTCCCGTCCGTCGAAGACCGTTCATCTCGGTATTCGACGCTGCCCAGGTAACAGGAAACCGGGAGCAGCCCCGCCCCCGGAACGGACGTTACCTGGAGTGCTGGTGGCAGAGATCCGGATCGAGGGCCTGACGAGGACCTTCGGCGATGTCCGCGCCGTCGACGACATCTCCCTCGAGGTGGCCGACGGCGACTTCCTCGTGCTGCTGGGCCCGAGCGGATGCGGGAAGACGACGCTGCTGCGGATGATCGCGGGCCTGCTGGAGCCGAGCGAGGGCCGCATCCTGCTCGGCGAACGCGACATCACCCACCTGCCGGCCCGCCAACGCGACCTCGCGATGGTGTTCCAGAGCTACGCGCTCTACCCGCACCTGTCCGTCGAACGCAACATCGGTTTCCCACTGCGGGCCGCCCGCGTGCCCCGGGCCGAGATCCGCCGCCGGGTCCGCGAGGTCGCCGGGCAGCTCGAACTCGACCACCTGCTCGCCCGCCGACCCCGCGAGCTGTCCGGTGGCCAGCGCCAGCGGGTCGCCCTCGGCCGGGCGCTGGTCCGCGACCCGCAGGCGTTCCTCATGGACGAGCCGCTGTCCAACCTCGACGCCAAGCTGCGCACCGCGACCCGTACCGAGCTCACCGCCCTGCATCGCCGGCTCGGACGCACCTTCGTCTACGTCACCCATGACCAGGTCGAGGCGATGTCGATGGCCACCCGCGTGGCGCTGCTCAGCGGCGGCCGGGTGGAGCAGGTCGGCACGCCGACGGAGGTGTACGACACCCCGGCGTCCGTGTTCGTCGCGGGCTTCCTCGGCGCGCCGCCGATGAACCTGCTGGCGGCCCGCATCGAGGCGGACGGCCCGATGCTGACGGTGCAGGCACCGGGGCTGCGCCTCCCCCTGTGGCCGGGCACGGCGCCGGACCGCGACGTGACCCTCGGCCTCCGGCCCGAGAGCCTGCGCCGGATCCCGGCCGGCGACGCCACCGCGCGAGACCACCCCGGTGTGGAGATCGAGGGTGTCGTCACCGCGATCGAGAACCTGGGCAGCGAGGAGGTGGCCTGGTGCGATGTGCACGGGCAGCCGGTGGCGCTACGCGGTCCGCGGCCGATCGGACTCGCGGTCGGTGACCGGACCCGGCTCGGCGTCGACCCGGCCCGCGTCCACCTGTTCGACCGGGCCAGCGGACGCCGCCTGACCTGGCAGCAGCCGGCCAGCCGGCCCGCGGTGCCGGTCGCCCTCGCCGCCGGGACGCCGGCTCCCCCCGATCCGACCACCGCGACTCCGACCACCGCGACTCCGACCACCGCCGGCGTCTGACCCGCCACACCCGCCACACCCGAGCCACCCGAGCCACCCGCCACACCCGAGCCAAGGCCCACTCNATCCCCCAGGGAGCATGCCCGTGGCCCGACCACGCCTGCTGCGCGCCGCGGCTGGCCTCGTGCTGATCGCCGCGCTGGCCTCCGCGTGTGCGACGTCCTCGTCCACGCCGTCCAGCGCGGCCGCCGGCGCCAGCGCCGGCTCGACCGCGACGATCCCCGAACTCGCCCCGGATCAGAAGGTCTCCATCGTCTTCGAGAGCTACAACCTCACCAGCACGGGCACCTGGAAGCCGGTCATCGAGGGACTGCTGCACGACTTCGAGGCCGCGCATCCCAACATCACCGTCAAGGGCCAGCCGCCGCAGGGCACCACGCCGAACGGCGACTACACCAGCAGCGTGAAGAACCAGGTACTGGCCGGTCACCCGCCGGACGTCGCCCAGGTCACGTTCGACGCGCTGCGGTTTGCCGCCGGCAGCCTCGGCGCCCAGCCGCTGGACACCCTGGTCGGACGGGACGCCGTGCAGGCCAACTTCGGCGGCACCCACCCGTTCGCCCCCACGGCTCGCCCCCTCGGCAACGTCGACGGCAAGACCTACGCGGTGCCCTACGTCTTCTCCACCCCGGTGCTCTGGCTGAACAGGACGCTGTTCACCCAGGCCGGGCTCGACCCGGCCAACCCGCCGAAGACCTGGGCCGACGTCCGGACCGCCGCCCTGGCCATCAAGGCCAGGACCGGCAAGGACGGCATCGTCGTCGACTGCCTGACGAAGGCCGCCGTCTGGTGCTTCCAGAGCCTGGTCCGATCCTCGGGAGGTCGGGTGATGTCCGCGGACGGCCGGACGCTGTCGTTCGGCGACGCGCCGGCCGTCTCGGCGGTGTCGACCGCGGCTGACCTGGCCCACAGCGGCGCCATGCCCAACCTGGACCAGCANCAGGCGTTCAAGGCGTTCAGCAGCGGACAGCTCGGGATGATCCTGGAGACCAGCGCCGTGCAGGGGCTGTTCATGGCCGGGGCCAAGGCGAACAACTGGGAGCTCGGCGCCTCGCAGGAGCCGTCGTTCGGGTCGAAGCCGGTTGTCCCCACCAACTCGGGCTCCGGCCTGGCCGTCTTCAGCAAGGACCCGGCCAAGCAGCGCGCCGCCTGGGANCTGATCAAGTTCCTCACCAGCGACCACGCCTACACCCAGATCTCCTCGAAGATCGGCTACCTGCCGCTGCGCACCGGGCTCATCGACGACCCGAACGGCCTGCAGGCGTGGGCGAAGGCGAACCCGCTCATCAAGCCCAACCTCGACCAGCTCACCCGGCTGCAGCCGTGGGAATCCTTCCCCGGCGACAACTACCTGCAGATCAGCGACACGATGATGTCCGCGGTCGAGGGCGCCGTCTTCGGCGACAAGGACCCCGCCGCCGCGATGGCCGCCGCGCAGAAGCAGGCCACCACCCTCCTGCCGCCCAAGTGACCCCGACGGACATGTCCGCCACGCCCGCGGAAGGGATGCCCGTGCTCCCCCAGCTCGCCCCGAACGCCCACACGCCCACCCACACCCTGATCCAGATCAGCGACACCCACATCGTCCGATCGGGCGAACGGCTGTACGACAAGGTCGACACCCATGCCGTGCTGTCGGCCGTCCTCGCTCAGCTCGAGGCATCCCCGCTGCAGATCGGCGTCCTGCTGCTCACCGGCGACCTGGCCGACAGCGGCGATCCGCTGGCCTACCGACGGCTGCGGGAGCTGGTGGAGCCGGTCGCCGCCCGGATGGGGGTGCCGGTCCTCTACGGGATGGGCAACCACGACGCGCGTGGGCCGTTCCGGGCAGGGCTCCTCGGCGTGGAGCCGACCACCGAGCCGCACGACTACACGCACTGGGTCGGCGACCTGCGGGTCATCGTTCTTGACAGCACCGAGCCGGGCCAGCACGGCGGTTTCCTCAGCACCGCCCAACTGGGCTGGCTCGCCGACGAGCTGGCCACGCCGGCTCCCGCCGGGACGGTGCTGGCCCTGCACCACCCGCCCGTGCCCTCCCCGATCGCCGCGGTCAACACGCTGCTGCTCACCGAACCGGAGAACCTCGCGGCCGTCCTCGCCGGCAGCGACGTGAAGATCGTGCTGACCGGGCATGCCCACCACGCGTCGGCGGGTGTGCTCGGCGGGATCCCGGTGTGGGTGGCGGGTGCCACCGCCTACCGGGCCCAGGTAATCGGGGCGGCAGACCGGATGACCGGGCTGGTGGGCGGCGAATACACCCGGGTCGACGTCTACCCGGCCGGCGCGGTGGCCACCACGGTGCCGATCGGCACCGCCGACGTGATCTATGACTTGAGCCTGGACGATCTCAGCCGCCACGCCGCCGAGTACACCGCCCACGCCGCCCAGGCCGCCCACGCCGCCCTCTGACGTCCCATCGAGCGTGCGGGAGCGCGCCACCCCCGAGCGTGGCCCGGTCGGACCCCGCACGGGGGTGGCGTCCGCCTGCCGGAGAGGAAGTTCCAGATCGTGTTCGTCGAAGTCGCGCCGTCCGGCGCCGCGAGGATCTCCGGCGGCGGTGGGGCCGCGGTGGCGGTCCCGGTCAGACGGGTCCAGGCCGCTCGCCCGCCGCTTGCCCAGCGGGCGCTGGGCGCCCTGCCGCCGTATCTCTACCTGCTGCCCGGCCTGGTCTGCCTGGTGCTGTGGACCTACAAACCGATCGTCGAGGCCGTCCAGCTCTCCTTCTACCACTGGAACCTGCTGCCCACCTCGCCGCGGACCTACGTCGGGTTCGAGAACTACCGGCGGGTGTTCACCCTCCCCCAGTTGCGCGGCGCCGCCGAGAACACGCTCTGGTACATGCTCGGCCTGATCCCCTTCTCGATCATCCTGCCCACCGCCATCGCGTTGGGAATCCGGAACCTGGGCGACCGTTCGCGGGCAACGTACCGTGCACTGATCTTCCTGNCGATGCTCATGGCGCCGGTCGCCACGGCCGCGGTGTGGCGCTGGCTGCTGGACCCCAAGGGAATCGTCAACCACGCTCTCGGTCTCGGTTCCTACAACTGGCTGCGCGAGGAGCGGACGGCGCTGCTCNCCATCCTCGGGATCTGTGCCTGGCAGATCCTCGGTTTCGCCACCCTCGTCATCTCCGCCGGCCTGACCGGCATCAGCGCCGACTACGCCGAGGCGGCCGAGATGGACGGCGCCTCCCGCTGGCAGGTGACCCGCTGGGTGACGCTGCCGCTACTGCGCTCGACGCTGCTGTTCATGCTGCTCATGACGGTGCTGCTGTCCGGTCAGTGGACGTTCCCGCTCCTCGACGTGCTCACCCAGGGCGGGCCGGCGGACTCCTCGACGAACGTCTACTACCTGCTCTGGGAGTACGGCTTCCGCAGCCTCGACTCCGGTCTCGCCTCGGCCGCCGGCATCGCGTTCTTCGCCGTCTTCGCCGTCGTCGCCGCGTTCCTGGTGAAACTCGCCGACCGTTACAGCTTCGCCGACAACTGACCGGTGCCGCGCCGCACCAACCGGCGCCCGTCCCTCCCCACCGACCCGCCGACACGCCGACCCGCCGACCCGCCGACACGCCGACACGAGGACACGACCGATGAGCAGCGTGCGGACATCCCGCCTGCGGGCCGCGACCAGCCATTCCATGCTCGCCCTGGTGAGCCTGATCAGCCTTTTCCCGGTGTACTGGATGTTCGCGAGCTCGTTCCGCCGCCGCGGCGACGTCTTCGACCAGTCGTTGCTGCCCTGGCCGCTGAGCCTCGGTAACTACCGGCAGGTCTTCGACAGCCTGGATGTCGTGGGCCTGCTCGGCAACACCCTTGTCATCGCCGTCGTCACCGCCGCCGGCCAGCTCGTCGTCTGCCTGCTCGCCGGGTACGCCTTCGCCGCCTGGGAGTTCCGCGGCCGGACGGTGCTGTTCATGGCGTTCGTGGCGATCTGGCTCATTCCGTTCCAGGTAACGATGATCTCCAACTATCTGGTGCTGTCGAACCTGGGCCTGCTGAACACCCTCGCGGGCGTCATCGTGCCGAACCTGTGCTCGGCGCTGGCCGTGCTCATGCTCCGCCAGCACATGCAGGCGTTTCCCCGCGAGCTGCTTGACGCGGCCCGCATCGACGGACGGGGGTCGTGGACGACGCTGTGGACTGTGGTCGTGCCGAACCTGCGCCCAGCGTTGGCCTCGCTGTCGATCCTGCTGTTCATCTCCGCCTGGAACGAGTACTTCTGGCCCGCGCTCGTGCTGCAGCGCGCGAACTCGGTGATCCAGCTCGGCATCCGCGGCTACCTCACCCAGGAGGGCGACGACTGGGGCGCGGTGATGGCCGCCTCCGGCCTGGCCTGCCTGCCGGTGTTCGCGCTGTACCTCACCATGCAGCGGCAGGTCATCGACGCCTTCGTCCGCTCCGGGCTGCGCTGACCACGCCCAAAAACCGGTGGTAGGCCCGGACGGACTACCGCCATGCTGGCACCATGTCAGAGACACCCCCCGACTGGACCATGCCGATACTCGCCGGCAGCCACGTGCGGCTGGAACCGATGGACACCGGCCACCTCGACGGTCTGGTCCGCGCCGCCACCGAGGACCGGCGGACCTACGGGTTCACGGATGTCCCGGCGACCCCGGAGGCGATGGCCCGGTACGTGGCGGCGGCCGTCGCGGAACGGGACCGCGGCCTGGCGGTCCCACTCGTGCTCCGGGAGCGGGGTGGTGACGCCGGTGGCTCCGGCCGGATCGTGGGCGCCACCCGCTTCCTCGACCTCGGCTTCTGGCGGCCGACGCCAGGCCCCGCCGGATCGGGCCCCGCCGACGCGGCAGGCCGCTCCACCACGTTCCACTGGTCGACGGCGTCGGACGCCGGGACGGCCGTCCACAGCTCGACGACCACGACCGCCACGGCGACCACGATCACGGTGGTGACGACGGCGGCAGGCGGGACGACCGTGGCCACGTCGAGCGCCGAGGGGACCCCGGCTGCCGGAGCCCCGGTCCAGCACCCCCCCACCCACGAGACCCTGGCTGCCAGCGCCCCGGCCCGCGAGGCTCCGACGGCGTCCGACCCGGCGGGCGCCCCACCGTCGGTGGCCGAGATCGGTTCGACGTGGCTGGCAGCGTCGGCCCAACGCACCGCCGTCAACACGGAAGCGAAGCTGCTGCTGCTCGGCCACGCCTTCGGCACCTGGGCGGCCCTGCGGGTCTGCCTGAAGACCGACGCGCGCAACGCCCGCTCCCGCGTGGCGATCGAACGTCTCGGCGCCCGCTTCGAGGGCGTCCGCCGCACCCACGTACTCGCCCTCGACGGCACCGCCCGCGACTCGGCCTACTACTCGATCGTCCGCGCCGAATGGCCCGGCGTGCGAGCCGGCCTCATCGCCCGCCTCACCCGCCCCTGACCGATCCCCCGCCCTTCTCCGCGGTGCGCCTCCAGGTCGGCGACGATCCGGTCCGCGTCGGCCTCGCCCAGCACCGCCTGACGTGCTCGTGCGGCTGCGGTGGTGCAAGGTGGAGAGGCCGCGCGAGCGGGGACGTTCAGGGTGAACTCGTCGAAGGGATGTGCAGGTGCGCAAGGCGTGGAGCAACGATGACACGACCGTGGGTCCGTCGACGGTGGCCGCATGACCGCCCAGGGATCCACGGGTCGCCTGCTGGCCAAGCTCGTGTCGTCGGTACCGGCCACCATCAGCCCGGCGGACGCCCGCGCGCGGATCGCCGCGTACTACGCCAGCTACGCGGCGGGTGACGTCGCGGGCCGCGAGGCGCTGTTCAGCGACGACTGCCTCGTGGAGGATCCGGCCGGCTATGTCGTCGCCCGTGGGGCCGAAGCCCTGCACCGGTTCTTCGTCGAGGGGATTCCGCCGGACTGGTCGGTCGCGTTCCGGNTCGACCGCGTCGCGGTGGTGGGCAACGAGGCGGTGGCCACGACGCTGTCGGTCATCGACGCGGGTGCCAGGGGCGGGCTCGAGAACGTCGTCACCACGCACTTCGTCTTCGACGACGCCGGTCTCATCCGCAGTCTGCGCACCTTCTTCGACGCCGACTCGNTGAACGACCCCGCGCCGAACGACCCCGCATCGAACGACTCTGCGCCGAACGACCCCCGGACGCACTGACCCCACGCGCGGCGAGGCCGGGCCCACGGTGCGGACCCGGCCTCGCCGTCGATCGGTTCAGGCCACGCCGACGGGCGCCCGGCTGTGGGCGACCTGCTCGCCGGCGACGTAGGCCATGGTCATGCCCGTCCACAGCGTGGTGCCGCCGCCGGGGTAGCCCCAGCCGAGCGGGCTCGCCGCGGCGTTGCCCGCCGCGTACAGGCCCTCGATGACCCCGCCGCGCGCGCGGCGCACCTGGCCGTTGACATCCGTGCNCAGGCCGCCGTTGGTGCCCAGCGTTCCCGGGTAGATGCGCACGGCATAGTACGGGGCGCGGTCGACGGGACGGATCTTGGATCCGGTCATCCCGCGCGGCCGGTCGAAGTGCGGGTCGACGCCGTCGGCCGCGTGCTTGTTGAACTCGGCGACGGTCTCGGTGAGGTGCTCCGGGTCGACGCCCAGCTTCTCGGCGAGTTCGGCGATGGTCTCGCCGGTCGCGACCCAGTCGGGGATGGGGTCGCCGGGCTTGAACGACAGGATCTGCTTGCGCGAGCGAACACCCTCGTCGAAGATCATCCACGCGATCTCGTTCGGGAAGTCGATCGTCGTCGCGTCGAACTCGCCGAAGGCGTGGGCGAAGTCGTGGTACGGCTGAGCCTCGTTGACGAACCGGTCGCCGTGGGAGTTGACGATGATGGTGCCGCCGGCCGCCCGGGCGTCGTCGAAGGTCGGCAGCGGGGCGCCGAGGGTGAGGTCGGTCGGGTCCAGCATCGCGCCGGAGCCCCAGAACGAGTGCATGTTGCCGAGCAGCGCCCCGGCCTCCATGCCCATGATCTGCCCGTCGCCGGTCGCGTGCTGGGGGCTGATCGGGTACAGCTCGAAGCCGATGAACGCGGACACGAGCTCGCGGTTCCACTCGAACCCGCCGCTGGCCAGCACGACGCCCCGCCTGGTCTCGATGGTGGAGGTCGTGCCGTCCGNGGCGGTCACCCGGATCCCGCGCACGACACCGTCCTCGCCGAGGAGCTGCTCGGCGCGGGTCTGCATGCGCACCTCGACGCCGCGGTCGAGCACCCCGCGCAGCAGGCCCGCGACGATCGCGCTGCCCTTCGTGCGGACGTCCTCGCGGTTGCGCCGCTCCAGCTCCTCCGGGGTGCGCTCGCGCTGCCCGATGTCCTCGGCGAGCATGTTGCGGGCCACCTGACCGCGCACGGCCACCTTGGTCTGGATGCGCGCGGCCCAGTCCGGCAGCAGCTCGCCGACGGGGAAGGGAAGCGGCTCACACGAGCGCCCGCCGTACTTCTTCCCCGGGATGTCGTAGGCGGCGTAGTAGTCCGGGTACTTCGCCATGGTCGTCATCTTCAGCGGGGTGTGCGTCTCGATGTACTCGAGCATCTCCGCGCCCCGGTCCACGCACAGCTCGAGCAGCTCGGGGTCGGCCACCCGGCCCGAGAGCCGCCGGATGTAGGCGAGCGCCTCCTCCCGGGTGTCGGAGATGCCGAACTCGGCCTGGTGGGAGTTCAGCGGCACCCACACGATCCCCGCCGAGACCGAGGTGCTGCCCCCGACGACGGCGGTCTTCTCCACCACCAGCACACGCGCCCCGGCGTCGGCGGCGCGGACCGCCGCGGTGAGCCCGGCGGCGCCGGTGCCCACCACGACGACATCGGTGGTCTCGTCCCAGGATGTGGGGGTCGTGTCCATCTGGCTCCTCGTCATCGCGGCTCTGCGTGGAGAGTCCTCGTGCGGCGGCGGCGCCGTCGCCGCCCCGGGGCACGCGGAACCTCGAGGACCGCAGCCTGGGGCCGGCCGGCGGGGTACGCCCCCGTCGGGAAGAGGAACAGAGCATCCCGAACATAACCGCGCTGTCAGAAGCGGGCAACCGGCGTCAACCCTGCCGCGTCCGGCCGGAGCCGGCGGCGTCGAGGACGCAGGTGATCGGCCGCGGCCGCGGCTCTCCGAACGTGGCTTCGCTGTCAGAAACAGGTGACCAGCCTGCCGGTCATCCCGACAGGTCGATCACCGGGTCGACCCCGGCCATGGACGGGAACCTTGCCCTTCCAGAGGGCTTCGTGTCCGATTCGTCCCGCTGGAAGGACAAGCCCTCCGGAAAGACAAGGAAAGGCGGTGGGGGCTACTCGAAGTGGGGGGGCTGGCCGGTGGCTTCGAGGACGGACATCCACAGGTCGCCGGCGGGGTCGACCTGGTTGCGCTGGCTGACGGCGAGGGCGATCGGGATGTGGATGAAGCGGCGGCGCCAGCGGCCGACGACCATCTCGGTGCGCCCGGACATCGCGGCGTGCACGGCGGCGTGGGCGAGCCGGATCGTGTAGACGTTGTCGTACGGGTTGGCCGGGACGCTGCGGATCGCGTAGCTGGGGTCGATGTACTTCAGGTTCAGCTCGACGCCCTCGTTGGCGAAGTGTTCGGTGATCCGGCGGGACAGCACCGGGCCGACGTCGTGCAGCTTGCGGTTGCCCGACGCGTCGGAGCCCTCCGGCTGGTCGGTGATGAGCTCCTGGCCGGCGCCCTCCGCGACGACGACGACCGCGTGCCCGCGCTCGACCACGCGGTGGCGCAGGTAGTTCAGCAGGCCGCCCTCGCCCTCCAGCTTGAACGGCAGCTCCGGGATGAGCACGACGTCGGCGTTGCTCTTCGCCAGGGTCGCGTAACAGGCGATGAAACCGGAATGCCGGCCCATCAGGCGGACCACGCCCATGCCACCCGGTGCGGACGTCGCCTCGGCATGCGCAACACGGATCGACTCGGCGGCCTTGCCGAAGGCGGTCTGGAAGCCAAAGCTCTGATCGATGTAGGGGATATCGTTATCGATCGTCTTCGGGATGCCGACGACGGCGATCTTCTCGCCGCGTTCGGTGGCCACCCGGGAAATCTCCTTGGCGCCCCGCAGCGTGCCGTCCCCGCCGATGACGAACAGAATGTTGATGTTCATCCGGGAGAGGCAGTCGACGATCTCGCCGGGGTCCTGCTGGCCGCGGGAGCTGCCGAGAATCGTCCCGCCGTCGTCGTCGATGTTCGCGACGCTCTCCGGGGTCAGGTCGACGACGTCGTGCCCGTAGCGGGCGATGAAGCCCTGGTACCCGTTGCGGAAGCCGAAGATCCGCCGGACCCGGTAGTGCGAGGTCAGCTCCAGCACCAGCCCGCGGATGACGTTGTTCAGCCCGGGGCACAGGCCGCCGCAGGTGACGATGCCGACCCGGGTCTTGGAGGGGTCGAAGTAGATCTTCCGACGCGGACCGGCCGGCTCGAACCCCGGTAGCTCCGCGAGATCGACCTGCCGGGCGGCGANCATCGACGTGGTGTCGTCGTAGAGGACCTTGTCCGCCTCGTCGATGTAATGCTGTGTCGTCGGCCGTTCCCCCAACAGGGGCATAAGAGGGGAATCTATCCGGCAGGCCCCCAGGGTCTTCACCGACAGATCGGCATTATCCACAAGCAGTGGCGCACCCACCGTTGCCCGGCCCTCACGTCTCGCTCGGCGTTTCGTCTCTTCGCGACTTCGCTCCATACATACCCCGGGCGGGCCGGCGACGGACGCCGCCGATCATCCCAGTTCTTCCAGACCGAGACTACCGGGCCAAACCAGCCGTCACGGGGGCATCGNCGGGCCAACCCGGCCACCAGCGGGCGGNAACATGTGCTTCACCGTCCGGAAACCGGCCGAAACGGCCCTTCGGACCCGCCCTGTACTTGTCCCCGGCGGACACCTCGGTGCCCGCCGGAGAACCGGCCGCCCGACCCGGCGCCGGCGGCCGTCCCCGCGCGGCCAAGGGCCGTCCGACCGGTCGGACCTGCGCGAACCCGGCCCCGGCCCCACGGGCGGATGGGAGCACGACTGCCCTGCTCACGGCGCCCGCCATGCGACCGGAGGCCAGCGTCACCAGCCTCCGCCGAGGGCAGCCCATGGCCGCCTAGCGCCCCGTCCGCGGACCGTCTTGTCCGCCGGCCGTCCTGTTCTCCGACCGCCCCGTCGGCGGACCTTCCTGTCCACCCCCGTTCCGTCCGTCCGATCGGGCCGTACCCGGAATACCGTGCCCGAAGACCATTCGCCGCAAAAGCTGCCTGATTCACGGTCCGCCAGGCGTCACCGAGGCATGTCAGGAACATGACGGCGACGACCGGTGGCGATCCGGCTGGCATCTGCCGGACACGGGCGTTCTGCCCGGGCAGCCACGGCCCCCGCTCGACCGAGCCACCCGGATCACACCCCGGGGTGTCGTCGCCTCACCACCCGTACGGGCGGCGTCGACACGCAGGCCACCGCCGGCCGGAGCCGGAGCCCGAGCCCGATTGTCAGGCGCGCGCCGCCCGCCGATCGGCCGATCCGCTGCGGGAACGGGCGACGATTCGCCGGGCACCAGGATGATTTCGGTCGAGAGCAGGACGATCCCGCTGGGCAACAGGACGTCGGGCCCCTCCTCGGGGGCCGGTCGGACCGGTGCGGCGGCGCCTTTCGGCGCCCCGGATGCGGTCCGCTCGCCCCTGCCCCGTCGCCGCCCGATCCGGGAAGCTCAAACCACGCTCACGCCGACCACGGGAGCGGACGGGGAGGTCACGGTGCACGTCATCGGGCACGGCCGGATCGGCGGGCAACGCCCACCGCGGTGGCCCACTCGGACGGTCGCCGCCGGCTTCACGCCGCCTGCTGGTCGGAACCAGGACGGGGGCGCGACAGGCTGACACCGGGCTCGGGATCGTCGCACCACCGGGGTCCGGCACGGACCCGCGGTCGAGGATGCGGCGTCACCCGACGCAGACGGCTGCGACCCGCGGAGGGATCGGGTCGGAGCCAACCAGGCACGGCGCGGCGGCCACCGACGCGATGGCGAGCGTGTCGGTGGGGACCGACCGCCGCGCCGTGCCCGGACCTCCGGCATCCCCCAGCCCCGTCCGAACCATGAGTCGGTCCCGACTGGAGACCCGCCGGACCACCCGCGACCGCGCGCACGCTCAGCCCGGGACGTCGAGCCGCCACAGGCGCAGGCCACCCCGCCCGAACGTCCACACGCTGCGCGACGTGGCCTCGCCGAGCCAGCCNCAGTCGTCGACCCGCCCCTCGATCCGCAATGCGGCGACGCGGGCCGCCGAGCGTAGATCGAACACGCGCAGCACGTTCGCCTCGTCCACGGACGCAAGCATCGATTGATCACCGCTGACCGAGAACGCCGTCACCCCACCCAAGTGACCGCTGAACGATGCCGTCCGCGTCCCGCCCGGTAGATCCCAGGCCGTGATCGATATCGGGCGTTCATCGCCGCGCCCGCGATGCTCGACGGTGAGCAACCCCGAGCCATCGGGCAGGTATGCCGCCTTCGCGATCGGGCCCAGATCGCCCGGGTTCGCCCTGGCCTTGAGCGTGCGCAGGTCGAGGCGGGTCACCATCCCGCCGTAATCTACGAGCACGATCTCGCCGGCTGCCTCGCTGACCATGACGTCGCCGACTCCCCGATCGACAGAACGCTCCACACCGAACTCCCGGCCGGCGGCTGCGGTCCACAGTGAGATCCGGCACCGTCCCTCCGCACCGCGAAGGGAGCTGGTGACAACGAGCGCGACGGGAACCGTCGACGGACCTGCGATCGGCGACGCCGCGATCCGCGTGGTAACGCCGTCGGTCTGGAACTCATCCAGCAGCCCGCCGGTGTGTGGATTCCAGATCTGGATCCCCTCATGGGTCCGGACAGCGAGCCATGTGCCGTCCGGAGCCGCGCCCCAATCAGATGAGGTAGCGACTCCAGCCTGAATTCGCGACAACAGCTCGCCGTCCCTCNCCGCCCGGACGATTACTTGGTCTCCGCCCGCCTGGAATTCGCGCGTCGTANAGGCGAACCAGCCGCCCGTCGGCGCAAGCAGGACAGCGCGCACCGCGGCGTCATGTGCCGCGACCATCGCGTCGGCATCGCCGCCTGACGACCAGGTGCGTACGGTCCCATCCCCGTGCCCGGACACCAGCCACCGGCCGCGTGGGTCGCCAGCCGTAGCGGTCGCGTCGTCCGCGTCGTTAGCAGAGGTCGGATCTGCCGCATCCCGCCGGACCTCCCAGATCCGCACGGTTGGGCCATAATCCCCGACGCTGGCGAGCCAGTGGCCGTCCGGCGCCACCAGCAGGCCCGTGATCCTGTCGCGGTGGCCCGTCAGCACGCCGCGCTGGTTCCAGTCCGCAGTGTCCCAGACACGGATCACCGCCCGGCGGCCCGAGATGGACGGCTCGGCGGCCTCGGCCACGGCGATCCACTCCCCACCGGGAGCGATCGCCATGGCGGCGACCCCGCCCACATGGCCTGACAGTCTGCGGTCGAGCGAACCGTCGACGATGTTCCACACGTACAGGCAGCCGGCCTTCTTCCGCCCCGTGTCCGGGACAGATTCACCCACGACTAGCGACCGGCCGTCCGGGAGAAAGGAGACAGTCGACACCGTGCCATCGTGGCCGGTGAAGCTTGCTCGGACCGACCGCGTCTCGACGTCCCACACGAACACAGCCCGCCCGGACGCCGTCGCGAGCAGCCGGCAGTCCGGCGAGATCGCCAGGAGCTGCCTCCTCGCCGGCGCAAACTCCGGCAAGATGTTCACGGACCGGGTGTCGATACCGGCCGGCAGAACTGCAAACACGATATCGTCGGCGACGTTCCACAGGCGGACCAGTCCGTCGTCGGAGCGCACCGCAAGCCAGGCCCCGTCTGGAACACCGGCCAGTTCGACCTGCCCGGAGCCCGGGAGACTGCGGTACAGCGCCCCAGTCCGGCTGTCGAAGATCCTCACAGCGACCGGGGACGGTTCAGGTCGCCCATCGGGGCCATCGTCCCGATGGGCGTGTCCCACCACCAACCAACGGCCGTCCGCGGTGAACCGTAGTCCGTTGACCCTGCCGGCGGCCCCGTCGATTGAATACCGGAGCGTGCCGGAGCTCATGTCCCAGACGCCGACCTGACCCGCACCATCCGCGATTGCCAGCAGGCCCCGCCAAGTGTCCTGCACTGACACCGCGGTCACCCCCTGGGGATGTCCGCGCACGCCGCCCTCGGGACGACCACTCGCAACGTCCCAGAACCGGACCTCCCCCGGTCGCACCCCCCAGACATCCGAGCTCTCTCCAACGAACAGCCGCTTCCCGTCGCGAGATACGGCGAGTGCGGAGACTGCGGCTTCCCCTGCGGACAGGACCCGCTTTAGCGCATTGTGGGGGCGGTCGAGTTCTGGCCAGACCGGCGTCAGCCGGGCCCCGTGGAGCGTCGCCGCGAAGACGGCCGCGAGGTCGCTCAAGCGCTCGTCCGAGGCCATCCGGGCAAGCAATGTCGGCGCGAGGATGTCCGGGACGGGGGTCGGGGTGAGCACGTCGAGCGAGCGTGCGACAACACCGGCGAGTAGGCCGAGCTCCGGATCGGCGGAGCGGGCCAGGTCTGCCTCCACGGCCACCGCGCCCGAGCGCGTGAACTGGGCGACGATCCACCGTAGGTCGTGTACCAGGGCCTCGGCCTCGTCGTCGGGCTGGGGAGCGACATCGGCCGGTGGCNCGGCCGCGCCACCGGGGCCGGGACCGATGGCCTGACGTAGGTGGGCGAGCAGATGGCGCCACAGGTAGGTCTCGGACTCCGTCAGCAGCCACCAGGCGGTGCGGCCGTCGACGGCGGGCAGGTCTCGGCGGTAGGCGTCGAGCAGGCGGCCGTGGGCTGCGGGCAGNGTGTCGCCCAGCGCGAGGCGCAGGTGCTCGCGGATGACNTGGTGCAAGGTGAGTCCGGGCGGGTCCTGGCCGAGGCGGGCCAGGGCGAGCTCGTCGAGCAGCTCGCAGAACCGGCCCGTCTGCCAGGAGGTCCAGCCGGCGCCGGCGGCCCAGAACCGCTCCAGCACCGGCAGCGGGATGACCGCCCCCTCCGCGAAGATCGCCAGTTCGTGGTAGCGGGCGACCCGGTCGGGGTCGCTGCCGATGGTAAGGATGTCGACGCTGGCCGTGATGGCGGCGGCGACCGAGCGGGCGCGGTTGCGTTCATCGTCGAAGGCGCCGGGTCCGGCGGCGGCGAAGCCCTCAAGGGTCGCGGAGACGGCGTCGCTGACGGGGACACCGCGGCCGACGCGGGTCCGGATCGCTCCTGCGGCCAGGCCCAGCAGCAGCGGCCAGTCGCCGCAGCGGGCGGCGAGGAGGTCAGCGGAGGTGGAGGTGGAGAGATCTGGGACCGCGGCGGTCAGGATGCCGATCGACTGTTCTCGGGCCATCGCGTCGACCGCGACGACGGACGCCTCCGGCGGGAACACGGACCGGTCACGGCCGGTGACGAGCCGCCCGCAACGGTGCCCCCCGTGCAGGAACGGCGCGAGCTGATCGGCGGACCACGCATCGTCGACGATGAGCAGCATCCGCCGCTCGGCCAGCAGCTCGCCGAGGCGCATCCCGGCCTGCGCCGGATCGGAGGAGCCGACCGAGCGGTCGCCGAGGCGGCGCGACAGTCCGTTGACGGTCTCTGCGAGAGGAACCCCGGCCAGGTCGGGGCCGACGCCGACCCAGAGCACCCCGTCGGGGTAGCGGGCCCGGATGTCGTCGCGGTGGCCGATCATCCGGGCGAGGGTCGTCTTGCCGAAGCCACCGGCGCCGTGCAGGGCGACGATCGGCGCTGCGGGCCCGTCCGCGGCCGGCTCGACGAGTCTGCGAGCGGCATCCAGCGCCAGCTCCGTGCGGTCGATCTCCCGGCCCGTGAGCTCCGGCAACCAGCGGATCTCCGCCTCGACGGCTGGTTCCGCGGGGCCGGGCGAGACGTCCGGTCGCGCAGCGAGGACGGCGAGTGCCTGCAGGAGCTGCGTCTCGAGATCGGCGGGGCTGGCGACCTTGCCGGCGGTGACACCGCTGTCGAGGATCCGGCGACGGAACGCCTCCTGCCGGTCGCCGTGGGACGGGTCGATGAACAGCTCGTAGCCGCCCTGGACGCGGTCGGGGTCCAGCAGGAACATCAGGCGCGGCCTGTCCAGCCGGGTCGCGGTGTCGAACTCCAGCTCGGTGTAGGAGACCTCCGGCCGGTCTCGGACCGGGGAGCCGTACCGGAAACCGATGATCCCCACGTAGACGTCGCAGCCGGCGACCTCCCGCTCGCACACCTCGGCGGGCGGCGCGTCGGCCACGGCGAAGAATGCCATGTCCACCGCCGCGAACTTCATCCGCCCGACGGCATCGGCTGCTGCCTGCACCCAGGACCGCTCGGCGGGAACCCGGCTCAGCTCGCCGGTATGGCTCAGGAAGACGCGCACCCGAACCACCTCCCATCGCTCGTCCAACCGGAACGGGATGCGGCGGCGGCCTCCGCGCATTCGGTGCCTGGATGCCCGGCAGTGAAACCGAATAATGTGACGCTTCGTCCCCCTACGCTCACAGTGCAGCAAAATAACACCCGGTGCAGCGCTCCGGCTCCGNCTGGACAGTCCGGGGATCATGGCGCTTCGGCCGTCCCGCTCCCTGGCACGGGCCGGGGATCCGCCCAACGCGTGGCGCGGTTCCGCGGAACACCATGATCGCTGAGACCAATACCGGCGCCGGGGTCCGGACACGTGGTGCGGTGGCACGCTGGCCGCGCTGATGCCCGACTGAGCGGATAGGACTGACTCGTCCAGGACGCCCGTCTCCCCGGGCACCCGCCCNCTCGACGAACCAGAGGTTGGCCAGGGGATCGCAGCGGTGCGGCGGGGTCCGACGCCAGCTCGGCGGTCGGAAACCGGCGATGCTGTCGGACGCAGGCCGTAGTGTCGGCTCAAGCGGAGGCGCGGACCACATCAGGCCGCGCTCGCCGCGCCCTGACCCCGCCGTCCGTCCGAGGAGCCGATGTCCGTTGTCTGCCCGTGACCTGGTGCGCAGCCGGTCGCTTCGACTGTTGGACTACCTCGCCGCGCTCGCCGCCGAGCGGCGCGGCGCCCCCCGCCGTCAGCTCGCCGACTACTCCCCCGCCCCGATCCTCCCGGCCGCCGTGCCCGCGCACGCGGATGTCCGCCTCGGCCCGTCGACCCGGCGGGACTCGTGGCTGGAGATCGATCGGACAGCGCCGCCGCGGCCGCCCGCCTGGCCCCGAGCCCTCGACGCGATCCTCGGCCCCACCGGGGTGAACCCCGACACGCCACCCACGATGCCCTCCCCNGCGCCCGCGGGCGGCCCTGACGGCATCGGCGGCATCGGCGGCATCGGCCCGAACGTCGCAGTCGGCGATGTTCCGGATGGAGCCGTCCCGGCGCAGCCAGCGGTCTCTGTGGAGGCGGCGTCGCCGGCCGGCGCCCTTGCGTCACCGGGGATGGAACCGGCGACGGCCCAACCCGGCGAGCCGGGCGACACCGACCGGCACGGGGCGGCGCCCTTGGCGGACGAGCCCGATCCCCGGGCGGCGTTGCTGGACGCCTGGGTACGCGACGTCTGGCGGCCCTGGGCGCCGGCGGCGCGCGCGGCGCGGGACGCCCGCGCGCTCTACCAGCGCCTGTTCGACCTGCGCCTGACTCTGCAGCGCGACGACGCCACCACCGAGCTCGTGTGGGGGCACGGCGTGCTGTGCTGGCGAGTCGGCGACGCCGTGATCAGCCATCCGCTGCTCGTCACCCGAGTGGTGACGACACTCGATCCCGAGTCCGGCGTCATCCGCCTGCATCCCGACGGGCCGACCAGCCTGGAGACCGAGCCGCTGCACGGCCTCGGGCTGCCCGGCCTCGACGAGCTCTCCGCCCTGCGCGACCGGCTGCGCGCCGCGCCGGTCGACCCGTGGGACGCCCCGGGCCGCGCGGAGGTGTTCCGCCAGGTCATCGCGCCGCTCGGGCTGGACGCCCGGCTGGTCGCGGGGCCGGGGCTGCCGTCGCCCGGCGCGGCGCCGGTCCTCGTCGACACCTGGGCGCTGTACGCGCGGCCGCGGCCCGCCCTGCAGGCGCAGTTCTACGCCGACCTGCGCACCGCCCTCACCGATCGCGACGTCGTTCCCGAGGCGATCGCGTCCGTGGTCGCCGACGAGGCGCTCGTCGCCGACGCGCTGGCCGGCGACGGCACCGGGATGCCGCCCGGCGCGGGGCGCTGGGATCACGGCGATCCAAGCGCGCGGCCGGGGCCGGGTGGCGGCACGCCGGTCGGCCTGGGCGAGCGGCTGCTCATGCCGCTGGCGACCAACGCCGACCAGGAGCGGATCGCCCGCCAGCTCGCCGGCTCCCGTGGGGTGACCGTGCAGGGGCCGCCGGGCACCGGCAAGAGCCACACCATCGCGAACCTGATCTGCCATCTCGTCGCGCACGGGCAGCGCGTGCTCGTCACCGCGCAGGACGAGCAGGCACTCGGCGTGCTGCGCAACAAGATTCCGCCGGAGCTGCGGGATCTGAGCGTCGCCGTGCTGGGATCGAGCCGCGCGGACCTCGACGAGCTACGCGCCGCCGTGGTGGAGATCTCCGGGGCGCTCAGCGACGTCGACCCCGCGCGGGAGACGGCGGCCGTCAAGGCGCTCGCCGAGGAACTCGACGCGGCCCGCGCCCACGCCCGCACCCTCGAACTGCGCATGATCGACCTGTTGGCGGCCCAGGCCCGCGAGTTCGAGCTGCCGCACGGACGGGAACGGGCCCCGGCGGTGGCTGCGTGNCTCGCCGAACGGGCGGGCGAGCTGTCGTTCATCCCCGACCGGCTCGACCCGACCCGGGCGCTGCCGCTGGACCCGGCGGAGCTTGCGGTGCTGTACCGCACGGCGCGTCAGATCGGTCCCGCCGACGCGCGGGCACTCGCCCAGGAGCAGCCGGACGCCGCCGCCCTGCCGAATGCGGTCGCCCTGGCGCGGCTGCACGCCGAGCTCGACGAGGTCCGCGACGGCCTCGCCGACCTGGAACAGGCGGGGCTGTCGGTGCCCGCGCTCGACGCCCTCGGCGAGTCCGCGACGCGGGCGCTGGTCGACGACACGCGGGCCGGCGCCGAGCGGGCGGCGCGGCTGTCGGTCGGCTGGCTCGCCGCCGCCCGGGCGCAGTGTGCCGCCTCCGACGCGCAGGCCGAATTCTGGGCCGGTCAGGCCGCGGCGCTGGCCGCCGAGGTCACGCAGCTGCGCGGGCTCACCGCACGGACCTTCGGCCACCCGATCCAGGTGCCGGACGGCGACCCGCGGGTGCACCTGCGCCTGCTCGCGGAGCTGCGCGAGCGCTACGCCGCCGGCCGTGGGATCCCGCGGCTCGGCGGGCGGGAGCTGCGGGAGCTGCGCGACGCGGTCCGCGTCGACGGGCTCGTCCCGCACACGGTGGACGACGTGGCCGTCGCCGAGGCCGAGGTGCGCCGCCGCCAGACCCTCGCCGCCGCGGTGGCCCGCCAGGGCGCGATCGCCGCCGCGCTCGGCGGCCAGCCCGTCGACACGGGTGCCTCCGACGTCCTCACCCGGCTCGACACGGCCGCCCGAGACCTTGCCGACGCCGTCGACTGGGAGCGTCAGGTCCGACCGGAGCTCGCCGTGCGGCTGCGCGCCGTCGCTCCCGGCGCCGTCGCTCCCGGCGCCGGCGACGGTGGCGATCCGGCCGCGCTGTCCCGGCTCGCCGACCTGCTGGCCGCGGCGGCCGGACGGGGCCGCGAGCAGGAGGTCACCGACCGGCTCGCGACCCTGGCGCGGACCCTTGACGAGGGCCGCCGCCGCCCGCGGGCCGGCCGGCTGTGGGGCGAGCTGCACGAGGCACTGACCCGACGCGACCTCGCCGCCTGGGATGCCCTGCTCGACGAGGCCGCCCGGCTGGCGGCGCTGCGTCCCGACGCCGCCGCGCGCACGCGGCTGTCGGAGCGCCTGGGTGCGGTGGCGCCGCTGTGGGCCGACGCCATCCTCGACCGGTCCGGCGAGGCCGTCGCCTGCGGCGACCCGGCGCGGGCGGCGGCGGCGTGGCGCTGGCGGCAGGCGCAGACCTGGCTCGACGACCTGCACGCCGACGGCGACCTGGCGCTGCTCGGCCGCCAGCTCGGCGACGCCTCCGAGCAGGCCCGCCGGCTCGTGCTCGACACCGCCCGTCGGGCCGCCCGCCTCGGGCTCGCCACCCGGCTCGGGGACCCGCAGCGCCGCGCGCTCACCGGCTGGGTGCAGGCCCTCGACCGGCTGGGGAAGGGCACCGGGAAGTACGCCCCGCACTGGCGGGCGCAGGCCCGCGCGCACATGCGGGCCGCGATGGGCGCCGTACCCGTGTGGATCATGCCGACGTACCGGGTGATGGAGAGCTTCGACCCCGGTTCCGACGACCTGTTCGACGTCGTGATCGTCGACGAGTCCAGCCAGTGCGACATTCTCTCCCTCGGCGTGCTGAGCCTGGGTCGGCGCGCCGTGGTCGTCGGCGACGACGCCCAGACGAGCCCGGAGGCCGTCGGGATCGACCGGGCCCGGGTCGGGGCGCTGATCGACGCCCACCTGCCCGACGTGGCCCAGCGCTCGCTGCTCGACGTCGAGGCGAGCCTTTACGACACCGCCACCCGGGTGTTCCCACGGACCGTGGTGCTCAAGGAGCACTTCCGCTGCCTGCCCGACATCATCGGGTTCTCCAACCGCTTCTACGACCATCAGATCCTGCCGCTGCGGGAGGATCCGGAGCTCGCGATCGGCGCCGCGCTGCGCCCGGTGCGCGTCACCGAGGGCGCCCGGACGCAGACCCGGTTCGGCGACGCCAACCCGGTGGAGGCGCGGGCGATCGTCGATCAGGTCGTCGCCTGCTGCGCCGACCCCGCCTACGACGGGATGACGATGGGTGTGGTGACCCTGCTCGGCGCCGGGCAGCCCAGGCTCATCGAGCACGCTCTGGTCGAGCGACTCGGCGAGCGCGAGTTCTCCCGGCGGGCGTTGCGGGTCGGCGACCCCTACCAGTTCCAGGGCGACGAGCGCGACGTCGTGTTCGTCTCCGTCGTCGCCGACGACAACCGCTCCGCCGCCACCCGCCGCCGCGACCTGCAGCGTGTCAACGTCGCCGCGAGCCGCGCCCGCAACCAGATGTGGGTGTTCCACACCGTCGACCCGGCGACGCTGCGCGAGGACGACATCCGCCGCCAGCTCATCGAGTACACCTACGCCGGTGCGACCCCGCAGGCCGAGGGCCGGCTCGCCGACCGCTGCGAGAGCGAGTTCGAGCGCGCGGTCCTGCGCGAGATCCTCGGCCGTGGCTACCGGGTCCGCCCCCAGCACCCCGTCGGCCGCTACCGCATCGACCTCGTCGTCGAAGGAGCACCCCGCCCGCCGGCGCCCGACGCGGGCGCGGCGCGCGTCCGCGGCCCCCGGCTCGCCGTCGAGTGCGACGGCGACCGGTTCCACGGCCCGGACCAGTGGGAGGCGGATCTGCGCCGCCAACGGATCCTGGAGCGGCTCGGCTGGACGTTCCTCCGCATCCGCGGCTCGGAGTTCTACCGCCATCCCACCCGCACGCTCGACGGCCTGTGGCGCCGGCTGGACGAGCTCGGCATCCACCCGGACGTGGGCGCCGGTCCTTGACCCGTGGCCCCTGCCCCCTGACCGCTGGCCCCTGACCGCTGGCGCCTGGCACGGCGCCACGCCCGAGGACGACCGAACCCGGCAGGCCGGCCGCCGTCACACGACCGGCCGGGGCCGGGGCGGGTCGGTCAGCGGCTCGCGCCGGGCATGACGGCCCGCGGGGCGATCTCGTCGACGAGCCCCCAGGCCAACGCCTGCTCGGCGTCGATGGGAAGCCCGCTGAGGATCAGGTAGGCGGCCCGCTGCGGGCCGATGCGCCGCGGGATGCTCGCGGTGCCCCCGGCGCCGGGGACCAGCCCCATCGCCACCTCCGGCAGCCGGAACGTGGTGTCGGGGGCGGCGACGACCCGGCCGCAGAACGCGGGCAGCTCCGCCCCCGCGCCGATGCAGAGCCCGTGGACGTAGGCGGTCACCGGCAGCCCGGTGGCCAGCAGGCCCAGCGGGATGCTGCGGGTGGTTCGCACGGCGTGGGCGCCGACCGGATCGAGCATCGTGCCGAACTCGGTCAGGTCGCCGCCGCTGGAGAACGACGGCCCCGTGCCGGCCAGCCGGATCTCGGCGAGCTCGCTGTCGGCGGCGGCGAGCCCGAAGGCGGAGACCAACCCGTCACGCAGGCTGATGCTCACGGCGTTGTGCACCCGCGGCCGGTTGAGGATGACCGTGAGGACCGCGCCGTCCCGCTCGATCAGGACGGCCGGTGCGGCCGCGGCCCGGGCCGCCGTCGCCGCCGTCACCGTCGCCGCCGTCGCCGCCGTCGCCGCCGCGGTCGTCGCCGCCGCGGTCGTCGCCGCGGTCGGATCCGTCGCCACGTCGGCCGCGGGAGCGCTGTCGGCGGGCGGGACGGCGGCCGCGGAGGCTGCAGCCGCCGGGTCCAGCCCAGGCCGGGCCGCCGCGCGCGCACTCTGCCGGGCCCGTCGTCGGGCCAGCCAACCGGCGAACTCCGGGCCGGCCTGCAACGCCGAGTAGGCGAACGACTCGGCGACGACGGCATCGCGCACGTCGATGCCGGTACTCACGCGCAGCAACTGCACGAGCGCGACGGCGGCGTAGGGATTCGCCGCGGTCGCGGCGACCAGCGCGTCCACCGCGGCATCGATCCCGTCCGGCGCGGTCACCCACGGCCGCGGCGCCCCCGGCTCATCGGTGAGCAGGATGTCGAAGCCGCAGGTGGCGACGCCGTCGGGAACCCACCGCAGATCCTCGGCCACGGCGACACAGACGCAGGGCAGCCGGCGGCCGAGTTCGCCGACCCTGATTGCCGCCGGGGAGGCGGCGTCGACGACCAGGATGGGCCGTCCCCCGAGTGGACTGAAGGCCTCCGGATCGGCTTGCAGGTCCGCGAGCACCGCTTCGGGGTCGGTGACCCGCCGCCCACCCACGCCGTCCAGACCGGCGAGCAGGTCTACCCCGACCGGGCTGGGGGTGGCGGCGAGCGGGTCGGAGCCGACCGGTTGCGCGGCCGGCCCGGGCACAGGAGTGTTCACGGACGATGACGCTAGTGCCCCGGCGCCGCGGAATCGCGCAGTCCTCCTTGCCGGACCGCCGACGGCGGGGCATCGCGGCGGCCTGCGCGCGGCGCGGGCCCACGTTCGGCGTCGGTCGAGGCCGTCAGGCCGGATGGCCCGGTTGCATGTCCCGGACCTGTTGGAAGCCGAGCTGGGTGAACGGCCCGCCGGCTGCGCCGTCGACCGGCTCGAGGACGAACGCCGTATGGTCGCCGACGCCGACGCGGGTGTGTACGGGGCCGGCGAACCAGGCGCGCGGCTGCGCGAGGACGGGCAGTCCGAACGGGCCCTCCCGCCAGGCGCAGCGCGCGAACTTGTCGATCTCGTCGCCGGTCTGCTCGCCGAACAGCGTCGCGAGCCCCTCATCGGCCTCGTCGAGGAGGTGGACCGCGAGATGGCTGGCCGCCAGGGCGATCCGGTGGGTNTGGTTGGCCTGCGAGATGCACAGCAGGTACCGCGCGGGCTCGATGCTGCACTGGGTGTGGAAGCCGACGAGGCAGCCGCTGCGTTCCCCGTCGGGCACCGCCGCGGTCACGATCACCATCGGATAGCTGATCGCGCTCACGGCCTCGTGGAACGCGGTGGGCTCAGTCATCGTCCGCCACGCTCCTCCAATCGGGCGGCCGGGTCAACGCCCGCGCGGACTACCCGACCTGCCCAGCCGGACCACCAGCAACGCGAGCGCCGGGCCACCAGCGGCATGGGACCACCAGCGGCATGGGACCACCAGCGGTACGAGACCACCAGCGGTACGAGACCACCGCCCCGTGCGGTCAGCCGCTGGTGGCCGACCGCGGCTTCGGCCCGGCGGCGCGCATGTTGACCAGCCGGCCCAGCAGCTCGAACCAGAAGGGGGCTCCGGCGGTCAGGGCAAAGCAGGCGATGGCCAGTCCGGCGATCTTCAGCAACCAACCGCCGACCGTGTGCGGGACCTCCCTCGGGTCGTCGCGGTCGTCGCTCGTCCGAACCCACCCGATGGGCAGGGCGAGGCCGGAGGCATTCCGCACCGACCTGATCGCGCTCTCGACGGCGTCGCCCACACCGGCGTCGGAGGTACCGCCGGTCTCCTGGTCGCCGGACTGCGCAGCGTCCTTCGTGTCACCGGGCCCGGCGCCGCCGGACCCCGCGTCGCTCGAACCCGCGTCGCGCGAACCCGCGGTGGTGGGGCCGACATCAGCGGCCTGGCCAATCTGGCCCTGGCTTGCGGTCACCGCCGCGTCGCGCACGGTCCCGTCCTGCCACAGCGCACGGGAGATGGCGACCGCGTCGAGGTTGAACACGGCGGCCAGCACGATCGCGTAGGCGAGCAGGAACACCGCGACCCGCCGCTTGTACCACCCGGACAGGCGGTCCATCGCCTCGTCGTACCACCGCGCCAACTCGGTGATGATCTTCTCTCGGTCACCGCCCGTCCGGACCACCGCCGTGGTCAGCGCATCCTTCGCGAGGGAGGGTGGCAACACGGCCAGCCCGTCCTCCAGCGTGCCGACCGTCCCGCCGCCGACGGCGGACACCAGCGCGGCGGCCACGACCCGCCCGGTCGGGTGGTCCGCCGGCATCGCGGCGTACAGCGCCCGGGCGGACCCCTCGTCCAGAGCGCGCCGGGCAGCCTCGTACGCGGTCCGGTAGGCCTCGCGGGTCTCATCGGGGATGTGCGAGGGCAGCCCGTCCGGGCGTAGCTGGGCCAACATGGCGCGGGCGGGTGGGTCGACCCGATCGAGCAGGGCCCGAGCGAATGCGGTGGACGGCACGTAGGAAGGCAACCGCAGCCGGCGGGCCCGGCTCACCGCGGCCCAGGTTCGCTGCACGGGCGGATGAGCGGCCATGTCCGCGGAGACCTCGTCCCGGCCGGCGGTACGCATGGCCCGCAGGGGCCCGTCGAGCAACTCCGCAGCGACGTCCACAGGCGGCGGGCCCCCCGGATCGGGCGGTGCGCCGCCCGGCGGGCAGCCGCCGAGCAGCCGGCGCAGCTCCGACTCGAGGCGTCGGCCCCGGTAACGCACGAGGCCGAGCACCGCCTCGTTGATCCGCGAGACGGCGAGGCTGAACGCGGCGAACAGCAGCGCGAGGCCGATCAGAACGTCCAGCGCGGACGAGTCAGGCATCCGATTCCCCCGATCCCCACCGCACCGACGACGGCCAGTTCGCCACCCGCCACCACTGACACCGCCCCGGAGCTGCCCGGATTCCAGCGGGCCACGGGACACATCCGGGCACCGCNGGCGCATCCGGGCCGGACCGCGCATTTGTACACCGAGGGGCAGGACCGCCACCGAGCGGCACCGACCAATCTCACAGCCGACACGGACCGTCACAGCAGGGAAGGGTCGGGCCCCGGCTCGGAGCCGCAGTCCGGGCACGGGGCCGGAGCCTCGAGGTGGCCTGGGGTCGCTGTTTTCCCGGACCCACCGGGCAGCGGGCGACGGCTGGTCCCCGTCGAACGGGCGGAGCCGGCCGAACAGGCGGAGCCGGCCGAACAGGCGGAGCCGGCCGAACAGGCGGAGCCGGCCGAACAGGTGGGCCGGGCCGAACCCCGCCTGCCCGTTCGGACCAGACGCGCTCCACGGAGGCGGGCGCGGGGGTTGAGGGCGGGAGATGGCATGGCGTCGGCCGCGCCGCCTGCCCCAGACGGTGCGACCGACGCCATGCGACTGTGGCGCCCGCGGGCGGTGAGTCCAGCCCGCGGGCGGCCGGATCAGCCCGCGGGTGCCTCGCTGAACGGCCCCTGCGGGCCGTACGCGGCGACCTCGCTGTAGATCGCCGGGCGGCGCTCGGGATCCTGTAGCGGCCGCAGCGGGGAGGTCGTCCCGCGGTGGTTCGCCCCCTGCTCCCAGGCGCTGAACTCGGTCATGCCCGACCAGACGCTCACCACGACGTACCGGGCCGGGTCCGCCGCCGAACGCTGCAGCGTGTTGCCGAGCAGCCCCGGGGTGCCGAGCAGCTTGGAGCTGATCGCGTGGTAGGCGCGTTCCACCGCCCCGGGATCATCGGGCGGATCGACCGCCCAGAGCATCACCCGGACCGCCGCCTCGCCGCCGGCTCCCACGGCTAGCCGGCCGCCGGCACCGGCAGGGATGCCGCGCCGGCCAGGTGCGTCAGGACGCTGCCGGTGGCCATTGAGCCGCTGGCGCGCAGCGGATGCAGCTCCTTGCGGTGCTTCAGGTGCCGCTCGCTGGTCTCGAACTCGCGGAACTGCGCCTCGTCGACCCAGTCGCTGGTAATGAAGTAGGTGCTCGGCTCGTCCTCCGAACGAATCAGCCACTGGCCCAGGTTGGCGGGGTGAGAGGTCACCGCGTCGCCGATGCGCAGCCAGGTCTGCTCGAACTCGGCCTCGCGGCCCGGGTGGATCCGCATGGTCAGCATGATCCGAAAGGGCGGGGTCGATGCCATCAGATTCCTCCGTCGACCGTGAAGGTGGCGCCGTTGACGTAGGACGACACGTCGCTGGCCAGGAACAGGACGACCGCGGCGACCTCGTCGGCCTCGCCGAGACGGCCAAGCGGGATGCGGTTGGTGTAGGCCGTTCGGGCGGCCTCGGGCATGCCGGCGGCCTGGTCGGTCTCGATGACGCCCGGCGAGACCAGGTTGACCCGGATGCCGCGGGAGCCGAGCTCCTTGGACAGCGAACGGGTCAGCCCGATCAGGCCGGTCTTCGCCGCGGTGTAGTGCGCCCGCAGCGGCACGCCGACGACCCCGGCGCCCGAGCCGATGTTGACCACCGAACCGGACTCGCCGAGCAGCGCCAGCGCGCCCTGGGTGACCAGGTGGGTGGCGGTGAGGTTGGTGGCGAGCACCTGCGTCCAGGCGTCCAGCGGCAGGTCCGCGTAGGGGATGTGGCTGATCGTCCCGACGCTGTTGACCACGATGTCGAGGCCGCCGAGGTGCGTGCCGGTGGCCTCGATGAGCTCGGTGATCTGGGCCGGGTCGGCCACGTCCGCCTGGACCAGCAGGTGGTCGCCGCCGGTGTCCTTCAGCTCGCGGCGCAGGCTCTCGGCCTCCTCGGTCTGGCGCTGGTGGCCGACGACGACCGTCGCTCCGGCGCGGGCCAGGCCGAGCACGACGGCCCGGCCGATGCCGCGGGTGCCACCGGTAACCAGGGCGCGTCGCCCGGCCAGGTCTGGGAACATCGCTGACTGTCTCCTAGGTCGAGGAATCGAGCGGATCGAGCAGGTCGAGCGAATCGAGCAGCTCGGGCGAATCGAGCAGCTCACGAGGGTCGGGCAGGCCGGGTCGGGGTCCGGTCAGGCGGGGTCGACGGCGCGGACGACGAGGCTGCTGTTGAAGCCGCCGTAGCCGCGGGCGTTGACCAGCGCCACCCGGACGGGGGTCTGCCGGGGGGCCTGCACCAGGTCCAGTCCGTAGCCCGGATCGGGGGTGTCGAGGTTGCCCACCGCGGGGATGACGCCGTCCCGGATCGACAGCAGCGCCGTCGCCACCGACAGCGCCGAGCCGCCGGCGCACAACCGGCCGACGAGGCCCTGCGGCGCCGTCACCGGCACCGCGCGGTCGCCGAACACGGCCCGGATCGCCGCCGCCTCCTGGGCGTCGAGGTCCGGGGAGCCGGCGCCGTCGGCGAACACCACGTCCACGTCGTCCGGGGCGAGGCCCGCGTCGGCCAGGGCGCGGCGCATCGCGGTGGCCAGCCAGCGGCCGTCCGGCGCCGGGCGGGCGTGGTCGGCGGCGTCGTGCGTCGCGGCGTATCCCGCGATCTCCCCGTAGACGTGCGGGGCGCCACGGGCCGCCGCCGCTGCCGGATCCTCGACGACCAGGGTCGCGCCGCCCTCCCCCGGCAGGTAGCCGTTCGCCCGGATGTCGAACGGCTTGTAGCCGTCCGCCGCCGCGGCGGCGGTGCTGACCCGGCCGCTGCTGAGATGGCAGGTGAGCCCGTACGGCGTCAGGCCCGATTCGGCGCCCCCCGCGAGCACCGTCGACGTGCCTCGACGGATGACCCGTCTGGCCTGGGCAAGGCTGTCCAGCCCGCCGGCGCCGTCGCTGACCACGACCCCGGATGGCCCCTTCAGGCCATGACGGATCGACGTCTGACCGGTCGTCGCCGCGTAGAACCAGGCGATCGACTGGTAGACGCTCACCGCGGTCCGCCCGCGGGTCCACAGCCGCTGCAGCTCCCGCTGGCCGAAGTCGTTGCCNCCGGAACCGCTGCCGAACACGACCGCGGTGGCATACGGGTCGTGGTCGGCCGGGTCGTAGGCGGCGTCGGCCAGGGCGAGCCGGGAGGCGGCCATCCCGAACCAGGTCCACCGGTCGGTCTGGACGATGTACCGCTTGTCGACGTGCTCCTCCGGCTCGAACCCGGCGACCTCGCCGGCGAGCCTGGCGGAGTAACGAGCCGGGTCGAACCGGCTGATCGGGGCGACGCGCAGCTCCCCGCGCAGGGTCGACGCCCAGTACTGCTCGACCCCCAGACCGCTGGGGGCGATGACCCCCAGGCCGGTGACGACCGGCCGGACCGCGCCCAGCGGGCGCCCGCCGCCACGCACCGAACGGTCCTCGCCGGTCACGGCCGAAGCCGCGGTGGCAGCGGTGGTGGCAGCCGCGGTCTCCACTGCGGCGCTCACCGGTTCGGCGCCGACAGGACGATCGCGGACTGGAACCCGCCGAACCCGCTGCCCACCGACAGTGCCACGTCGACGGTGTGATCACGGGCGATGTTCGGCACGTAGTCGAGGTCGCAGGCCGGATCGCGGGTGGCCCAGTTGGCGGTGGGCGGGACGACGTCGTTCTCGATGGCCAGGGCGCAGGCGGCGATCTCCAGCGAGCCGATCGCTCCCAGGGAGTGGCCGATCATCGACTTGATCGAGCTGACCGGGACCTCGTACGCGCGCTGCCCGAGCGAGCGCTTGAAGGCCGCCGTCTCGTGTCGGTCGTTCTGCTTGGTGCCCGAGCCGTGCGCGTTGATGTAGTCGATGTCGTCCGCGCCGACCCGCGCCGAGTCCATCGCGACCCGGATCGCCTCGGCCATCTCGACACCGTCGGGACGCAGACCGGTCATGTGGAAGGCGTTGGACCGCGACGCGTAGCCGCCGACCTCGCAGTAGATGTGCGCCCCACGGGCCCGCGCGGACGACAACTCCTCGAGGATGAGCACGGCCGAGCCCTCCCCCATCACGAAGCCGTCGCGGCTGGCGTCGAACGGGCGGGAGGNGTGCTCGGGGTCGTCGTTGCGCGCCGAGGTCGCCCGGATCGCGTCGAAGCAGGCCACCGAGATCGGCGACAGCGGCGCGTCGGAGGCGCCGGCGATCACGATGTCCGCCTCACCGTCGGCGATGAGCTGCGCACCGTAGCCGACCGCGTCGATGCCGGATGTGCAGCCGGTGGACACCACCGACGCCGGGCCGTGCGTGCCGAAGCGGCAGGCGAGCTCCGTGGNCAGGCAGCTCGGGACCAGCGCGTGGTACAGGAAGGAGCTGGCGTAGTGCGGATCGACCTCCCAGTGGCGGCCCGAGTCGGAGACGACGACGTACTCGTTCTCCAGCCGGGTCGTCGCGCCGACCGCGCTGCCCATGCTGACGCCGACGACCGGGCCGTCCCCGCCCTCGTCGCCGAGGCCGCCGGTGCCGGCGGGGCGCAGGTCGAGGCCNCTGTCCTCGACCGCCTCCAGCGCCGCGGCGAGCGCGAACTGCACGAAGCGGTCGTTCCGGGCGATCTGTCGGGCGGTCAGCCCGGCCGCCGCCGGGTCGAAATCGCATTCGGCGGCGACCTGGGAACGGAACTGCGACGGGTCGAAGAACGACAGCCGCCGGGTCGCCGTGCGCCCGTCGGTCAGCAGCGTCCAGAACTCCTTGCGGTTCACCCCGCCCGGGGCGACCACCCCGATCCCGGTGACCGCGGTCCTCCTCGGTTCGCTCACCGTCTGGCCCCGGCGGGCAGGGCGTCGGCGGCCACGGTGTGGGCGTGGGGGCCCGAACGGATGATGGGGGCGTGCGGCGCGTCCGGGTTCAGCACCGCCTCGGTGTCGACGTGGCCGAGGTCGGGACGGGGCGCCAGTGGGCTGAGGTGGAACACGAGGAACGCGGTCTCCTCGCCCGTGTTGACGATGCGGTGGCGCATCCCGATCGGGATGCACACGCCGTGGTCGGCGCCCAGGACCTGGTGCTCACCGTCCAGCCGGGCGGTCACGATGCCGCGCACGCAGTACAGGAACTCCTCCGAGTAGGGGTGCCAGTGCTCGGTGACGACCTCGCCGGGCTCGAGGGTGAGCGTGCCGAGGAAGCCGGTGGTCGAGCCGACCGTCGCCGGGGAGAGCAGGGCACGGATGTCCCCGCCGCGGCGCCGGTTGGGCGCGATGTCGTGGATGCAGAGAACCTTCGGGGTCGTCGTCGCTGGAGCTGCCATCGGTCGCGTCCTCCTCAGACCTGTTCCGGCACGGCCACGGCAAGCGGGGCGGGGCGCGCGGCCGCGGCGGCCCGCTCGACCTTCTCCCGGATCACGGCCATCTCCCGGGCGGTGTTGGTGTTGATCCGGGCGGTCATCTGCTCGTCGTTGAGCGGCGCCGCCGGGCGCATGTGGAAGTCCTGCACCCAGCGCATCCGGGTACCGGTGCCCTCCGGGGTGTAGGTCCAGTGGATGTGCATGTACTCGAACGGCCCGGTCTCGACGCGGTAGGCGCGGACCTGCCGGTTCACCGGGTCGAGCGTCCTTTCCGATACCCAGCTCCACGCCGTGCCGTTCTCGTCCGGATGCATGGTGAGCCGGAACTTGAAAGTGTTCCCGTTGCTCTCGATGATGTCCACCGACGCATATTCCGTAAACAGGTCGGGCCACGCAGGCAGATCGTTGGTGATGGTCCAGACCGTGTCGATGTCGGCGTCGATCAGAATCGAGTTGTCGGTATGCCCACTCACGGCTACTCCCCGGTTTGTGAAGGAAATCCGGATGCGGATCGAGAATCGGCGGCCGGCGGTTCCGGGCGCCCGGCGGGAATTCAGACCGGTTCGCGCTCGCCGAGCGCGGCGTTCACGGTGTCGAGAATCTCGGCGAGGGTGTAGCCGTCCGGCATCTCGGCCGGTAGGTCCACACCGAAGGCACCGGCCACCTCCGCCGAGAGCTGGAGGTAGGCCAGCGAGTCCAGGCCGATGTCCAGGAACGTCACGGCCAGGTCGATGGGGCGGTCCTCCGGGGGCAGCCCGGCCTGCTCGACGAGGAAGTCGAGCAGGGCGTCGGCCGTCCACTGCTGGGGCATGTCACGATCTCCTCGGGTTGGCGCAGATGGGATCGGCGGGAAGGTTGTCGTCAGGTCTGTGCCGGGATCCGCCGCGGGCAGGGAGCTGCCCGTCGCGGCGGGCAACGGCGGGTTACTACGGGCAACGGCGGGTTACGGCGAGCGACGGCGGGCGGCAGGCCGGGCGCCGAGGCAGAACCCCGACGGAGCCGGCGGTTGCACGCAGTCGGGTGGCCGGCGTGGCGCCCGCCGCGCCGGCGTCACCGGGGCAGGTCGAGGCGGCCCTGAGCACCGCGGCGATCAGTGGGCCCGGACGCGGGACATCGCGACGGCACGGGTCGGGACGGGTCGGCGAGACCGGTCGGCGAGACCGGTCGCTGCGGATCCGGCAACGCCGGCCGGGCGGGCACCCGGATCAGGCCACGGCGGCGCGCGCCCCTCGCGGGGGGCGGGCCGGGGCCGCAGGTGACCGAGGCCCGCGGCGGCGTGGACCCAGGCCGGTCAGCCGGCCGACCAGTGGTAGAAGCTGCGCGCCATCGCGTCCCGCGGCCCCCGCCAGGTGGCCGGGTCGTAGGCGGTGATGAACTTCTCCAGCTTCGTGTTCACGTCCACGAACAGCGGATGCCCGCGCACATCCGAGACGGTTGGCGCGATGTCCGCCGGCGCGTCGATGAGGTGGAAGTAGAGCCCGTGGAACTCGAACAGCTCGCGGCGGGTGACGCCGACGATGCCGGGGAGTTCCCCCGCGTCGGACTCGGCGAAGGTCTCTGCGACGGCGTCGGCGTCGGCGGGGTTCATTCTCGCCACGATCAGCGTGCGGTGCGTCGGCTTTCCCGACGACGTGGCGGCGGGCTGCGATCCGGCAACTGCGGGCACGGAAGGACTCCTCGGGCGTTTTCCAGGAGAGGCGAGCGGCGTGCATGGCGACCTGCGGGCCGGCAGGTCGACGGCACGGCGGACGGCGGACGGCGGACGGGCGAGCCCGCCGCGTGCCGCGCGTGCGCCCGCGCGGCCTGCGGGGCCCGTCGACGACGGGCGGGCAGGCGGACTCCGACCGACTCGCGACCGCCGGCCGTGCCCGCCAACCCCCTGACATGGTCAGTGTTCGGCTCATCGAGAGCATGCGGCCGGGCGCGGCCGGTGTCCTGGAATTGGCGTGGCATCAAGCTGCCCTGGCCATATGTGCCAACTGGCACGCACCCGATCCACAACACCGCTACAACGATCCGAACGTCGGACCCATGACCTGCAGCGATGCACCTCAACGTCAGCCGTCCACGCCCACCCGGAGGACCACCGACCGGATGCCCGGCGGGCGCGCGGCCGCCCGAGTGAGAGCCGTCACATCCGGTCGGCAGCGTCGACGAGTCCGTCGCCGCCGGGGGAGGTGGTCATTCCCCGGTCCGAGCCGCGCTATTCCGCTGCCTTCCGTGGAACCGGCATGCCGCGATGACCGCGAACGCCGCCCGCCCTCGCTCGGCGCCGAAGGCCCCAAGGGCGCGGGGACAGTCCGCCGACGACGGGATCAGAGCCAGCCGCGGCGGGAGGCGAGGGTGCCGGCCTGAAAGCGGCTGCGGGCGTTGAGGCGGGACATCAGGTCCGCGATCATGCGCCGCACGGTGCGCACGGAGACACCGAGGTGGCGGGCGGCCGCCTCGTCCTTGACACCGAGGCTGAGCAGGCGCAGCAACAGCCGCTCGGTGTCGGAGGGGTCGTCGGCCGACTCCTCGCCGCCGGTCTGCGCCGACCCGCCGCCGAGCGGCTCGGCGATCTCCCAGACCTGCTCGAACAGGGTGAGCAGGACGGCGGTGAGCTCGGGGGTCCGCACGAGCAGCGTGTGGCCGCCCGCGCCGCCGCCGCGGGCCAACCGAACGAGCCCGATGCGGCCGTCGACGGTGGTGGCGTCCAGCCGCGGGTCGTCGGTGACGCGTGCGTCGAGGCCGTGGGCGGCGACGGTGCGCACGTAGCCGGCGCCCCGTTCGTCGAGGCGCAGCGACCGCGGCAGCACGCTGCGCATCACGACCCCGCGCCGCAGGGCCCGCAGCTCGACCGGCATGACGTCGGCGGACAGCGCCGCCGACCAGCCCCGGCGGGTGCGTAGGGTGAGCACCTCCCGCTCGGCCCGGCCGACGAGGGTGAGCAGCTCGGCTCGGGCCTGGTCGACGCCGTCGATGCGCTGGACCTCGACCGTGTCCGGACCGGGACGGCCCTCCAGGTAGTCCGAGACGAAGACGCCCACCTGCGCCCGAGCCCGCACAAGCCGCTCGTGGCGCCGGATGAGCTGCTCGTGCTGGGCCTGGAGCAGATGATCCAGGCCGGCCTCGGGATGGACGGCGACGAAGCGTCCGGGCCGGTCCCGGGAGNCCAGCAGCAGGCCGAGTTCGACCAGCCGGTCGCGGACCCGACCGACGCCGTTCGCCGGTTCCCCGAGCATCTGCGCCGCCTCGGAGACACTCAGCGACCCGTGGCGCAACCAGAGCCGGTAGGCGGACAGGGCATCGTCGTCCAGACCGAGAATGTCGAGCACCTTGCCCTTCCCTGGAGCGGGATCGGGGGCCGGATCGGGACCTTCCCGGCGGACCGGGGGCGTGGCGATCGGTCCTGCCGCGGGCGGTGCGCTCGTGCTGGTCAGGTCCGAACAGTCGTTCGTGGCGTTCACCCGGACCGCTGCGGCAGGCTCGGCCGGGCGGCCGACTCGGCGGAGACCACGTCGAGCGCGTGACGGACCAGCGAGACCAGCGACTGGCGGACCGACTCGCGCTGGCGGGCGTCGCAGAACACCACCGGCCGGCGCGGGTCGAGGTCGAGCGCCGCGCGGACGTCCTCGACCCGGTACTCGCGGGCGCCGTCGAACCGGTTCAGCGCGATGAGGAACGGGATGTCGCGTTCCTCGAAGTAGTCGATGGCGGGGAAGGAGTCCGCCAGCCGTCGGGTGTCGACGAGCACCACCGCGCCAATCGCGCCGAGGACCAGCTCGTCCCACATGAACCAGAACCGGTCCTGCCCGGGGGTACCGAACAGGTAGAGGATGACGCTGTCGATGAGCGTGATCCGCCCGAAGTCCATCGCGACGGTCGTCGTCGTCTTCGAGCTGACCGAGCTGGTGTCGTCGATGCCGATGCTGGCGGCCGTCATCGCGGCCTCCGTGGTCAGCGGTGGGATCTCGCTGACCGAGCCGACGAACGTCGTCTTCCCGACGCCGAACCCGCCGGCAATGATGATCTTGACCGGATGTGGCGCCGCCGTCTCCGACGACCGCGTCCTGTCGGGCCGGTAGTCCTTGTCGGGCCGGTAGTCCTTAGAGGGCCTGTAGTCCATCGAGCACCTTTTCGATGAGGGCGGCGGAAGGACGATCGGATGAACGGCCCGGCCGGTTCACCGTGACCAGGCCGGCGTCGAGCATGTCGCCGACGAGGACCCGCACGACGCCGAGCGGCAGATCCAGCCGCGCCGAGATCTCGACGATCGACTGCACCCGCTGGCAGAGCAGCGCGATCGAGCGCTGCTCCACCTCCAGCGTCGCGCCCATCAGCCGTCCGTTGGGCGTGGTGGTCACCAGCGCCACCAGCTCCAACGCCCGGTTGGTAGGCCGGGTCCGACCGCCGGTGACGGCGTAGGGCCGGACGACCGGACCCGCATCATCGTCGAACCATTCCTCGTCGTGCGACATACCGGTCCTCCTGCCTGAGAGAGCTCCGCCGCCATGACGGTGAGCGTTGNGGTCCGGTCGGTTCGGGCAGGGGTCGACCGGTGGGCCAGATTCGCGGTCGCACCCCCGTCGACCGCCGCGGCGCCGCCTACAGCGGCAGCGCGGACTGCATCTGGGCGCGCAGCTCCGGGGTGAGGAACTCCCCGACCCTGGTCACCAGCAGGGCCATCTCGTAGGCGATGAGCCCGATGTCCGCCCCGGTACTGGACAGGATCGCCAGGCACGAGCCGTCGCCGACCGCCGTGACGAACAGGAAGCCCTGGTCCATCTCGACGATGGTCTGGCGGACGTTGCCACCGCCGAAGAACCGGCCCGCTCCGCGGGCGAGGCTGTTGAACCCGGAGGCGACCGCCGCGAGCTGGTCGGCGGTCGCCCGGTCCATCCCGTAGGAGGTCGCGAGCAGCAGACCATCCGAGGACAGGGCGATCACATAGGTGACTTCCGGAACCTTCTTGACAAGGTTGTTGAGCAACCAGCTCATGTTCTCGGACGGCCCCAGCGGACGCATCTCAGGTCACCTTTCCCACATCGTCGCCGTCGTTGGAAACCTGGCCGTCCGCCAGCCCGCGACCGAAGTTGCTCTGGAAGGACGACATCATGCTGCGGATCTCTTCCGGGCTGCGCTGCGCGGCGAGCTTGCCCGGCTGGTCGTCCGGGCTGTCCCGGCGGAGCTGGGGCGCGAGGCTGGCCCGCCGGGTGCGCCGCGGCAGGCCCACCTCGGTGTGCTCCTCGGGCGCCTGGCCGCCACGCTCCGGCAGGTCCGCCCCGCCCGCCCCACCAATACCGCCGGCCCCGCCAGCACCGCCGGCACGGGCGGGCGGCGCCGGGCGGTGCAGCGGGACGATCGACTGGCCCGCGCCGGGGGTGTCGCCGCCGCGGGGTCCGGTTGGGCGGCTCAGCGGCGCGGTGAACGGGTCGTTGCGGGCCAGGGGGCCGCCGGGCAGGTCATGTATCGCGGGGGGCGGCCCGAACAGGGACGAGGTGCGGCGCCCGGCATCGTCCACCGGCGGCTCTGGCGGCCCGAACCGGTCGGTCTCGGCCGGCGGGAACGGTTCCGGGGCGCCCCGGTTGCCGCGCGAACGGCGGGTCGGCAGGTCGGGCAGGTCGCCATCGCCCTGGCCGGGGTCGCCGCCCGGCGTGGGCTCGGGGCGCGGCCCGGCCGGTCGCGGCGGGCCGTCCGGGCGGCGGCCGTTGGAGCGGTGCCGGGGGCGGTCGGCCACGAACCAGCTCGACCGGACCGTGGCGAAGACCGGCAGGTCGTCGATCAACGTCTCGTCCTGGCCACGCGGCGCCTCGTCGGGCCGCTCCGGGGCGGGGGCGGCGGTCAGATTGCCGTCCGCGTCGACGAACGGTCCGCCGAACCCGTCCTCGTCGACCGTCGGGCCGTCGAGCGCGGGCACGGCAGCGACGGGCAGCGCCCGCACGGTCGCGGTGCCCTCCGAACGGGTGTCGCCGTCGCCCTCGGGCTGGCGCAGCAGGGCGGCCGGCACCAGGACGATGGCCATCGTGCCGCCGTAGGGCGAGGGACGGAGCTCCACCGAGATGGCGTGCCGCTCGGCGAGACGGCCGACGACGAACAGGCCGAGCNGCTCACTGGTCGACAGGTCGAAGGGAGGCGGGTTGGCCAGCCGATCGTTGAGGGAGTGGAACTCCTCCGGGCTCATCCCCAGGCCGCGGTCCTCGACCTCGATGACGAAGCCGTTGGACACCTCGTGCCCGTTGACCTGGACCGGGGTGTGCGGCGGGGAGAAGGNGGTGGCGTTCTCGATGAGCTCGGCGAGCATGTGGATGACGTCACCGACGGCGTGCCCGCTGATGGCCCCGCCGTCGATGGGCATCACCTTCACTCGGGTGTAGTCCTCGACCTCGGCGACGGCGCCGCGCACCACGTCCTTGACGGCGACCGGTCGGCGCCAGCCTCGCGCGGGCTTGGAGCCCGACAGGACGATGAGGTCCTCGGCATGGCGCCGCATGCGGGTGGCCAGGTGGTCGAGGCGGAACAGCTCCTCGAGCTCGTCCGGGTCGGTCTCCTTGCGCTCCAGCGCGTCGATCACCTTGAGCTGGCGGTGGATGAGGGCCTGGCTGCGGCGGGCCAGGTTGAGGAAGGTGTCGCCGATGCTCTTGCGCATCGCGGCCTGTTCGACCGCGGTGCGCACCGCGACGGAGTGCACGATGGAGAACGCCTCNGCGAGCTGGCCGATCTCGTCGGTACTTTGCACATCGACCGGGAATTGCTCGGCGGACATGTCGACCTGTTCGCCTCGGTGCAGCCTCTCGACGACCCCNGGCAGCCGCTCGTTGGCGACTTCGAGGGCACCGCGCCGCAGCGCCCGTAGATGCCGGATCATCGGGCTCGCGACCAGCAGCGAAATCACCACCGACACGACCAGGACCAACGCAACCCCGATACTGCCGAACAGTGCGTCACGAGTGGCTGAACTGGCGATGTCCTGGCTGGTGGNGCCCAGGTCGGTCGCGATCCTCCGCTCGACCTGCCGCATCGCCGCGATCTTCTGATCGACGGTGTTCAGCCAGATCTGCTGCGTAATCGTCAGCGGCTGGCCGTTCTGAACGGCGTTGACCGTGTCGTCGCGCATTGCGGTGGCGGCGGAGATGGTTCGGCCCACCGTGACGTTGTAAAAGGCCTGCTCATCCGCGGTGGCGGTGGTCCGGAACTGCTGTAGCCAGGCGTCCTCGGCGCCGGCCGAGCTCTCGATCTGGCGCAGGGTCACGGAATCCGTCTGGCCGAGAATGATCACACGGGCGATCGAGCCGCGCTGCTGGGCTGCCTCCTCCTTCGCCCGGGAGATACCGACGAGCGTGGTGGCGCCGTTGACCAACGACGCGTTGTCGCTGCCGGCGGCGACGCTGGCGTTGAGCGAAAGGAGGTCGCGCACCAGGTCGTTGTAGAACGTGTTGTTCTGGTCGACCTGCGCCTGCCGGGCGTCGATCGCCTTGCGCTGCGCGGGCAGCCGGTCCAGGCGGGTGGAGATCGACGCCAGCGTGGCCGCCAGGGCGTCCCGGGCGCCGGAGGGCAGCGCGGCCTCGCCGGCGTTGTAGGTCCCCAACGCCTGGTCCACCGGGCCGCGGGCGGCGACGGTGGCCTGTCCCGGCCCGGCGGCCAGGTAGTTGGAACCCACATAGGAGTTCGTCGCGTACCGCTCGGCCTGGAGCGCGGCGACGAGGTCGTTGCCTTTGATCGAGAAGGCTGCCAGCGCCTTGATGCGGTTCGCGGCCCGTACGTTGTCGACGTTCCCCCGCACCTGTATCGCGCTCAGTACCGCCAACGCGGCCAGGGGGACGACGAGAATCACCACGAGCTTCGAGCGGATGGGCCAATTCTGGAGCATCCGGTCCTCTCGTCCGGCACCCGGGAGTTGGGCGCCTCATGTGCGGGGTCAGTGTTCGAGTTCAACGGGCCTTGTCCCCGAAGGACCACGCGCGACAACACCCGGACCGAGGTATTGGAGGCGAGGCCCGAACATCGGGGGAATGTTCCTGGGGCGCCGACAACTCTAGCGGGTGAATGAAGCGGCCGCGTTAGGGGCGGGCCTCTATAACGGAAGAGCATGACAGCGTTGCACCGCGTGACGGACATTCGTTCCGACCTGCGACGAGCGATAGGACAGCTACGCCTAATGAAAATCGACGTAGCCCGGACCAAATGACGTCCATGCACCGGAACTGGCACTGATCGGCAGCATCTGGCAGGAGCCGACACGGGACGTCGGCCGGTGATGCCGGTCCGATGACCGGACTCCCGACGGCGGCAACACAAACACACGAAATGTTGCACGAAACACATCTGGACATCCCGGGACGCCCAGCCGGGGCCGGGTCGTCGGGGTGGTCGTCGGTCTGGTCGCAATACGCGCCCTCACCGGCTTGTGAAGAGCCCGCCCCCGGGACTCCCCATGCACTCACCATGACCCGGCAATGCCCAGCCGCACAGCATCCGCCGTACTGCCCCCATACCCCGGCTACCGTGGTTTCAATCCAGCATCCGCAACGGATCCCGCCATGAGCGGGGCAGCGCGGACGCGGGCGGGCCGTTTCGGCAGGCCGTCGGTCAGCCGGCCGTCGGTCAGCCGGCCGTCGGTCAGCCGGCCGTCGGGGCGGGTGACGGTTGACCGTCCCGGCTCGCCAGGGACGGCGGCCGCACCCGGTGGACCAGCGCCGTCTGACTCACGGTGGCGACCAGCGCACCCGTGCGGTCGTACATCCGCCCGCGCACCTGCGCGACGTTGCGGACGATCGCCTCGACTCGCACGTCCAGTAGTACCCACTCACCGGTCGGGGGCGCGACGATACGCAGGCTGTTGTCGAGGNTCGTGCCGGCGGCCATGTCCCCCGTGGCCTCGATGAGTCCGACCGGGGCGAAGTCGCCAAGCAGCGCGAGNACCGCCGCGTGCAGGGGCAACCGAGGTCGCAGGCGCAGCCACAGCGCGCTGCTCCCGCCGCCCGGCCGGCCGTCGAGGTCGGTCCGGGCCGGGCGGGCCCACCGCTGCTCGACCAGGGAGATCACACCGTCGCGGGGGAAGTCCAGCCAGTTCGGGTACTCGCGCGGGGGGCAGCTGTCGGGGTCCGGCGCCCAGTCACCGGCCGGGCCGAACCGGCTGACGACGCCACTCACCCGGCTGAACGTGCCCCCCGCGAGGAACACCAGCCGCCCGGCCGTGGTGGCGCGCACGACGACCTGTGACAGACCGCCGGTGCCCGGGTCGACGCTCAGCTCCACCTCTTCACCGGCATGCACGGGGGCGAGGAACTGGGTGTGCGCCCACACGCAGTCCCGCCCGCCGCAGGCCTGGACGAAGGCGATCGCGGCGGCGAGTCCGCAGCCGCCCCACAGGGTGCCCCGCGTGTTGAGAAGATGAGCGTCGGCCACGAAGCTGCCGCGGCACTCCCCCGGGTCGACCGTCAGCCCGAGCAACCCGGCGAGGGAGGTGGCCTCGCGGCGGAGCTCACCGCGGGACTGCCCGGCCCGCCGCGGACCGACCCCCTGGCCGAGCTGGGTCGGCAGGTCGGCAGCGAGTCTTGGCGGGATGCCGGGTTCGCGCGGGTCTGTCACATTCTCATCCTGGCAGGCCCGGTCGGGCCATGCGCCGGGGTCGCCCGGCCGGACTCCCCGCGTCTGCTTTCGCGCAGACCTCGCCCGGTGACACAGTGTCGGTCAGTCAGCCCGCCGCCCGTCGGCACCAGGAGGCCGGATTGAGTAGCCAGATCGAGACCGAGGTCGCCGACGGCGTGCTCACGGTGCGCATCGTGCGCCCGGACAAGCGCAACGCCCTCACCCAGGCGATGTACGCGGCGCTCGCCGAGGCGTTTGCGGCGGCCGAGGCCGATACCGGGGTGCGGATCGTCCGGATCCGCGGCAGTGGCGGGTCCTTCACCGCCGGCAACGACCTCGCCGACTTCCTGGCCACGGCCGGCCTGGCCCCGGACGGTCCGACGATGACCTTCATCCGGACGGTCGCCCGCGGCACGAAGCTGCTCGTCGCCGAGGTCGACGGGCCGGCGGTGGGCATCGGCACGACGCTGCTGCTGCACTGCGATCTGGTGTACGCCACCGAACGCAGCACCCTGGGCATCCCGTTCGTCAACCTCGGCGTGGTGCCCGAGTTCGGCTCGTCCCTGCTGCTGCCGCGCCGGGTCGGACCCGCGGCGGCAGCGAGGCTTGCGTACTTCGGCGAACCGTTCAATGCCGCGCGGGCCGCGGAGCTGGGGATCGTCACCGAGGTGCTGCCCGACGCCGACGCGCTGCGCGCCCGGGTCGACGACCGGGTCGCGGCGCTGCTGGCCCAGCCGCCGCAGGCCCTGGCCGCCACCCGTGCCCTGCTCCACGACGGCGGGACGCCGGCGGTACTCGAACGCATCGACGTCGAGGGTGCGCTCTTCGCCGAGCGGCTGGCCTCGGCGGAGGCGAAGGCGGCGATGACCGCGCGGCTGCCCGGCCGCGGGGCGTCCCCCCGGTCGAGCTGAGGCCACCCGCGACCCGCACGGTCCCCCGCACGGATACCCACACGGACACCCACTGGCCCGAAGCGGTCACGATCCCCGGTTCACCCGGGCGTGGCCGGGCATACCGGGGATCGTGACCAGTTCCCTGCCGCGCCAGCGCGACCAGGGGGACGTCCTGCCGCGTCGGCACTGGTGGCATCGGTTCTCCCCCGGTCCGGGGGGTGCACCGCCGGCTCGCAGCGCACTCGGATTGCGGCTGGCGCTCGCCGTGTTCGGTCTGGTCTTCTGCGGCGTCACCGCGGGACTGTTCGCCTCGCGCGACCAGCCCGCCGCCGCGGGGGTGCTCGCGCTGCTCGCGCTGGTCGCCCTCGTCGACCTCGCCGTCATCCAGCGCCGGTTGCACCAGCGTTCCCATCCCCGCCGGCCGCCACCTCCGCGACCGTGACCGCCGACCGCCCGCGCCCGCCGATGTCCGCTCCGGCCGCATGGTGTCCCGGTCCGGCCGCATAAGGTGTCCGAGGATCGACTGATCAGATCCGGTGGGCCCGGGTGGGCGTCGAGGTGGCACGGGAGAGGGACGGCGGCCCATGAGCGAGCCGGCGGGCGGCGGGCGGCCGGTACCAGCCGGACTGCCCCGGGGCACCGCGGACGAACCCGGACTGCGCCAGGCGCTGCGCCGGATGCGACTGATCGCCACCGGGCTGCTCGCCGCTGTCGTGACCGTCTACCTGCTCGCGCAGGGCTGGCACAGCCACGGTGGCCCCGGCTGGGTGGCGTATGTGGCCGCCGCCGCGGAGGCCGGCGTCGTCGGCGCGCTGGCCGACTGGTTTGCCGTGACGGCCCTGTTCCGCCACCCGCTCGGCCTGCCGATTCCCCACACGGCGATCATCCCGGAACGCAAGGACGCCCTCGGCCGGGGCCTGGAGAACTTCGTCAGCACGCACTTCCTCGCCGAGGACGTGATCCGGGACAAGGTCGACGGCATCGGCGTCTCTGTGCGCGTGGGGTCGTGGCTGCGCCAGCCGCGCCACGCCGAGCGGGTGACGACCGAGATCGCCGGCCGGCTCACCTCGGCCATCTCCGGGATGAGCGACGACCTGGTCCGCGAGGTCGTGGAGAAGGCGGTGCTGCCCCGGGTGGTCGAGCGCCCCTGGGCGGGGGTGCTGGGCGCGGCGTTGCAGCGGGTGCTCGACGACCGGCTGCACGTCCGGCTCGTCGACGTGATCGTCACCGAGGTCCAGGAGTGGCTGACCCGCAACCCGGAGCTCTTCACCCGGCTCGTGGTCGACCAGGCGCCGAGCTGGACGCCGCAGTGGCTGGACGAGGCGGTCGCGGTCAAGGCCTACGACAAGGCGCTGGAGGCGATCGCGGAGCTGCGCGCCGACCCGGAGCATCGGGTGCGCCAGGCGCTGGACCGGTTCCTCGACGACTTCGNCGGCCGCCTGCGCGCGGATCCGAGCCTCGGCGAGCAGGTCGAGCAGATCAAGCAACGGCTGCTGGGGCACGCGGAGGTCGGCCGGGCCGTCGCCGCGATCTGGGCGACGACCCGGACGATCCTGCTCGACCTCACCACCGATCCGACCAGCACCGCCCGGGTGCGGGCCACCGACGAGCTGGCCGCGTTCGGGGCACGACTGGCCACCGACCCGGAGCTCGGCCGCACCGTCGACCGGGCCGCGTCCGATCTGGCCGCCCGGGCGGTCCACCGCTACCAGGGGGACATCGCCGCGATCATCGGGGACACCGTCGCGAGCTGGGAACCCGAGGAGACCTCGCGGCGCATCGAGCTGCACGTCGGCCGGGACCTGCAGTTCATCCGCATCAACGGCACGGTCGTCGGCGCCCTCGTCGGGTTGCTCATCCACGCCCTCACCGAGCTGGTCTTCTGACGGCGTGGCCGCGACCGCCCGGCCCGTGCACGCGGCCACGCACCTGCCTCGAGGCCCGCACGGCCGGGCGCACGGGAGACCGGGCGGGCGTCCGGGCCAGCCGCCGGGCGGGCGCGACCTGCACCTGTGACCGAACGGGCAGCGGCGGTCGGCGGCCGCAACCCACGCCGCACGTGCACACCGACCGACCGGGCCCGGGCCCGCAGAGCCCCCCGGATCGGGGGGCACCGGCCGCCGCACCCGAAGGTCCCGTCCACCCCGTGCCGGTCGCCACGTTCGCGGTGGTCTTCTGGTTCCTCCGGACGGTGCGGCGCCGCACCGGCCTCGAACCGGCCGTGACCGCGGTCATCCCGGCGCCACTGACGGTGTTCGGCCTGCTCGGCGGGCATGCGGCCGGGTCCTTCGCCGGTCGGCGCAGGCCGACGTTCCCGATGGTGACCCTCATCGCGTCCCCGGCCGCCACGCCCCTCACTTCCGGTGATGGCCCGGCGATTATTGCTGCGACGCAAGCGGCGGGCGCACGCGTCATCCGCCCGATGCCGCACGCCGGGGTGTTCGTCCTGGTCACAGGGACAGCACGGAGTAACCCGACACGCTGCGCAACCATCGCCGCCGCGGGTCGGCGCCGACCCGCGGGCCCGGCCGGGACGAGGCGGACGACCGTGCGGACGCGCACCGGCATACCGCCGTTCCGTGACCGCCCGAACCGGCACAGAGGGGTATGCAACGGCTCGTTGCGTGCCGCGGCCCTATCCCGAAGCACGGATCGTCGATGTACCGTGAAGGAGACGACGGCCCGAGCGGCTGTCCGCGCCCGGCTGAATGGTCGGGTGTGCGAGGTCGGTGCGAGCGCCATAGCGGGAATCACCCGCCGTTGGGTCTGGTCGCGGAGCCGGCCGTACCCCGGCCGCCGGACGATGCAACGGGCTGGTGTGGACCTCCTCACCCGTCCAATTGATCTCATGGTGGCCCTGACCTGATCGGCGGATCCCTCTGTCTCAGCACGGAAACTCCCAGTCCCATGCTGCCCATCGCCAGCCCCGCCCGGCCCGTGGCCGCGGCGTCGCAGGCGGTACTGGACGCGGCGGCGCCCGCACCGCGGGCCGCGGTCCGCGGCCCGGCGGCTCCCGCTTCGGCGGCCCGGCGCGCCCGGCCGCTCCCCTCATCACGACGCGTGAACCCCGACCCCCGGCCGAGACGTTCGAGGCCGCCGGCCTGCCCAAGCGCCTGATCAAGGCGCTCGCCGACCGGAACATCGCCGCGCCGTTCCCGGTGCAGGCCTCGACCCTGCCCGACGTCCTCGCCGGGGAGAACGTCCTCGGCCGGGCGAAGACCGGATCGGGCAAGACGCTCGCCTTCGGGCTGCCCATCCTCGCCCGGCTCGCCAGCGGCGGTCCGGCGGCACCGCGCCGCCCCCGCGCCCTGGTCCTCGTCCCGACCCGTGAGCTGGCCCAGCAGGTCAGCGACGCGCTCGAGCCGCTGACCCGGGCGTTGAACCTGCGCCTGGCGCCGGTGTACGGCGGGACGTCGATCAGCCGGCAGATCTCGGCGCTGCGCCGCGGCGTGCACCTCGTCGTGGCCACCCCGGGCCGGTTGACCGACCTCGTCGAGCGCAGCGCCTGCGAGCTCGGCGAGATCGAGATGACGGTGCTGGACGAGGCCGATTTCATGTGCGACCTCGGCTTCCTGCCCGCCGTGCGGGCGCTGCTCGACGCCACCCCGTCCACCGGGCAGCGGCTGCTGTTCAGCGCGACGCTCGACCGCGAGGTCGAGGTCCTGGTCCGGGACTACCTGCCCGACCCGGTCCTCGTCGCGATCGACTCGGAGACCTCCCAGGTCACCACGCTGGTCCGGCACGCCCTCGAGGCGCCCGACCGCGCCGCCCAGGTCGCGCTGGTCACCGCGCTGGCCGGCGGCTCGGGCCGCACCCTGGTCTTCGTCCGCACCCAGCGGGACGCCGACCGCGTGGCCGAGTCGCTCAGCCGCGCGGGCGTGCCGGCCGAGCCGCTGCACGGCGGGATGCCGCAGGGCGCCAGGACCCGGGCGCTGGCCGGTTTCACCGACGGCTTCTACCGGGTGCTCGTCGCCACCGACGTCGCCGCCCGCGGCATCCACGTCGACGGCATCCGGCTGGTCATCCACCTCGGCCCGCCGGAGGACGCCAAGACCTACCAGCACCGCGGCGGGCGGACCGCGCGCGCCGGCGCCGACGGCGCCGACGTGCTGGTCACCCTGCCCGCCGAGCGGGGCAAGGTGCGCGGGCTGCTGCGCGCGGTCGGCATCGAGGCGCGCCCCGAGCCGACCACGCCGGACGACCCGATCGTCCTGGAACTCGCCGGCCCGCCGGCCCCCCGGGTCAGCAAGGACGAGATCCCGCAGGCCCGCATGGCCGGCGCGACCGGTGGGCGCGGACCGCGCGTCGGCGCACCCCGGACCGGCGGCGGCCGTGACGGTGAGCACCGGCACGCCCGCCGCGACGGCGGTCACCGCTTCGGCCGGTCCGGGACCGCCCACGGCCGGCCGCAGCGGCGCCCCGGCGCCCCGGCAGCCCCGGCCCCCGCCGCCCCGGCCCCGACGGCCTGACCCACCGACGGTCTGAACCACCGACGGTCTGACCGGCCGACGGTCTGAACCACCACCGTTCACCCGCTCCCGCCATCGGCGCCGCCGCCCTGATCCGTCAGGGCGGCGGCGCCGACCGGGATCTGGCACCGACCGGACCGTCACCGTCGGGTCCCCGCGTTCGCAACGGCCGACTCCCGGCGACAGGTCCGTCACCAGCAGCGGAACACCGACACGTGACGAGACAGTCCGGATCTGTGGTGTGAGCAGGGCCACCCGAGGTCTTTGTGTGCCCCGTCCGCTCGATACCGTTTTAGGGACAGGTGTCGACATCGATGGAAGGAGCGTGCACATGGAACAGGACCAGTTGACCCAGCTGACCTCGGGTCTCTCCGGGCCGGGTCCGCGGGACACCGTCCCCGGCACCGTTGACGCGGTAGAGGTCACGGAGATCACAACCGAGAAGATCGCGTTCGGTTCCGTCGCGAACCCGAAGCGGCTGCGGCTCGGAGCCTCCCGCGCACTGTGACCCCCGACGGGTCAGGATTTCTCCAGGTCGGCCGCCGTGGGGCGGCCGACCTTGCGTTTCATCTCACCGATCCCGGCTTCCGGTCGGGGTCGGGGTGGTCCTACCGTCGAGGGATGAGCAGCCCCGAGACGACCCCGCGCGCAGCCGGATCGACCGCATCCACCGGCTCCACCGGTCCCGAGCCGGCCGGCGCGGGGCACGAACGCGTCACGCGGCCGGTCGGCGGTGACGGCTTCCGGTCGTCCTGGGCCCAGCTCGATGGGCCGGTGCACGTCGTCGACTTCGGCGGCCCGGCGGACGGTCCGCTGCTGCTGTGCGTGCACGGCCTCGGCGGTTCCTATCTGAACTGGCTGCCCCTCGCCCCGCTGCTCACCACCACCCATCGGGTGATGGCCGTCGACCTGGCCGGTCACGGCCGCACCCCGGCCGCGGGCCGGCGCACCGACGTCGTGGCCAACCAGGGTCTGCTCGACCGCTTCCTGGCCGAGGTCCTCGACACCGCGCCCATCCTCGTCGGCAACTCGATGGGCGGCATGATCAGCGTGATGCAGGCCGCCCGGCGGCCCGACTCGGTCGCCGGCCTGATCCTCGTCGACCCGGCGCTGCCCCGCCCGCGCGGCGTGCGCCCGGATCCGGAGATCGCCCGCATCTTCGCCGGCCTGTTCGTCCCCCGCCTCGGCGCCGCGGTCCTCGCCCGCCGGCGGACCCGCTTCACCCCGCGTGAACTCGTCGACCAGAGCCTGCTGCGGCTCACGGCCGACCCGAGCGCGATCCCCGAGACGGCGCTGGCCTCGATGGAACGCGCCCAGCGGGAGCGCGGCGGGCTGCCCGACGCCGACCAGGCGTTCGTGGGCGCGGCCCGCTCGGTGGTCTGGTCGCTGCTGCGCCCGGCGCCGCTGGCGCACATGGTCCGCACCGTGCCGCAACCGACGCTGCTGCTGCACGGCTCCGCCGACCGGCTGATCCCGGTGGCGGTGGCCCGCAACGTCGCCGCGCAGCGGCCCGACTGGCGGGTGGAGATCCTCGACGGCCTCGGCCACGTGCCGATGCTCGAGGCCGCGGAGCTGACCGCGGAGCTCATGGCGGACTGGCTGAGCCGCGAGGGCCGCGCGGCGGCCGAACGCGCCCGCCGTCCCGCCAGCCCGGTGCTCCCGACCCTGGCCCCGCTGCCGGCGGTGGGGAGCTGACCAGGGCGACCGATCCCGGCGAGGCGCTGCGGTCCGCGCTGCGTGCCGCCGCCGGGCACGCCGATGCCTGGCTCGCCGGCCTCGCCGAGCGCCCGGTGCGCCCGGCGCACAGCGCCGCCGAGGTCCTGGCCCGGCTCGACGACCGGCTGCCGGCCGGCCCCAGCGACCCGGTGGCCGTCGTCGACGCGCTCGTCGAGGCGGTGGGGGGCGGGCTGACCGCCACCGGCTCGCCTCGGTTCTTCGGCTACGTCGTCGGCGGCACGCTGCCCGCCGCGCTCGCCGCGGACCTGCTCGCCGTCGTCTGGGACCAGAACGCGGCGCTGGCGTCGCTGTCGCCCGCGGCCAGCGCCGTCGAGACCGTCGCCGGCCGGTGGGTCGCCGAGCTGCTGGGCCTGCCGGCGGACGTGTCGGTGGGCTTCACCACCGGCACCCAGATGGCGCACGTCACCGCGCTCGCCGCCGCCCGCCAGCGGGTGCTCGCCGACGCGGGCTGGGACGTCGCCGCCGACGGCCTGACCGGGGCGCCGCCGGTGCGCGTGCTCGTCGGCGCGAACCGGCATGCCACCGTCGACGCCGCGCTGCGCCTGCTCGGCTTCGGCACCCGCACGATCGTCGAGGTGGCCACCGACCGGCTCGGCCGGATGCGCCCCGACGCCCTGCGCGCCGCCCTCGCACCGACCTCGACCGCGACCGCGCACCCGACCGGACAGGCCGGCGCCGAGCCACCGACACCAGCACCGATGCCGACATCAACATCGACGCCGACACCGACACCGACACCGACACCGACACCGACACCGACGATCGTCATCGCCCAGGCGGGGGAGGTCAACACCGGCGCCGTCGACCCGCTCGGCGAGATCTGCGCGATCGCCCACGCCCACGGCGCCTGGGTGCACGTCGACGGCGCCTTCGGCCTCTGGGCGGCGGTGTCGGGGTCACCGGCGCGGCGCGACCTCGTCGCCGGCGCCGAGCTCGCCGAGTCGTGGGCCACCGACGGGCACAAGTGGCTCAACGTCCCCTACGACTGTGGGATCGCGCTGGTCGCCGACCGGGTGGCCCACCGGCGGGCGGTGTCGACCTCGGCGGACTACTTCGTACTCGACACGGCGGGGCAGCTCGACCCGGTGGACTGGACGCCGGAGTTCAGCCGGCGGGCCCGCGCCCTCGCCGTCTACGCGGCGCTGCGTTCGCTGGGCCGCGCGGGCCTACGTGACCTCGTCGACCGGTGCTGCGCCCTCGCCGACCACGCCGCCACCCGGCTCGCCGCACTACCGGGGGTGACCATTCTGAACGCGAACGGCGACCCCGCCAGCCCGGAGCCCCTCGTCGCCCTCAACCAGGTGCTGATCCGGGTGGACGACCCACGCCCGGTGGCCGGCCGGACACACGACTCCTGGCCGGCGAGGCTGTCCGGGTCAGCCGAGGCAACGGGGTCAGCGGGGTTGGCGGGGTCAGCGGGGTCAGCGGCGGCGCGGGGGGACCGGCTGACCCGGCAGGTCACCGCGGCGGTGACGGCGGGCGGCGAGGCGTACGTGACCGGCACGGTGTGGCGGGGCCGCGCGGCGATGCGGCTGTCGGTGAGCAACTGGGCGACCACGCGACGGGAGATCGACCGGGCGATCGCGGCGATCGCCGGCGCGATCGCCGACGCTCGGCGTGAGCCGTTCCAGCCGGACGCCGCGCCGGCGGCGGTCGGGCCGCCCACCCGCCCCCGTGATGCCGATCCGCACCGCGGCGGTGTCCCTTCGTGATGCTCGGGCCGACACAGTGGTGGAGGTGCCGGCGGGCTCGGGCGGGCCGCTAGGCTGCCGGGGAAAGCCCCGTCCATCCGGCCGATCCCCGTGGCGAGCGCACCCGGCGCGTCGGCGTGCCGTCCGCCCGTGACGGGGTGATCGGCCGCGCTTCGACCGGCGTGCCCAGCGCGCGGGAGGGTCCGACGTGTCAAACTCCTTCGTCCACCTGCACGTTCACACCGAGTACTCGATGTTGGACGGGGCGGCTCGGCTGAAGGACATGTTCAGCGAGGTGTCGCGCCAGCAGATGCCGGCGGTCGCGATCACCGACCANGGCTACATGTACGGGGCGTACGACTTCCACCGGCAGGCCACCGCCGCGGGCGTGAAGCCGATCATCGGCTGCGAGGCGTACGTCGCCCCCGAGTCGCGCCTGCTCAAGCAGCGGGTGCGCTGGGGCGAGCCGCATCAGAAGAGCGACGACGTCTCCGGCGGCGGCTCCTACACCCACATGACGATGTGGGCGCGCAACGCCGACGGGCTGAAGAACCTGTTCAAGCTGAACTCGCGGGCGTCGATCGAGGGCCACTACATCAAGTGGCCGCGGATGGACCAGGAGATCATCGCCGAGCACGCCGAGGGGCTGATGGCGACGACCGGCTGCCCGTCCGGCATCGTGCAGACCCGGNTGCGCCTGGGCCAGTACGACGCCGCCCTGCAGGCCGCCGCCACCTATCAGGAGATCTTCGGCAAGGAGAACTTCTTCTGCGAGATCATGGACCACGGCCTCGACATCGAGCGCCGGGTCCGCGACGGGCTCGTCGACATCGCCCGCGCGCTGGACATGCGCTTCGTGGTCACCAACGACTCGCACTACACCTACGAACACGAGCGCGACGCCCACGCCGCGCTGCTGTGCGTGCAGACGGCCTCGACGGTGGCCAACCCGTCGTTCCAGTTCGAGGGCTCGGGCTACTTCCTCAAGAGCGCCGAGGAGATGTACGGCATCGACTCCTCGGACATCTGGCAGGAGGGCTGCGAGACCACGCTGCTGATCGCCGAGCGGGTCGACCCGAGCGGCATGTTCGCCAAGCGCAACCTGATGCCGCGCTTCCCGGTGCCGGACGGCGAGACCGAGGAGAGCTGGTTTCGCAAGGAGACCTGGGCGGGCATGGCCNGGCGCTTCCCGAACGGCTTCGACGACGAACACCGCGAGCGGGTCGAGTACGAGATCGGGATCATCCTCCAGATGGGGTTCCCGTCGTACTTCCTCGTCGTCGCGGACTTCATCATGTGGGCGAAGAGCCAGGGCATCCCGGTCGGGCCGGGCCGCGGCAGCGCCGCCGGGTCGATGGTCGCCTTCGCTCTCGGCATCACCGACCTTGACCCGATCCCCCACTCGCTGCTGTTCGAGCGCTTCCTCAACCCCGAGCGCGTGTCCATGCCCGACATCGACATCGACTTCGACGAACGTCGTCGCGGCGACGTGATCCGTTATGTCACCGAGCGCTGGGGCGACGACCGCATCGCGCAGATCGTCACCTTCGGCACCATCAAGGCCAAGGCCGCGATCAAGGACTCCTCGCGGGTGCTCGGCTACCCGTACGCCGTCGGCGACCGGATCACCAAGGCAATGCCGCCGGCCGTGATGGGCAAGGACATCCCGCTGGGCGGCATCTTCGACCCGAAGCACCCGCGCTTCAGCGAGGCCGGGGAGATCCGCGGGCTGTACGAGTCCGACGCGGACGTCAAGAAGGTCATCGAGACGGCGAAGGGCCTGGAGGGGCTGATCCGCCAGGCCGGGGTGCACGCGGNCGGCGTCATCATGTCCGCCGAGCCGATCATCGACCACATCCCGGTGTGGCGCCGCGACGCCGACGGCGCGATCATCACCCAGTTCGACTACCCGACGTGCGAGACCCTCGGCCTGCTCAAGATGGACTTCCTGGGCCTGCGCAACCTCACCGTCATGGATGACGCGGTGCGCAACGTCGAGGCCAACCGGGGCATCACGATCGACCTGCTGGGGCTCACCCTCNACGACTCCGCCGCCTACGAGCTGCTCGGCCGCGGCGACACCCTGGGGGTGTTCCAGCTCGACGGCGGGCCGATGCGCTCGCTGCTGCGGATGATGCGCCCGGACAACTTCGAGGACATCTCCGCCGTGCTCGCCCTGTACCGGCCGGGGCCGATGGGCGCGAACTCGCACATCAACTACGCGCTGCGCAAGAACGGCCAGCAGGAGATCACCCCGATTCACCCGGAGCTGTCCGACGCGCTCGCCGACATCCTCGACACGACCTACGGCCTGATCGTCTACCAGGAGCAGGTCATGGCGATCGCGCAGAAGGTCGCCGGCTACTCCCTCGGCGGCGCCGACCTGCTGCGCCGGGCGATGGGCAAGAAGAAGAAGGAGATCCTCGACAAGGAGTTCGTTCCCTTCTCGGAGGGGATGAAGACCAGCGGGTACTCCGAGGCTGCGATCAAGACGCTGTGGGACATCCTCGTCCCGTTCTCCGACTACGCGTTCAACAAGGCGCACACCGCCGGCTACGGGCTGGTCTCCTACTGGACGGCGTACCTCAAGGCCAACTTCCCGGCCGAGTACATGGCCGCGCTNCTGACGTCCGTGCGCGACGACAAGGACAAGAGCGCGATCTACCTCAACGAGTGCCNCCGGATGGGTATCCGGGTGCTCCCGCCGGACGTCAACAGTTCCAACGCCGACTACACCGCGCACGGCGACAACGAGATCCGGGTGGGGCTCNCCGCCATCCGCAACGTCGGGACGAACGTCGTCGAGTCGATCGTCCGTACCCGGAAGGCGAAGAGCCGCTTCGTCTCCTTCCCGGACTTCCTCGACAAGGTCGACGCGGTGGTCTGCAACAAGCGCACCATCGAGTCGCTGATCAAGGCCGGCGNGTTCGACGCGCTCGGGCACACCCGCCGCGGCCTGGTGGAACGGCACGAGCAGGCCGTCGACGCGGTGATGGGCGTGAAGAAGAAGAACGCCGAGGGCCAGTTCGACCTGTTCGCCNTCGACGCCGACGACGACCCGGGCGCCGCGCCCGTCTTCGGCGTGCAGGAGTTCTCCGACCAGGAGTGGGACAAGACGGTCAAGCTGTCCCACGAGCGGGAGATGCTCGGGCTCTACGTCTCCGACCATCCCCTGCGCGAGGTCGAGCACATCCTCACCGCGAAGGCGGACTGCAGTATCGCCGCGCTGACGGGCGGGGAGTACGCGGACGGGTCCACCGTGACCATCGCCGGGATCATCTCCAGCCTGCAGCGCAAGGTGACCAAGNAGGGCAAGCTCTGGGCGCTGACCACCGTCGAGGACCTCGCCGGCGGACTGGAGGTGATGTTCTTCCCGCAGACGTACGAGGTGTGCTCCACCCAGCTCGCCGAGGACGCCGTCGTCATCGNCCGAGGCNGCCTGGACAAGCGGGAGGACACCCCGCGCCTGATCGCCGCCGAGCTGACCGTGCCGGATCTCAGCGACGCGGCGCTCAGCCCCCCGGTGGTGATCACCATGTCCGCGGCCCGGGTGAACCCGCCGACGGTGGAACGGCTGCGCGAGGTGCTGGGCACCCACCCGGGGACGACCGAGGTGCACCTGCGGCTGCAGACCCCCGGCCAGATCACTCTGCTGCGCCTCGACGACGCCTACAAGGTCCAGCGCACCCCCGCGCTGATGGGCGATCTCAAGGCCCTGCTCGGCGCCGCCGCGGTCGCCTGAGCCCGCCGCTCCCCGACCCTCCCCGACCACCGCCACCTGCAGTTTTCCCTACGTCAACCGGCCGAAATATTCCCGCCGACGGGGATACCACCATGCGACACCGGACACCGTTCGGACACGGCGTTTCTGGGGGACGATGAGAGCCAGGTAACCAGGTGCGACCGCGCCCCGCGGGGCTGGGCCGACCACGGGCCTTCCGCTGATCGACCGGGCCACCGGCGTGGGCGAAGGTCCTGGTCGGGCGGGTGCCGACCGGGCAGTCTCCGGCGACGTCCCAGCCGAAGGGACCGCGCACACGACCCGGAGGATGCGCCTTGACGATCAGTCGAGAACTGGAGGAGCACGAGCCCGCCGCCCAGCCAACCCCTGTTCCGGACCCACGGTGGTCGCCGGAGCTCGTACGGGCGACCCGCACCCTGCTCGAGACCTTCATCGGGACCGCGCCACCGGTGCGGATCGTCCTGTGGGACGGCTCCGCGCTCGGCCCGGACACCCCCACGCAGGTCGTGGTGCGCTCGCCGGAGGCGATGCACCGCGCCCTGTTCCGCCCCGGCGAGCTGGGTTTCGCCCGCGCCTTCGTCGCCGGTGATCTCGACGTCGAGGGCGACATCTTCGCCGCCCTGGAGCTGCGCGACCACCTGTCCGCCCTCCCGCACCGCCCCACCGCCGCCACGGCACCCGCCCTGCTGACCCTGCTGCGCGAGCTCGGCGCCCGACCACCCGCCCCGCCGCCGGAGGAGGCCCGTCTACACGGGCGCCGCCACAGCCGCCACCGCGACGCCGCGGCGATCTCCCACCACTACGACGTGTCCAACGCGTTCTACCGGTTGATCCTCGGCCCGACGATGACCTACTCGTGCGGGGTGTGGGAGTCGCCGGCCAGNGGGCTCGACGCCGCCCAGACCGCCAAGCACGAGCTGGTCTGCCGCAAGCTCGGGCTGCGCCCCGGCGAGCGACTGCTCGACGTCGGCTGCGGGTGGGGCAGCATGCTCATCCACGCCGCCCGCCACCACGGCGTCCACGGCGTCGGGGTGACGATCTCGGTGGAGCAGGCCGCCGAGGCCCGCCGCCGGATCGCCGAGGCCGGGCTCACCGACGCCATCGAGATCCGTCTGCAGGACTACCGGGAGATTCCCGACGGCCCGTTCGACGCGATCAGCTCGGTCGGCATGGTCGAGCACGTCGGGCGGGCGATGCTGCCGACGTACTTCGCCAGCCTCTACGGGCTGCTGCGCCCCGGCGGCCGGCTGCTCAACCACGGGATCTCCTCCCCCGGCGACCCGGCCGGGGCCTACCGCTACCAGCCCCACCTCGGCCCGATCCCGCTGCCGAAGGGCCGCGACTTCCTGCGCCGCTACGTCTTCCCGGACGGGGAGCTGCACGAGATCGGCCTGATGACGTCGCTGACGCAGGCCGCCGGCTTCGAGGTCCGTCACGTCGAGAACCTGCGTGAGCACTACGGCCTGACCCTGCGGGCCTGGGTTCGGGCGCTGGAGGAGAACTGGGACACCGCCGTCGCCCAGGTCGGCGCCGGGCGCGCCCGGGTGTGGCGGCTGTACATGGCCGGCTCGGCGCTCAGCTTCGAGGGCGGCCAGACCCAGATCCACCAGACCCTCGCCGTGCGCCCCGACGCCGGCCGCTCCGGCCAGCCCCTGCGCCCCCGCTACGACTCCCCCGCCCCCCTACCCACCCAGCCCACCACCGGCTGACCTACGACGCCCCGGCCCCCGACCCGGCCCGACACCGCCGGCCGGGCCGGCGTCCGGGGCGATCCCCGTCGCGGTAACCGATCTTGACGATCATTCCTGCGCCAGCGGGCAGTCCTGGCGGTCCCCTCCCGCTTCGACAGCCACGGATGCCGGCGGCTCCACGGTCAGCACGACCCGGCCCGCCACTGTCGCGGTCAGAGCCCGAGTACGTGACGCAGTCCGCGGTCCAGGTCTCNCATGAGGCCCCCCGGGACAGCGCCNACAGCGTGCCCGAGTTCGTCCTTGTTGACGGTGACGATGGCCGCCACGTTGGCGACGGAGTCCCGTGGAAGGCCGGTCACCGCGGCGGGGAGGAAGATGTTGCCGGGCATGGTGGCAAGCACGGTGTTCGAGGTGATGACGACCGCGACGGCTGTGGCCAACCGGCTCGCGTTGTAGGGCGCGGACTGGACGACCACCACCGGGCGGCGCTTCGCGGGGCGACTGCCCTCCGCCTCACCGAGGTCGACCCAGCGAATGTCGCCCCGGCTGATCACCAGTCCTCGCTGTCGCCCAGTGCTCGCCGGCCGGCGCGCGCCGCGGCCTCGAACGAGTCGTCGGGACCCGCGAGCTCCAGTGCGGCGTCGATGCGCTCGGTGAGGGACTGCGCGTCGAGCTCCTCGATGTAGCGGCGCGCGNCTGTCGTGAAGAACTCGGAGCGACTCACACCAAGTGCGGCCGCGCGACGCTCAGCCTCGTTGAACGTCTCGTCCGGGATCGAGATCGCAGTCTTCACACGCTCAGTATAACCGGGTATGACGATCATCCGATGGTCCCGTCCGGGGGTCGGGTCCGAGGCCGTCCGCCACGGCGTTGAGGACGGCGACGACCGTCGTGCCGGGTGCGAAGGCGTCGGCCTCGGCGAGGGCGAACAGGGCGTAGAGCAGCTTCGCCTCGTACACCGGTTCCAGGCCCAGGCCGTGGCGGTCGTGGAAGTCGACGATGAAGCGGCCCAGTTCCGGGGTCGACCTCGCGTAGCCGCCGAAGTGGAAGTCGTAGGCCATGGTCCAGTTGCCGGAGTTCGCGCCGAACGCCGCACGCTGGAGGGCGTCGACGTCGTCGGCGAGGAATCCGGCGCCCCGCAGCACCGGGACGCCGAGGGCGCGCTGGCCCGGCGCGAGGCCCGCGGCGAGGCCGGCGAGGGTGCCGCCGGTGCCGCACGAGCAGCAGAGCACGTCGAAGGGACGGTCGATCTCGGCGGGCAGCGCGGCGCAGCCGCGCACCCCGAGCGCGTTGCTGCCGCCCTCGGGCAGCAGGTAGAACGCCCCGAACTCGGCGCTCAGCCGCTCGACGACCGCGGCCGACGTCTTCGCCCGGTACGAGGTCCGGTCGAGGTAGGCCAGCCGCATCCNGGCGTCGACGGCGAAGCGCAGCGTCGGGTTGAGCGGCAGGTGTTCCTCGCCCCGGATGACCCCGACCGTCCGGAGGCCGAACAACCGGCCGGCCGCCGCCACCGCCCGGATGTGGTTCGAGTAGGCGCCGCCGAAGGTCAGCAGCGTGTCGTGCCCGAGCCGGCGCGCCTCGTCGAGGTTGCCCCGCAGCTTGCGCCACTTGTTGCCGGGGATGTCCCGGTGGATGAGGTCGTCCCGCTTGAGCAGCAGGCGGACGCCCCGCGCACCCAGCCGCGCATCCGCGATCTCCTCCAGCGGCGACGGCAACGCCGGCAGCGGGAAGCCCCCCACAACAGCAAGGTAGCCGAACCCGCGGCGCCGGAAGGGATCAGTGCAGCGTGGGGAAGGTGCGGTCGGCCTTCTCGCCGNTCTCCAGCAGGTTCATCGCGGGGCCGACGATCAGCGGGTCGGGGGTGCCGACGACGTCGGGCTCCTTGCCGGTGTAGGNCAGCGTGTGCAGGACGTGACGCATGGTCTCCAGCNGGGCCCGCTTCTTGTCGTTGCTCTTCACCACCGTCCACGGCGCCTCGACCGTGTCGGTGTAGAAGAACATCGCTTCCTTGGCGTCGGTGTAGTCGTCCCAGCGATCCAGCGCGGCGAGGTCGATCGGGCTGAGCTTCCACTGCCGGACCGGGTCGATCTGCCGGACGATGAACCGGGTCTGCTGCTCGCGGCGCGACACCGAGAACCACAGCTTGATCACTCTGATCCCGCTGCGGGTCCACATCCGTTCCAGCTCCGGGGCCTGGCGCAGGAACTCGCGGTACTGGTCCGGGGAGCAGAAGCCCATGACCCGCTCGACGCCGGCCCGGTTGTACCAGGACCGGTCGAACATGACGATCTCGCCGGCCGTGGGCAGGTGCTCGATGTAGCGCTGGAAGTACCAGGACTGCTGCTCGCGCGGCGACGGCTTCTCCAGGGCGACGACCCGGGCGCCCCGGGGGTTCAGGTGCTCGGTGAACCGCTTGATCGTGCCGCCCTTGCCGGCGGCGTCGCGGCCCTCGAAGACGAGCACGATGCGCTGCCCGGTCTCCTTGGCCCAGTACTGCATCTTCAGCAGCTCGATCTGCAGCAGCCGCTTGTCGCGCTCGTAGTCGGCGCGGGCCAGGCGGGTGTCGTACGGGTAGTTCTCGCGCCAGGTGTCGACGGGGGTTCCGTCGGGCCGCAGCAGCGTCGCCTCGTCGTCGTCCTCGTCGAGGACCCGCAGGCCGGCCAGGCTCTCCGCGTGGACCCCGACCCGCTCGGCGAGGCCGGCCGCGCCGAGCCACCCACCGATACCGTCGGCGATGCCGTGCACCAGCGGCTCCGCCCGGCCGTCGGCCCCCTTGGGGATCACCCGTTCGACGTGGGTCACGCTGATTCCCTCCCGTACGGACAACGAGGCTGCACCGGGGGGNTGTTCCCACCCGACGGCGCCGTACACGGGGCGAATCCGCAGGGCCGGGGGCAGCCGGCCGGCCAACCGTACGGAAGCCGGCCAGCCCATGGTTGACGCGCGCCCGAACACCAGGTGACAGAACAGTCCNCATCCGACAGAACCGGCACATCGGACGCCCACTGAGCGCCCTCTCGGAGCGAGCGGATGCAGGGGAGCGCGCCTACCTGTCTCTTCCACGGGGTTNGGCGCCCGATTTGTCCCTGTGGAAGAGATAGCGGACGCCGTTCCCAGGCACGCAGCAGGTCGGGCCCGGCGGGTGGGAGGTCAGCCGGGCAGGCGGAAGGACAGGTCGGCGGCGGGGACCGCGGTGTCGAGCTGGGCGCGCTGCAGCCGGCCGGAATAGTCCCAGCTCAGCGACTGCCAGCGGGTGACCTGGTCGAGCATCCAGATCCCGGACTGGCGGCTGCCGTTGCCGGACCGGCCGTTACCACCGAAGGGCAGGTGCGCCTCGGCGCCGGTCGTCGACCCGTTGACGCTGACCATCCCGGCGCGCACCCCGCGGCGGAACCGCAGCGCGCTCGCCGCGTCCGCGGTGTAGATCGACGACGACAGGCCGTAGCCGGGCAGGTTCGCCAGCTCGATCGCCTCGTCGAGGTCGCGGTAGGTGGTGACGCCGACGATCGGCCCGAACGTCTCCTCGCGGAACAGCTCGTCGTCGGGGCGCACCCCGTCGACGATCAACGGATGGTAGTAGAGCCCGCGGTCCGGGTCGCCGACGAAGCCGCGTCGCGGCCCGTTGCGGGGCAGGCCGCCGGCTCCGAGCGGTTCCGCGGAACCGGCACCGCCGACAGTTCCCCCGGCCCAGCCGGCCCTGCCGGTTCCCCCGGCCCTGCCGGTTCCCCCAGTTGCGCCGGTTCCCCCGATTGCGCCGGTGATGCGGCCGAGCGCGGTGGAGCCGGACAGGCGGTGATGGTCGCGCAGGAGGGTGAGGTGACGCTCGAAACCGGCGGCGAAGCGGGCGTCGAGCAGCGGTCCGTAGAGCACGTCGCCGGTGGGGTCGCCGATGACCGCGGCGGACACGGCGGCGTCGAGGCGGCGGACGAACGCGGCGTGCACCGACTCGTGCACGATCGCCGTGCCGAGCGAGGTGCAACGCTGCCCGGCGGTACCGAATCCGCCGAACACGGCGGCCTCGACGGCGGCGTCGAGGTCGGCGTCGGGCGCGACCACCATGGGGTTCTTGCCGCCGAGCTCCAGGCACGGCGACTGCAGGTGCCGCCCGCACAGGGCGCCGATGAACCGTCCGACCTCGGTGGACCCGGTGAAGCCGACCTTGTCCACGGCCCCGGCGGCCAACGCCCGTTCCAGCCCCAGCGACGTCGCCCGGCCGTCGGCGGGGACGAGGTTCACCGCGCCCCCGGGCACCCCTGCGGCGGTCAGCAGGTCCAGCATCGCCTGCGCGCAGGCGGCGGCGTACTCGGCCGGCTTCCACACCACCGTGTTCCCGGCGAGCAGCGCCGGCACGAGGTACCAGGACGGGACCGCCACCGGGAAGTTCCCGGCGGTGATCACCATCATCACCCCGAGGGGCTCCCGGAAGGTGAACAGCTGGCGGTCCGGCATCTCGGACGGCACGGTCTGCCCGTAGAGCCGCCGGCCCTCCCCGCGGAAGAACTCGCAGGTGTCGATGATCTCCTGGACCTCGCCGCGGGCCTCGGCGGCGGGCTTGCCGACCTCGCGCGTCACCAGCCGGGCGAGGGCGTCGGCGTTGTCCGCNACGAGCCGGCCGAAGCTGCCGATCACCGACCCGCGCACGGGGGCCGGCACCGCAGCCCACTCGCGCGTCGCCGCCCGGGCGGCGACGGCGGCGGCGAGGATGGTCTCGGGACCGACGAGCTCGACCTCCGCGNCGACCTCGTCGAGTCGGGCCGGGTCGGTGGAGGCGACGACGCGGACCGCCGCCGGCTCGACCTCGGCGCCGCCGGCCGGACCCCCGACAGTCGCGCACAGGTCGTGGGCGCGTCCGGCGATACGCGCGCCGACGCGCCGCGGGCGTACCAGGGTCATGCCAGGTTCCCCTCTTCCAGGTCGGCGAGGACTCGGGCGAGTGCGGTGACGCCGGTGCTGAGCTGGTCGGCGCTGACGGTCAGCGCCGGGCGGAACCGCAGGGTGCGGACGCCCGCGGGCAGCGCGAGGACGTGTTCGCGCACCCGCAGCCGGCGCAGCACCTCGTCGCGGATGGTCCGATCGGGCAGGTCCACCGCGCAGAGCAGGCCCCGCCCGCGCGGGTTGGCCAGCAGCCCCGGATGGGCCTCCGCGAGCGCGGACAACTCGGTCAGCAGGCCGGCACCGAGCTCACCGGCCCGCGCGATGAGCCCTCGGGCCTCGATGACCTCCAGGATCCGGGTCGCGCGGACCATGTCGACCAGCCCGCCGCCCCAGGTGGAGCTGATCCGGCCGGGGACGGCGAGGACGTTGGCGGCGACCTCGTCCACCCGCCGCCCGGCCATGATCCCGCCGAGCTGGACCTTCTTGCCGAACGCGACGATGTCGGGACGCAGGCCGAGCTGCTGGTAGGCCCAGGCCGACCNGGTCGCGCCGACCCCGGTCTGGACCTCGTCGAGGACGAACAGCGCGTCGTGGCGCCGGCACAGCGCGGCCATGGCGGCGAGGAACTCGGCGCGCAGGTGGTTGTCACCGCCCTCGCCCTGGATCGGTTCGGCGAGGAAGCAGGCGATGTCGTGCGGGTGGGCGGCGAAGGCCGCCTCGGCCTGCGCCAGCGCGGCGCGCTCGGCGGCGACGACGGCGTCGAGGGCGGCTGGAGTGCAGGGGAAGGTCATCGCCGGGCAGTCGATGCGCGGCCAGTCGAACACGGGAAACCGGTCGGTCTTGACCGGATCGGTGTTGGTGACCGACAGCGTGTAGCCGCTGCGCCCGTGGAAGGCGTGGCGCAGGTGCAGCACGCGGCGGCCGAGTCGGGCCGGGCGGCCGTGCGCGGCGTTGTGCCGGCTCTTCCAGTCGAAGGCGCACTTGAGCGCGTTCTCCACCGCCAGCGCGCCGCCCTCGACGAAGAACAGGTGCGGCAGCTCCGGGTCGCCGAGGACCCGGGCGAAGGTGCGCACGAACTCGGCGTAGGCGGCGGTGGCCACGTCCGGGTTCGCCGGCTTGTTGACCGCGACGCGGCCCAGCCGGTCGAGGAAGCCCGGGTCGCCGGCCAGCTCGGGCGGGTTCACTCCGAGTGGCGCCGAAGCGAAGAAGCTGTAGAGATCGAGGTAGCGCCGGCCGTCGCGGGCGTCGACCAGGACGCTGCCGGCGCTCTCGGCCAGGTCGCAGACCAGGTCCAGGCCGTCGACGAGCACGTGGCGGCGCAGGACGGCCAGCACGTCGCGCGCCGCGACGGGTGGCCCGACCGGCACCCCCTGCGCCACCCGGAGCGCCTCCACCGCCTGCCCCGCGGCCCGTGGAACGCGGACGACCATCCAGGCTCCCTCCGTCACCGGCCGCGGCGAGCGCAACCCGCTCGCGACCCTCACCCCTCACGAATATCTTCCCTCAAGAACTGCATTGAATCTTCAATATTCCCGTATTGCCTCAGATACTCCTCTGATCATCCCGCCAAAGATGGAACCGACCGACGATTCGCCGGATCGGCGATCACGCACCAGATCGAAACGAAGAGCGATCGAATAGCTGCACAGTGCGACGATTCGGTCAGCAGGTGAGGGCAACCACCGCACCGAGAGACAATCGGCCCATTCCCTGCGTTGCCCCGGGGGTGCGCTCCACCAAGGCGTGATCGGATAGCCTCCCCCGACCCTGTCGATCCCCGCACCACCCGCCCGCCGGCGGAGAGCTCGGAGAATAGGAAGCGGTGTGCTGACGCCCCTGACCTCGGACGACCCACGCCGCATCGGACCCTTCCGGTTGGCGAACCGCATCGGCGCCGGTGGCATGGGCGTCGTCTACCTCGGCTTCGGCGACGACGGCAAGCCGGTCGCCGTCAAGGTCCCTTCCGCCGGCCTCGCCGACAACCCCGAGTTCCGCTCCCGGTTCCNGCAGGAGGTCGACGCCGCGCGGCGCGTACGGGGCAGCTCCGTGGCGACGGTGCTCGACGCCGACCTGACCGGCGAGCGCCCCTGGATGGCCACCGAGTACGTCGAGGGCCGCAGCCTCGCCGACGCCGTCGCCACCCGCGGTGAGCTCGACGACCGCCTGGTCCACGGGCTGGCGATCGGGCTCGCCGACGCCCTCGTCGCCATCCACGCAGCGGGTGTGGTGCACCGCGACCTCAAGCCGGCGAACATCCTGCTGGCCTGGGACGGTCCGAAGGTCATCGACTTCGGCATCGCCCGCGCGGGGGACAGCACCAGCCACACCCGCACCGGGATGCTGATCGGCACGCTGGTCTGGATGGCCCCCGAGCAGTTGCGCGGCGAGCGCGCCGGGCCGCCCGCGGACATCTTCGCCTGGGGAGCCTGCGTGGCGTTCGCCGCCGCCGGGCGCCCGCCGTTCCGAGGGGAGCGCGCCGAGGCGGTCGGCATGCAGATCCTCACCGCCGAGCCCGACCTCGACGACCTGCCGCCCGACCTGCTCGGCGTCGTGCGGGCCGCGCTGGAGAAGGAGCCCGCCCGCCGGCCCACGGCGACCGAGCTGCTCGCCCGGCTGGTCGGCCGCGACGTGCGCTCCCCCGCCGACTCGGACGAGGCCAGCGAGACCGCCCTGGCCCAGGTGTGGTCGCTGCCGCCCACCCCGCCGCAGGGCGCCGGCCCGCTCGGGGGAGCGCGCAACGCCGGGTATGGCGCGGCCGGGGGGCGCCCCGAACGCGCCGCCGGCGGCTACCCGGATCCGACGCTGCGCGACCCCCGATCGGCCTACGACGCCCCGCCCGCCTACGGCAGCCGCGCCGGCTATGACAACCAGGCCGGCTATGACAACCAGGCCGGCTACGGCTACGGCGCGGCACCCCCGCGCGCCGGTGGTCCGGGCTACGACGACCGCGTCGCCGGTCCGGGCGGCCGCCGGAGCACCGCCCCCTATGCGGACCAGCACGCCGTGGGCCCCGGCGGCACCGGACGGCGGGCCGACGGCTGGGACGNCTCCGCCGGGGGTGGGCGCGGTTCGGGAGGCGGGCGGAGCGGCCCGGTCATCGCGGTCGCCGTCCTGATCGCGCTGCTGCTCGGCGGCGGGATCGCGGCGGCCGTCGCGCTCAGCGGCGGTGGTGGCGGGGACGACAACGTCGCCACCCCGCCCACCGGAACCACGCAGGATGCCGGTGGCACGGTGGGCGCGACGGCGACCAGCGGCCCGACGCCGGCCACGAGCGCCGCCTCCCCCCCGCCGAGCTCCTCGCCGTCGCCCAGCTCGACGCCGTCGGCGTCCCCGAGTCCCACGACGCTGTCCACCGACGACGCGGCCGCCCTCGTGCGAGGGAAGGGCTACGAGCCGGACATGAGCACCTACCAGGAGGACCGCCAGCTCAGCGTCGTCATCGGTACCGCGCCGGCGACCGGGGACACTCCGCGCCAGCTCGCCTACGTCTTCGCCGACGGCCAGTTCCGCGGCACCGACACCTCGGCGCCGAGCGCCCACATCACCGTCAAGAGCCAGCGCAACGACCACGAGGTGGTGCTGCGCTACGACACCTTCAACCCGCAGGACCCGATCAACTCCCCGTCCGGCCACGCCGACGTACGCTTCCGCTGGAAAGGCAATGCCTTCTCCACCCTCGATCCGATCCCGTCGAACGATCCCAACGCCACCGATAGCCGCCGGTAGCCGGACAATGGCCGGCTGCCGGGGACGACGCGCCCACCCCCGCAACCGGCGACAAACGAACGGCTGGAAGCATTACGGTTCAGGCAGCGCGATCCCGTGGCGGATGGGCGGCCTCGACGGCTGGCCCACGGCCCGGCGGGGACGACGGGCCGGCCGGGGCCCACGATGATCGAAGGAGTGACCATTTCGGCGCAGGTCGGGCAGTCCGGTTGGCGTCACCGGACTCGGCGGCGGACACGGTGCCGGTCGGGACGGCCGGTCGGGATGGCATCGGTCGGGGTGGCATCGGTCGGGATGGCGTCGCGATGTTGACACCGCTCGTCGAGGACGACCCGCGCCGGGTCGGCCCCTTCGCCATCCACAACCGGATCGGCGCGGGCGGCATGGGCACCGTCTACCTGGGGTTCAACGCGGATGGACGGGCCGCGGCGGTGAAGGTGCCCGACGCCAGGTTCGCCGACGACCCCGAGTTCCGGGAACGCTTCCGCCGCGAGGTCGCCGCCGCCCGGCGCGTGCACGGCCGCGCGGTCGCCGCAGTGCTCGACGCCGATCCGGAGGCCGTCGCCCCCTGGCTCGCGACCGAGTACGTGGAGGGAACCAGCCTCGCGGACGCGGTGCTGCGCCACGGGCGGATGGAGGAGCGGCTGCTGCACGGCTTCAGCGTCGGACTGGCCGACGCCCTGATCGCCATCCACGCCGCCGGGGTCGTCCACCGCGACCTCAAGCCGTCGAACATCCTGCTGGCCTGGGACGGCCCGAAGGTCATCGACTTCGGCATCGCCCGGGCCTCCGGGGTGCCCAGCCACACCCGGACCGGGATCCTCATCGGGACGCTGGCCTGGATGGCCCCCGAGCAGCTACGCGGCGAACGGGCCGGGCCGCCCGCGGACATCTTCGCCTGGGGTGCCTGCGTGACCTATGCGGCCACCGGCCACCCGCCGTTCGCCTCGGAGCAGGCCGACGTGCTGACCCGGATGCGCGAGGACCGCCCGCCGGACATCGCCGGGGTGCCCGACGGGCTCGCCCCCCTGGTACGAGCCGCGCTCGCCCGCCGCCCGGAGGATCGACCGAGCGCGGCCGAGCTCGTCCGCCTGCTTGTCGCCGACCCGCGGGTCGCCACGCCCGCGGACGCCGACCGGGCGGCGGCGCTCGCCCTCACCCCCTGGCAGGCCCGCCCACCGCTCGCCGCCCCCGACGACGCCCCCACCGCCCGCGCCAGCGGCCCTGCCCGGGCCGTCGGGGTGGCCGGCGCGGCCGCGGCGCCGGCGGCGCTCGATCCCGATCAGCCCGATCAGCCCACCCACCCGCTGGCGCTGCGTCCCACCCCGCCGCCGGGCGGGGACCGCTCTCTCGGCACCTTCCCCATGCCACGCTGGTCGGACGCCACCGCGGGCGGTGACGGTCTACCGGCCGCCGGCGGCCCGGACCCGGCCGGGCGCGAGCTCGTCGACGTGTCGCGCCTGACCGACCCCCGCCCGTTCTCCGGGCGCCCCACGCCTGTCGCCGCGGGAAGTCCGGGCGCCCCGCGTCCCGGCGCGCCGGGGCCGGGCGTGCTGCGCGCCGGCGCGGCGGGGTCGGGCGCCCTGCGCGTCGGCTCCGCGGGCGCGGGAGGCGCCGGGGGCGACTCTGGGGGCACAGGCCGATCGGGCGGGATGATCCGCCGTAGCAGTCCGCTGGATGTCGCCTTCGGCTGGTTGCCGCCGCCGTGGCGACGGTCGGGCCCGCTGGCCGGCGGTGCGCTGCTGGTCGCCCTGCTCGTCGGCATCCTCGCGGTCCTCGTCGCGGCCGGCGGCTCGGATTCGCAGGTGGAACCGCCGGGGGTACCGCCGCTGGACCATCCGGCGCCGGGCGCGCGCTCCGGTCCGGCGGTGCCCGGCGGCCCGCGGTGGACGTCCGGCGGTGCCCGCGACCCGCTGCCATCGCCGCGGACCGCCGCGCCCCCGTCCGGTGGTGCGCAGCCTCACCCGACGTCCGATCCGCAGGGCCGGGCGACCGCGACCGTCTCGCCGAGCGCCGAACCGACGTCGCCGACCGAGCGGCCGACACCGACCTCGGGTGCCTCCCCGAGCGGCGAGCCGTCGCCGTCGGCGACCGCGTCGGCCCCGGCGTCGCCCACGAGCTGCCCGACAGGGTCGGGCGGCACGGCCACGTCCCCGCCGCCCGCCTGCTAGCCGAGCGCGGCCGAGGTCCAGGCCGGCTGGCGGCTGGCGGCTGGCGGCACGAGTTTCCCGGCCGCCGTGTGATCATCACCGCCGTCGGTGACTGCCTGCATACCAGGAGATGCTGGAGGCTGATGGCCGTTCCGAGGCCCGGGGACCGTCACCAGCCTCCAGCACTTCGACCCCGCCCGGGCCGGAACGCGTCCGGACCGCCGAGGGATCGGGGGGATGCGCGCGAACCGCTACCCGACGTGATCGGTCACGGCGCGGCGCTGGTGTAGAGGCGCAAGCTGCTCGGCGACGGCTGCGCGGTCGGGGAGCTACCGCAGGTGCGCTTGCTGCCCGCGCGCCCACCGGAGTTCTGGCAGGTCTTGGTCGGTTTGGGCGTCGGTTTGGGCGTCGGCTTGGGGGTCGGCGCGCTCGAGGAGGGCTCCGCCGTCGGCGCCGGGGGGGTGGCGGTCGGCGAGCGCGTTGCGGGAGGAGCCGGCGGCGGCGTCGTGACGGTGCCACCCGCGCTGGGCGACGCCCCACCCGGGGATGGCGGCGGACCGGCGGCGCCCGAGGCCGGGACGGGCCCGACGACGCCGCCGGGAGCCGGCGAGCCGGGGACAGGGGCGCCGGGGGCGGCCGGATTGCCGGCGACGCCGCCCGGCGCCGGCACGGAGCCGTACCAGGCACCTGGGCCGCCACCGCGGGCTCCGCCCTGCCCCGACGAGGTGAGGCCGGCCCCCGGGGACGCACCGGCGCTGACGCTCACCCGGGAGACCGGCGCGGGGGCCGGGTCCGAGCCGTCGGAGGGGATCGCCGCGGCGGCGACCGCCGCGGTGGCAACGCCAAGCAGCAGGGCGATGCCGCCGGCCAGGACGCGGGACCGCCGCCGGCCGGCCGCATCGGCGCTCCCGTCGCCCGGCTCGCCGCCGCGCCCCCCGGTCGGGCCGGCCGCCCCCGTCCGATCGGGCCGCCCCGACGACGCCGGGCCGTTCGCACCCGACGGGGCCGCACCCGCCGAACTGGACGGTGCTGGCTCTCCTGCGCCGGCCAGGCCCGCCCCGACCTGGGCCGGCGTCGGAGGGGGCGCGTGCGCGGACGCCCCGGGCGTCGCCGAGACCGGCTGGGCCTGGATCTGCGTCACCGCCAGGTCGGGCGCCACCGCCGGATCGGCCGCCCCTGCGAGGCTGGCCGCCATCCCCGAACCGACCGCCTTCCCGGACCCGGCCCCAGAACCGGCCGACTTCCCTGGACCAGCCGCCGTCCCCGGACCGGCCGGCTTCCCCGGGTGGGAGTGGCGTTGCACCGGCAGACCAGGCGAAGCCACGCCGGCGGCATCCGGCGACACCGCCCCGCCGGGCAGGTACACGGGAGCCGGCGTCGTCACCGGATCGTCGAACTCCTCGTCCGTCAGTCCGAACGCGCCCGCCCCTGGCGCCACCCCCTGACCGGGCAGGTACATCGGGACCGGCGTGGTCACCGGATCGTCGAACTCCTCGTCCACCGGGTCGATCGGTGCCACGTGGACAGCGGGCTCGCCCGGAGAGGGTGGCCCGGACGGGGTGAACCATCCCACCGGCCCAGGGGAACCCGCCGAGGCGGCGGGTCCCACCTCGGATGACCCGGGCGGGTCACTCGGATGCCCTGCGGACACCCCCCGCGTCGTTGCCGCAACCAGTGAGGACGGCGGGGTGCGCAGCGGCGGCAGCGCGGGCAGCCCCGCCAGGCCGGGCAACAGCTCCTGCAGCCGGTCCGCGCCGGGCCGTTCATCCGGATCCTTGGCGNGCATCGCGGCCACCACGGCCCACAGTTCGTCGGGGACGCCCGTGGGCCGGCCAGGGGCCACATCGGCGTGGGCCCGCAGGATGGACAGCATCTCCCGGCCGGCGAACGGTGCGACGCCACAGAGCATCTCGTACAGCATGGTGCCGGCGGCGTAGATGTCCGCGGNCGGCCCGACCGCGCCGCCATCGACGCTTTCGGGGGCCATGTACAGGGGGGTGCCGAGCATGCCGCCGGGAATGGTCAGCCTCGTCGCCGCGGACGCCATCAGGCCGGCGACACCGAAGTCCGAGATCTTCGGCCGGAACCGTTCCCCGCCGCGGTCGAGCAGCACGTTCTCCGGTTTGAGGTCGCGGTGGACGATCCCGAGCCGATGGGCCGTCCCGAGCCCGGCGAGAATGTCGACGATCAGGCCGACCGCCTCCGCGGGCGGCATCGTGCGGCGCCGCTGCAGCTCCCGACGCAGATCCGAACCCTCGACGAATTCCATGACGATGGCCAGATCGCCGCGTTCGGCCACCAGGTCGTGAACCGCCACCACGAAAGGCGACTGGACCCGGATGAGAATGGCACGCTCACGCATGAACCGGGCGACCACTCCCGGATCCGAGGTGAAGTGGGGCAGCAGGAGTTTGAAGGCGAGAACATTGCCCGCCTCGTCATGGCCGCGCCACACCTCGCCCATGCCACCGCGACCGATGCGGTCTTCCAGGGTGTAGGAACTTCCCAGCTTTCTAACCACTCCGCGCCATCACCACTTCACTGTGGGTTCGAGGTGGACCCGCGGACCCGTGCCTTCCGCGGATCCCGGGGTTGCCACGGCCGACGGACGGGCAGCGGAACGCAGCGCGTCCGTCATCACGGCGCGGCATTCATGCCGCGGGCCACTGCCCGACGGTGTTACCCCGCGTTGCGCGCACAGGTCGTCCTCTCCGCGCCGGCGTCGGCGGGCCGCCCTCATTCCCGGTAAAGGCGTGCCCGCNGGCCGAAGCTGGTACCCGCGGTCTCAGGGTGCGATGTCCCTGGTCAGGATGCAGGACGCCGGAGTGCATGAGGAACATGGCAGATATGGCTTTCATCACCGGGGGAATCAGGGGACTCGGGTTTGTGCCGTCGGGCAGACGGCGCCCCGGCTCGGCCACCGAAGCGCAACGGTCCCGCCCGGTTCCTGCGACGCCCGGCGGGGCGCCGAGGCCATCGGGCGGAGCCCGGCGACGCCCGGCGGCCGTCTGGCGAGCTGACCGGCGGACGCCTGGCCGCTGGCCGGCTCCGGCCGGTGCGCACGACCCGGACGTTCCTGCTGCTGCGACGGCTCGCGGCGTGGCCCCGGCTGCTGGCAATCGTGTCCAGGCCGACATTGACGAGCGCGGTGGCCAGGTTGGCGGGCAACGCGCCGAGCACGACGACGCCGATCGCCCGCCAGACCTCGGCGGTAATCCCAAGCGACCCGGCGGTCGGGGCCGAGCGGGCCCCGCGGACACGTGGTGACCGCTGCCCGGCCCGGTTCCGGCACAGCCGAGAGGGCCTGATCGGGGGGCCCACCATCGAGCTCGGCGCGCCCACTGGTGGCCCGTCCGCTCGATGCTCCGGAGTACCGGGCGGGGTCCTCCAGCGGCGCGACCCGGCGCGGCCCGACGCGGCGGACGAGCGGTCAGCCGGCCGCGCGCAGCGCGGTGGCGACGTCGAGGGTGCGCGCCTGCTCCTGTGGGTCGCCGATCAGGCCCACGAGCAGCTCGGTCGCCCCGGCGTCGGCGTAGCGGCGCAGCGCCCGCTCGACGACCTCCGCCGTGCCGGCGACCACCGTCTCGTGCACCCCGCCGAGGCCCTCGCGATCGAGGATCGCCCGGTAGGAGGGCAGGTCCGAGGCAAAGCCGACCTGCGATGCCACCGCGGCACGGACCCCGTCCGGATCGGCGGTGACGCAGACCATGACCATGCACACCACCCGCGGCGCGGGCCGGCCCGCGTCCGCGGCCGCCTTGGTGATCGTCGGCGCGACGTGATCGCCGATGGTCCTCGGGCCCGTCCACACCGTCACGGTCCCGTCGGCCAGCTCGCCGGCGACCCGGAGCATGACCGGTCCCAGCGCCGAGACGAGCACCGATGGTGCGACGGCGACCGGCGCGTCGACCCGGCCGACCGCCGTCACCGTCTCCCCGTGGACGTCGACCGCCTCCCCGCGCAGCAGGGGCCCCAACGCGGTCAGGTACTCACGGATGTGGCGGGCCGGCCGGTCGTACGGGTAGCCGAACTGCCCCTCGATGATCGACCGGTGGCTGGGCCCGATCCCCAGGGTGAGGCCCGCGGGGGCCACCGCCTGGACGGTGAGTGCCTGCCCGGCCAGCGCGAGCGGATGGCGCGGGTAGGTCGGCACCACCGCGGTACCCAGCTCGATGCCGGGCACCGCTGTGGCCGACAGCGCCGCCAGGGTCAGCGCGTCCCAGGACACAAGCTGGCCGAGGAACGCGCTGTCCAGGCCGGCGCGCGCCGCCGTGCGGACCTGGTCGAGGACGTCGGCCGGGCTCGGGCCCGCGTTCACGTACATTCCGATCTTCATGATCTCCAACCTGAACCGGATCTTCAGTTTCCGCGCCCCGCGCCACCCTAGGCCGAAAGGGCGGCGCCAACGCGCAGGCGCCCCGCCCGTCTGGCCCGGTTGGGCGAGAGACCACTGGTCCGGTCGTCGGGATCAGGATCGGGGCTCAGCCGGCCGAGCGCAGGGCCGTGAGGACGTCGAGGCCGCGCGCCCGCTCCCCCGGGTCGCCGATCAGACTGACGACCAGTTCGGTGGCGCCGGCGTCGGCGTAGCGGCGCAGCGCCCGCTCGACGACCTCCGCCGTGCCGGCGACGACCGTCTCGTGTACTCCGGACAGACCCTGCCGATCCAGGATGGCCCGGTAGGCGGGGAACGCGCTGTCGAGGCCCGCTCGGGCCGCGGTCCGAACCTGATCGACCAGGGCCTGCGGGCCCGGACCGCCGCCGAGATACAACCCGATCTTCGTGATCGCTCCAACCTGAACCGGACCTTCCGGTTCGGCTCAGGACGCTACATTAAGCTGAANGCCATACTCCGGTTGACCGGAGGTCGGCTCCATCCGCCCGGTCCACGGCCGGCGGGTGGGCGAGCGGAAGCCTGAAGTCGGGGGCTGGCGGGCTCCAGACGAGGGGCCCAGACCGGTAGGACCCAGACCGGTAGGACCCAGACCGGGGGCCCAAACCGGTGGGGCGCAGGAGGCGGAGGGAGCGGGCCGTGCGAGCCGACGCGCAGCGCAACCGCGAGCTCATCGCGACCACCGCCCTCGATCTGCTGGCCCGGCGCGGGCCGGCCGTGTCCATGGAGGAGATCGCCCGCGCCGCGGGCCTCGGTGTCGGCACCCTCTACCGGCACTTTCCCGACCGTCAGTCGCTGCTGGACTCGGTCGCGGCCACGACGCTGCGCACGCTGCTCGCCGCGGGCCGGGCCGAGCAGTCCTCCGCCGCGCCGCGCTGGCAGGTCCTGGTCCGGATCGTGGCGCGGTGCACCGGCCTGCCCCTCGCCCTGATCTCGTCGCTGCCCGACGCCACCCGGGTCGACCCGACCGTCGCCGACCTGGTGGCGGAGCTCGACGCACTGTTCCAGGGCCTGGTCGAGGACGCCCAGCGCGAGGGATCGCTGCGGGCCGACCTCACCGGCGCGCAGGTGGTCGGCCTGCTCAACGTGGCAGTCTGCCGCCCCGGCGCGCGCGCCGACGACCCGCTGACGACGGTCCTGCTCGACGGCCTGCGGGCCCGCCCCTGACCCGCGCCCGCCCGATGGGGCGCGTCTAGGCGGAGCGTCGCTCGGGCCGTCCACGCCAGCGTTCGGCGTGGACGGCGTCGGCCAGGGGACGCCGTCGCGCCCAGCCGTGACGTTCCAGGTCGGGGGTGTCCTCGAGGTGGGTCACGGGGCCGACGCACAGCCAGGCGACCGGGCGGATCCCGACGGGGATGCCGAGCAGCTCCCGGACGAACGGCTCCCGGTAGAACGACACCCAGCCGACCCCGAGGCCCTCGGCGGTCGCGGCGAGCCACAGGTTCTCGATGGCCAGGCACACCGAGTACAGGCCCGCGTCGGCGATGGCGTGCCGCCCGAGGACCGCCGGTTCCCCGCGCGCCGGATCGTAGGTGATGACCAGCGACATCGACGCGGCCAGGATGCCGTCGATCCGGATCCCGGCGAAACGCTCGGCCCGCTCCCCGGCCAGGGTCCCGGCGAACACCGCCCGTTCGTGCTGGACGTGCGCGTGGAAGGCCCGACGCGTCCCGTCGTCGGTGACGCGGATGAAGTCCCAGGGCTGGCTGAGCCCGACACTCGGCGCGGCGTGGGCGGCGGCGAGGACACGCCCGAGGACGTCGGCGGGGATCGGCGCCCCGGTGAACTGGCCGCGCACGTCGCGCCGACGGTGGATCGCGTCGTACAGGGCGTCGGCACCCAGGCCGGTCGCGGGGCCCGATCGGGCCATCGGGTCGGCCCAGGCTGCCGGGTCGGCCCAGGCTGCCGGGTCGGGCCGGACTGCCGAGTCGGGCCGGACTGCCGAGTCGGGCCGAGCTGCCGGGTCGGGCCGAGCTGCCGGGTCAGACGAGGTGACGGCGTCCAGCCGGGGAGTGGTTCCGGCGTCACGATGGTGGTGTGGCAAGGCAGGCTCCCGCTGTCGGCCGCCCGGGTGGGCGGCGTGGCGGCGGGGCCGGTCTTCGGACTCCCGGATCGACGCCGGACCGTCCGCCTTCCCAGGCCGGTGGCCCAGTGGCTGCGTGGCACGCGTGGACGGCGACTTCCCGGTTACCGCGGCGGGCCCGTGCCGGACTCGCACCGGCTTCCCGATTCTCCCCGGTCACCCGGGGCACCCCGCAATTGTTGCCATCGCGGACGCTACCAGCCCGGCGCGGGCATCCCCCACCATCGCCGAGCACGGGCGCCACCGGGACCGCCCGCGATCCGGCTCAGACCAGCGCGGCGGGGCATCCCGGACCGAAGCCCGGTGCGGCGGATTGTGCGCCGCCGCGACGATGGCCACGTGCAGGGCGACGTCGGCGTCGACGAAGGCCACATCGTCCCCGCCGGCCGCGGCGGCGCGGCGATCCGCGAGCGCCGCGCGCAGGGCGGCCAGGTCGGCGGTAGCCTCCGCCCCGCCCGGCGGGTCAGGGACCGAGGCGCCACAGGCGGCGGTAGTAGGCGGTGCGGTCGTCGTCCGGGGCAACGCCGTACGCGTCGAGCAGGACCGTCTCCCAGCCGGGGCCGTAGTTCCACACGGTGCTCCAGGTCGCCACGGCGAGGTCGGCCCAACGGTCCGCCACGCCGAGAGCGCCGAGATCCACGTGCCCCGAGCAGGTTCCATCATCGGTGAGCAGGGTGTTGGGCACGCACGCATCGCCATGGCAGACGACGAGCAGGTCGGGCGGCGGCGGATCGCCAAGATCGTCGACGAGGCGCCGCTGCGCCGGCGTGGTCGCCACCGCGGCCGCCGCGGCCCGCCGGTCCGACACCGACCAGGAGAACGGGCAGCCCGCGACGGGCAGCGCGTCGTGCAGCGCGCGCAGCCCCACGCCGACCGCCCGCACGGCGCGCCCCGGGTCGGCCAGCCACCGTGCCTCGACGGCGTTGCGGCCCGGTAGTCCCGCCGTGAGCAGCCAGCTCCCCGCGCCGTCCCCGCCCTGGTCCAGCACCGTGGGCACGGCGGTGAACGGCGCCGCCCACGCCAGGCGGACCGCCTCGGCCGCGAGATCCCGGCCGCTGCCGGCCGGTGCCCACTTGAGGAACCGGCGTTCGGGCGCGCCGACGAGCTCGAACGTCAGCCCACCGAAGGCGTTGCGCCAGACGGGTCGCACCTCGACACCGGCGGCCACGGCCACGACCGCAGCCGGGATCGCCGTCCCCTCCTCGACCGCCCCTCCCAGCACGGGGCCGTCATCGCCGACCATGCACCGCCTCCGCCGCCGAGTAGTGGACCACGGGAACATCACCCTCCGGCCCGAGTGCGAGGAAGGCCCGGGAGGATCCCGGTACGCTGAGGCCGGCGAGACCATGCCTGCCGTGCCGGTTCAGGGGAGGTGCGTCATGTCCGCGGAGATGATTGCGCCCGCGTGGATGCACGAGCAGATCTCGGCGGAGGAGTACGACTCCTGGTCCGAGGAGCAGTGCGCGGGCGTCGAGATCGTGGACNGGATGGTCGTCGTGAGTCCCAGTGCCACGAAGCGGCACAACCGGCTGGCCCNGATCGTCGCGAACGCTCTGGACGCGGCCGCGGGGCCGGACTGGAACGCCGACACGGACTTCGACGTCCGCCTGCAGGACGTGCCGCTCACCAACCGCCGTCCGGATGTCGTGGTGTATCGCGCGGACACGATCGACGTCACGCCCACTCGTCCGGAGCACGTGCTGCTGGTGGTGGAGATCGTCTCGCCGGGTTCGGAGACCACCGACCGGATCGTGAAGGTCGAGCAGTACGCCCGGGCCGNCATCGCCTTCTACTGGCGGATCGAGCAGGCCGCCACCGGCGTTCCGCTGGTGTACACCCATGTCCTCGATCCCGCGACCAGGGCCTACCGGGATGGAGACGTGTTCACCAACGTGGTCAGGGCCTCGGCTCCCTTCGCGGTGGAGATCAACCTGGGTCAGATCTGACCCGATCGTGCTGAGCCGCGCCGCTCAGGCGGCTCCCTGCGGCCCGAAGGCGGCAACGAGGCTCTGGACGCAGGCCGGGGCCTTCGCCGTGAAGACCACGAGGCAGCCGCAGGCGTTCAGCGGCGGGTCGAGCCGGAGGACCGACGCCTTCGAGATCCCGGCGTCGAGGCCGGCGGCGACCTCGACGTCGGCGTAGATCAGCGCCCACGCGGGCGGTCCGTTTCCGATCTCGACGAGGGTGTCCGCCGCGTCGCAGCTCGGGCGACCCAGGCGCGGTTCGAAGCCCTCGGCCCGACATGCGTCGAGAGCGAAGTCGTGGAACGGCGGATCGTAGGCCCGAGCGGGGATGCGCAACGGTAGATCAGCCAGGTCCCGCAACCGTACCGTCGGTCGCCGAGCCAGCGGGTGCGTCGCCGGCAGGGCCACCGCCACCGGTTCCGGCCACAGCTCGAGAACCTGCAGGCCCTCGCCCGCGGGGACCGCACGCAGCAGCGCCAGCTCCATCTCCCCGCGGACGACGGCGGCAAGCTGCTCGACGACGGGGATCGCGACCAGCTCCAGCTCGATGTCGAGTTCGCTGTTGGTCTGTCGCAGTATTTCCAGCCCGCGCGTGAGTCGGGCGCCGAGGCCCGGGCTCATCCCGACCCGCAGGACCCGGGTCGGCGTCGCGGCCAGCTCCGCGGCCACCGCGGTGACCCGGTCCACCGCTGCGAGCGCGGCCCGAGCCTCGACCAGCAGCCGTTCGCCGGCGGGGGTGAGCCGCACCCGACGCGACGACCGGTCGGNGGCCCGGCCGAAGTGCAGCTCCTCCGCGACGGTGACGAGGNAACGCAGGTGCCGCAGTTCCACCGCATCCGCCTCCGTCGATCAGATCCCGTTATCGCTGTACGGAAGAACTGCCCCTTGGTCGCGAAGGTTCCGTCTCGTTGACTGGCAACACCGAAGCGGACACGTGAAGGGAGACGGCATGCGCGTGGGACTGTGATCCGAATAGCACCTACCGTCAGAAACGGCGCCCTGCCCGTGTCCGCACGTCCGGTCACTTCCCCAACCCGGACAGAAGGTCCTACTGGCCGAAGGAAAACCGCAGCTGCGCGTTGATGAGTTCGTTCAGGCGCTTTCGCCGCGGGACGACGACGTCGGGCGGCGCCTCCTGCGGGGCCAGCAGGGTCCACCGCAGGCCGGTCCCCTGCCCGGTGGACTCGATGTCGAAACGGATGAGGTCGTCGGGGTGGGCCGCCCAGATCGACGACCAGACGACCAACCCGGGTCGGGTCGACTCCATCACCCGCGGCGCGACTTCACCCCGACGCAGGGTCAACCATTGCCGCTGCGGGTCCCGGTTCGGCTTCATCAGCGCCTCCCAGACCACCCAGGACGGAGGCGGCTGGCTTCTTCGCCGGGTCGCGATCGCGTACATGTCGCGTCACGTTAGCGACCGAACCCGGCCCCGTCACCGCCATTGTCACCGTCCGCACTGTCACCGTCCGGACTGTCCGGGCCGCCGTCCCCGACGGCCAGGCGGACGGCACGCGCGTAGGCCTGGACGAGCGGACGACGATCATCGGTGTGCCAGGCCACCGCCAACCGGCTGGGTGAGACGCCGACGACCGGACGGGTGACGACGCCTCCGCGGGTGACCAGCGGGGCGTTCCTCACCGCCAACAGACAGACGCCGTAGCCGCCGACCAGGGCTTCGTACGTCTCGTCCGCGCCCGCGATCTCGGCGCCGATCACCGGTGGACGTCCGCCGCGGGCGTCGAGCGCGAGCCAGTAGTCCCGCAGCCGTCCCGCGCTGGGCGGCAATGCCAGGAACGGCTCGTCCAGCAGATCGGCGAAGTCGACGGTCTCCCTGGACGCCAACCGATGTGTCCGGGGCAGGGCGACGTGGCGCGGTTCCGCGGCGACGACGATCCACGTGTAGCGCTCGGCGTCGCCGAGCGGCAGCCAGACGAAGGCCACGTCGCTGGACCCGTTTGCCAGTCCGGCGGTCGAGTCGTCCCAACTGACCTGGCGCAGCATGAGCCGGACGTCGGGCACCTCGGCGGTGAGCCGGGAAGTGATCGCCGGCAGCAGACCGCCGCGACCGGGGCTGGTGTTCATCCCGACCACCAGGGTCGCGCGCTGCTCCGCCTTGGCTCNCTCGGTCGCCTCCCGGGCGGCGTCCCACTCGGCCAGCACGCGTCGGGCATGGGGCAGCAATGCCCTGCCGACCGGCGTCAGCCGGACCTCCCGGCGGTTCCGCTCGAACAGGGACGCGCCGAGATACCGCTCCAACATACGGATCTGTTTACTCAGGGCAGGCTGTGAGATGAACAGCCGCTCCGCGGCTCTCGTGAAGTGCAGTTCTTCGGCGACCGCCACGAAATATCGGAGATCCCGGCCCAGCGCATCCATAACCACTGGCTATCACAGCGGAACTTGGACCTGCGTCGGTCCCGCCGGCAGTCTGGAGAGGACGGACCGACGACGGGAGAAACACGATGAGCCGAGTATGGCTGGTAACCGGCGCAAACAGCGGCTTCGGCCGGGCGGTGACCGAGGCGGCGGTCGCCGCCGGGGACGTCGTGGTCGCGACGGCCCGCCGCGCTGCGACGTTGGACGACGTCGTCGCGAAGTATCCCGCGCAGGTCGAGGCGGTTCCGCTGGACGTCACCGAAACCGGCACGATCGACGCGGTCGTCCGGGATGTGGTAAGCCGGCATGGCCGGATAGACGTGCTGGTCAACAACGCCGGCCGCAGCCACGTCGGCGCGGTCGAGGAGACCACCGACGCCGAGCTGCGATCCCTTTTCGACGTCCACGTGTTCGGCCCGGCAGCGCTGGTCCGGGNCGTCCTGCCGCACATGCGCGCCGCGGGATCCGGCGCGATCGTGCAGATGAGCAGCATGGGCGGTCAGATGTCGTTCGCCGGATTCTCCGCCTACAGCGCCACCAAGTTCGCGCTCGAGGGCCTGTCCGAGGCGCTCGCAGCCGAAGTCGCCCCGCTGGGAATCACGGTTCTCGTGGTCGAGCCGGGCTCCTTCAGGACCGGACTGTTCGGGGGTACTTCCGCGAGCACCGAGATACCCGTCTACGCCGACACCGTCGGCCCGACCCGCCGGATGGTCGAGACCAGCGACGGCAGCCAACCCGGTGATCCGGCGAAGGCCGCGGCCGCGATCATCACCGCGCTGGACGCGCCCCGGGTTCCCCTGCGCCTTCTGCTCGGATCCGACGCGGTCGATGCGATCATCGCCCATCTCGACGCCGTCCGCGCCGACATCACCGCCTGGGAGAAGGTCGCCCGGGCCACCGCGATCGACGACTGACCCCGCGGTCTCCGTCACCGGCTCCCGCGGCTGCCCGCCAACGCAGGCTGGCGACGCGGCGGGCTCGCGCGGGGCGGCCGGGGCCCCGCGGGACGGCGCCGCTGGATGGGCAGTTCGAGCAGGTAGTACGACGTGGCCGCCAGGGCCATCGAGATGACGCCGACCACCACGACCGCCGGCCACCGGCCGAGCGCACCGGTCAGGTCGTGGCCCCAGTGCGCGACCACGGGAAAGTGCCAGAGGTAGAAGCCGTAGGAGACCCGGCCGAGCCAGGCCAGCGGACGGGCGGCGAGGGCACGGAACAGCCAGCTTGTCGTCGCGCCCTGCTCCAGGGTCAGGATGAGGGCGCCGGCAAGCAGCGCGACCACCGTGTAACCGCCGCGGGACAGCCACGCCGACCCCTGGCCCCAACCGCTCGGCGCGGTCACCGTCGCCACCGCCAGCAGCGCGAGCGCGGCCGGACCGGCCACCGGCAGGACGGCCCCGACGCGGTCGAGACGGCGCCGCCAGCACAGCGCCGCCCCACCCTCGCCAGCCGCCCCCTGCCGCGCCGCCCGCAGCCAGGCGGCGAGCGCGCAGCCGACCAGCAGCGCGTCGGCGCGGGTGTCCAGGGCGAAGTACGTCCGCGTCCCCGGCGCCCCGGACGTGACCAGCACGTTGCGCCACAGCGCGACGCCGGCCACCCCGCCCAGCAGGACCACGGGCAGCCGGCGGGCCAGCGACGGCCGGCGGCACAGGGCCACCAGCACCAGCGGCCACAGCAGGTAGAACTGCTCCTCCAGCGACAGCGACCAGGTGTGTCCCAGCCAGCCGGCCCCCGTGCTCTGCCGCACCACCTGGAAGTAGTTGTTCAGGTACAGCGTCGAGGCGGCCAGGCTGTCGAGGAACTCGGTCCGCTCGCCGGCCGTGCCGATCCCCGGCAGCACGACTGCCGTGAGGCCGACGAGGGCCAGCAGCCAGAACGCGGGCAGCAGCCGGTAGGCGNGCCGGAGGTAGAACCGCGTGAGGGATACCCCTCCGGTCCGGTCCCGTTCGGCCAGCAACTGTCCGGTGATCAGGAAACCGCTGAGCACGAAGAACACGTCGACACCGAGGTAGCCGCCGGGCAGCGAGTCCATGTGGAACACGAGCACGCAGAGCACCGCGAGCGCCCGAACGCCGTCCAGCGCGGGGTTGCGGCCGCCGCGCCCGGCGCCGCTTCGCTCGGGCGCCCCGGTCGCCCGAGCAGCCCGTTCCTGGGGGGCGGCCGACCCGGTTGGCCTGGTCGAACCGGCCGGCCGGCCATCCGTTCGTAGCTGGCCGGGCGTCCGTGGCTGGCCGGGCGTTCGTGGCTGGCCGGGCAGCCGCGACGGCGGGTCGGCCAGCAGGGTGCCCGGCGGGCGGTCCGCCGCTGGCGAGCGCCTGGGCGACACCACTGCGGCGCGGCGCGCTCCGCGTTCCGGGTCGTGTCCGTGCTCAGCCATCCACGCTCCCCTCAGAACTGCCGGTCTGCCCGTCTCCTCTCCGTTCGCACCCTTCGTATCCCGCCAACCTTGGCGTTTACTGTCAGACGGACCCGGCGACCGCGACGACGAGACCGACTTTCGGCATCCAGAGCACTACGCAGCGAAGTCATTCCCCGCAGGTGCGGGTTGAGCCGTCGCCGCCCGGCCAAGTCCTCCGGCAGCCGAGGGCGCGCCGGTCGACAGATAGGTTGTTGGCGTGCGGAACCAGGGCACGACCTCCACGGACGTCCGGGCGGCCGTCCTGTCCGCCGCCGTCATCGGGGGCATGGCCGGAGTGGCCCTCGGCGCTCACCGAGGGCGACGCGGGGTCGGCCTGGGCGGCCTCACGGGAGCGGTCACGCTGGCGGCGTCCGAGGCGGTCGCCCGTGCTCGGCAGCGGCCGGGCGAACTACCCGCCCTGTGGCAGCGGACGGCGACCAGCGCGGCGCTCGTCGCCCCCGCCGGCTGGGCGGCCGGGCGGCTGGCCGGCGCCGGCCCCGTCACGGTCGGCGCGGCGACCGGAGGCGTCGGCGGCCTGCTGGGGCTGCGGCCGCAGAAGGTGCTGCTCGGGCCGCTGGTCGGAGCGGCGGTGGGCACGGCGCTCGCGGCGCGCGCACGCCCGGTGCCGCCGGCGGCGGCGGCCAGCATCACGATGGCGGCCTACCGGTGCGTCTCGCCACTGCTCTTCCGCGATCCGCAGGTGAGCCTGCTCGCCGAACGGGTCCCCGCGCAGCGGCTGCCCTTCGTCGTGCCCCGGCAGGCGCGCTCGCGCCGGGTCGGCACCGGCTACGTTCGGGAGCTGGCCGAGGAGCTTGGCGGCCACTACGTCGCCGATGCCGCCGACGTGGGGATCGTCGCCTCCCTGGACGACCTGGCCGGCCCGGACCTCGACCCCGCCGGCGTCGACCCGCTGGTCCGCGAGTTCTACGAGCACACCACCCGGTTCACCCTCGACATCGTGCCGCGATGGCGGCTGTGGGTGCGTCCCGGCTACCTGCTGTATCGAACCGCGCTGGCCCGCCCGCTGGGGCAGGCGAACGTACCCATGAACCAGCGGGAGACCCAGCGCGGTATCCGCAGCCGCATCGACACCATCAGCCCACCGGGCACCCCGCCGGACACCGAAGCGGTGGCGGTCCGCGGCTGGATCCGCTCGTTCGCCGATACCGACGAGCCCATCTACGTCGGCATCTACACCACCTACCGGCACCGCGACCGCGGGTACGTCAGCGTCGNCTTTCCGCTGCCCCAGGCGAGTTTCACGGCGACGCTCCTGCCCCGCAGCCGGGCCGACGGCGGGCTGACCCTGACCAGCCGTAGCGATCAGGAGCACCCCGGCCATTACCTTGCCTATCGCGACCCGACGGACGGCAGCCTCACGGCCCTGGCAGTCCACGGGTTCGCCGAGGAGCTCGACGTCCACCGGGACGAGGGCGAGCTACGCGCGGAACACTCGTTCTTTCTTTTCGGCATCCCTTTCCTCGTCCTTCATTACCGCATCACCCGCAAACAGCCGACCCCGAGGTGAGGCCCGCAGCACTAGTCGCGGTCCGCCGGGACGACGCACAGCCGATCGGCAATTTTCTCGACGTCGGCGATCCCCTGCTCCGCATCCATGACGAGCTCGAACGCCTTGTCGTCGACGAGGTCGGTGGTGCAGCCGTTGATGTCGAGGAAAACCACGGCTGCGAGCCACGCCAGACGCTTGTTGCCGTCGACCAGGGGGTGACTTCGGGCAACGGAATGNAGGAGCGCGGCCGCCTTCAGCGCCGGGCTCGGATATGCGTCCTGACCGAATGCGCTGGAAGACGCGCGGGCAGCCGCCGCGTCGAGTAGACCGACATCCCGCACCGGACCAGCACCGATAACGCGTACGAGGGCGAGCAGATCCTCCAGGTCGAGATACTCGACAGCACTCACACGGTGCCCAGGCGAGCGAGCACGTCCCCCCACCGGGCGATCATTCGATCCGCACTGTCCGCCACCCGGNCCACATGGCCGGCCCGCTCGTAACGCNCCAGCACAGCACGCCGAATGATCTCCTGCCGAGAGATGCCCTCGGCCGCCGCCAGCACCGTCAGCGCGTGCTCCAGCTCCTCGTCAGTCCGCACCGTCAGCGCCATGCCGCCGACGATACCATCCTGATACCAAACCGGGGCCCGGGCCGCGAGACCCGAGCCCCGGTACCGCTCGGGCTACCCGGCCGCGATCTGCGTGACGGTCTTCAGGTCCGCGCTGACGAGGTACTTCACCGTGACGCCGGCCCTGGTACCGACCACAAGGTAGGACCCGTCAGAGTTCTTCAGCACGCTGGTGACCACGACCGACGCGTCCTTGGCTTTGACCGCCGCGGTCACCTTCGACAGCTCACCCACCGACAACGACGTGTTCACCGACGTGGCCAACCCGGGCGCGCCGTTCCCGCCCGTCCCCGCCTGGACACCGGCGGACAGTCCCGTGCTAGCGCTCGCCATCGTCGCACCGCCGAAAACAAGCCCCGCGGCGGCGGCGATGGTCGTGAAGGCGAGGCCGATCTTCTTAACAGGAATTCTCATGGCTCCCCTTCGCGCGGGGCGGGCCGACAGCCGGCCCGCCCGATACTCTCCTCATCTCGGTCGACACCCCGCCCGTTTTCCCGGGGCTGGTCCCGTGCAAGGCTCAGGAAATTCCAGCGCGCGAACACGGATTTCCGCTTTCCCCGGTGGAACGTTACGGGTGTGTCAAGAAGGACGCTACCCGTGGACCGACCGATCCCAACTCCGAAAGGTCTGTCGCCAGGCCGATAGTTTGTGGATTCCCCGGCATTGCGCCTGGCCAAGGACATTGCCGTTGCCAGGCTCACAGCACAGGCACCAGACCAGCGTGGCGACGCTCGGGTGTGACGATCGTCTCGGCAACGTGTGTTCTGGACGGAACTGCTTCCCCTGATCGGAAATCCGCCGCTACCCGGCGCTCGCCGCGACCTGCGACCCGTCCGACCTGAGTGCCGCGATCACTCGGGTGAGGTGGACGGCGATGGGGTCTCGCCGCCGGTCTGCAGGTCTGCTGCTATCTGGGCGCGTTCCGCGAGCAGGGCCTTCTCGCGTTCGCGCATCGCGGTCGCGGCGGTGAAATCGCCCGCGTCGATGGCTGCGTCCTTCGCCGCCCGCGCCTGGCTGAGCTGCCCGGCGATCTCACGGGTCCGCGCGTTGGCTCTGGTGATGGCCGCCCGTGGCGGAGAATACGTCGTCTCGGACGGAGGGGCTTCCTGCGTGGCGCCGGTGGCGGCGATGGCGGCGAGAACTCGGCGGCCGGCTTCCTCGGGGTCGACGCCGAGACGGACGAGGATGTCGACGGCGACACCCTCGTCCTCGTCCAGCAGTCCGAGCAGGAGATGCCCGGGGCCGATGAAGGTGTGGTGGAGCCGCTGAGCCGCACGCAGCGACTTCTGCAGGACCTTCTTCGCCCGCGGGGTGAACGGGATGTGCCGTGGTGTTGTGTGCTCGCTCGCGCCGACGGCCGCCACGACCGCCGACCGGCCGTCTGCCAGCGTGAGTCCGTACGAACCCAGTACGGCATCCGCCGGCCCGGTGTCGTCGTGGAGCAGGCCGAGCAGGAGGTGTTCCACGCCGATCCGGTCATGGCCGAGCGACCTGGACTCCTCCTGCGCGTGGACAACGACCAGCCGGGCGCTGTCGGTGAATCTCTCGAACATCCGCGACCCTCCTCGGGTTCCCTTCCGCTCGACACCGACGCGGTCGACCCCATCATCAACCACCTCGACGGCGGCCGCCGAGAATTCACCGCAGGGGAGCGCAGCTGGCGCGCTTCCACCCGCTGTCCGCGGGCGGTCAGGCACTCGATTCCGGCGCTCCTTCCTGCACGGTTTCCGTCGGCGGAGGCAGAACGGCAACCTGGGTCTGGTGCAAGGTCGGGGTTTCGGCCTGGTCCGCTACCGCGTGCGCGAGTTGGCCGTAGCCGAGCACGCCCTCGAAAAGGCGGCGGTCGAGCGGCGGTTCGACGAGAACGTAGCCCGCCGAATCAGCCGCGCCGTCGGCCTGCAACCCCGCCGGTGGGGTGACGACCAACCAGTCGAGTTCGGACGCGTAGCGGCGCAACGCGGGCAGTTCACGCGCGTGCGCTCGCGCGAACGGCAACAGCCACGGCGGGAAGACCGCGGAGTCGTCCATGACCATTCGCCCGTCGGCCATGGTCAGCGTGGCAAACAACCCGATCGTGATCAGCCGGGTGGCCGACGATGTCCGCGCGCCGCCGACGACAGTGGCGACGATGTGTTCGTAGAACGCTTCGTCAAAGCCGTCGAACGAGGGCGGCGGCGCCGTGAAGGGCGTCACCGCGACCACGATGACGTCGGCGTCGCGCAGAACGTCGACGAGGTCGGCGCCGCGGGTGGCATCCGCCTCGNCCACCTCGACCCCGAGATCTCCCAGCGACCGGTGCCGACCGGCGTCGCGTACCACGCCGGTCACCCGATGCCCGCGGGTGACGAACTCCTGGCTGACGGCGCGTCCCGCGCGACCACCGGCACCGAGCACGGCGACCCGTGCCGGTGCACCCGGTCGAGATACCGCCCGGACGGGTTGTGTTCCTGTCATGGCGGCCAACCTAGAACGCGGTAGGCCGGTTACCGCAACGTGACCGGTTACCGTTGGCGGTGTGGAGAAGACGGCCGACGCCCCGACCTTCGACCCGGCCTGCCCGATGAGCGCCTTCCCGGTGCAGATCGGCGACAAGTGGACCGCGATGGTCGTCCTGTGTCTCGAGGCCCGGCCCCGACGGTTCTCCGAGCTCAGGCAGCTCCTCGGCTCGGTGAGCGCGAAGGTCCTGACCGACACCCTCCGCGCGATGGAACGTGACGGCCTGGTGAGCAGAAGCGTCTTCGACGAGAACCCACCCCGGGTGGAGTACCGGCTGACCGCGCTCGGCCGGACGCTGCTCCAACTGGTCGACGCGGCCCGGAGCTGGGCTCGGGACAATCTCGACGACCTGCTGTCGGCCCGCCGGCAGCACGACGACATGCCACTCCCGTCGCCGAGGTAGGTAGGTCGTCCGGTCACGCGAAGACGCGCGGGCGCCGCCGCCCTGATCACGGGAGCCCTGATCACGGGAGCCCTGGTTCGGTCGTCGGGGCCGGGCGCGTCTCGTGGTCGGCGTCGATTGCCTCGGTGATGGACGTAGCGGGCGTACGGCTGGCCCACGGCGGCGTCGAGCACGGGCAGTAAGCGGTGTCGCAGAACTGAGCCGAACCCTGGTCTCGAGCCTGCCGCTCGCGGCGAAATTCCAGCCAGATCCGGATCGGGTGCCCGCCGGTCGGCGGTGCGACGACCGTCCCGATCGGGGTGATCGCGATGGTCGGAGCCACGACCGCCAGCGCGGCCACCCCGACGGTTCTCACAGCGTCCGCAAGCAATGTGAAGCTGGTCAACGGCGCGNAGGCAGCCAACGTCTTCTGGATTGTCGGTAGCTCCGCCACCCTCGGCACCTACTCCGTTCTCAGTGGCAACATCCTGGCAAGCGTCTCACCCGTCACCTACGAACTCATTGGCTACTGAACCCCGCGCCGCCCGCGCCGGCGAATACCGGCGCGGGCGGTGACATACACTTCAGGCCGCGCCCGGCACACGACGCGTTGATCGCCGCCACAGCTCAGGTGCACAGCCTCGTCCTCGCCACCCGCAACGAGTCCGGCTTCGCTCCCCTGGGTGTTCCACTCGTCAATCCCTGACTGGCGGGATGACCTTCACCGGCTGCTCATCGGCCAGGAAATCCAGGATGCGACGCCGCGAGGAACGAGCCGGTGGGCGCGCATCGTAGAACATTCGCGACGGAGGCGAGTTGTCCAGACGACGGTGCAGGGATGCTGCGCGGGAAGGCGGTCGCACGTCGTAGGGCATGCGGACCTCGGCGGATTCTGGTGAGATCCGATCCAGACTGTCTGTCGGCGGCGCCAGTTCCAGCCGCCGAGCGCCGACGGCCGCTTCGGTGAGATCGCGAGCGTCAGGTTCGTCGGCGTCAGGTTCGTCGGCGTCGGGCTCGTCGGGCTCGTCGGGGTCGGGTAGGGCGCTCTCCCAAAATCTGACGACATCGACCGCCATCGCCCCGGCGATCATCGTCGGCGCATTGTGTATATCCGGCAGGTCACCGTCGGAGCTCTGACCGCTCCGCAGGGATTCCGGTGACTTTATGACCCCGGGGGCACCTCCGGAGAGAATGACCGTCGTCCATGCCGCGCGANCGTTCTCCGGGCTTTCGGGCGGGGATCCGGGGGGCAGGACCTGATCCACCGACTGAACGGTCGCGACGTTCGCCCGCGATTTCCAGTCGTCCCCATAGACCTCACTGGCCGCCCGCGCAAGGTCAAGCGCGAACTCCTGCCCCGACGAGGGCCGGGCCGCCGGCTCTCGTTCGAGCGCCTTCATGATGACATCCGCGATCGGGCGGCGGACGCCGGGTGGCAGCGGCGGTCGGTCCTCGGCCAGCAGGCGGCGGACATAGCCGGCAATAGAACTGCCCCCGTCATGCACCTGTCCGCCGAGCATTTCATAGAGAAGCGTCGCAAGACCGTAGAGATCGGTCGCGGGTGTCAGCCTCGATCCTGTCAGCTGTTCGGGCGCCATGTACCTCGGCGTGCCGATCGNCCGCCCGGTGAAGGTGGCATCATCCAGTATCTTCGCGATCCCGAAGTCCACCAGCTTGGGAACGCCCGCGGCCGAGAAGAGGACGTTGCTGGGCTTCACATCGCGATGCAGGACCCCCATCCTGTGCGCATGGTGCAGCGCCTCCGCCAGTGCGATTCCCACAACATAGACGTCTATCTCCGAGAGCGGTCCGGCCTTCTGGCGCCTGGTCAGCGTCCCGCCAGGAAGAAGCTCCATGACGATTATCTGGAGATGATCTATCTCAATATAGTCGTAGACCCGGACGATGTTGGGATGATCGAGCCTGGCCAGAACCCGCGCCTCATCCGCGAAGCTGAAATCGAGTCCACCGAGGTGACCGAGGATTTTGATCGCCACTTCCNGGTCCAGAAAGCGGTGCCTAGCCCCGAGCACAAAACCGAAACCACCCTGCCCAAGGGGTGCGCCGATGTCATAGGAGGACAACCCCTCGGCAATAAGCCGCTTGTCGAAGATCACGATTCGANGTCCCTGGTCGGCGGCCACGCCTGGCCGAGGAGGTCGACATCCATCGCGAGATGCCGGTTCGACAGAATCGTCTCTGGATGTTCGTCACCAAGGATCTTGCGGCGGCCGAGCAGTGTCTGTTCGTCCAGCTTCCGCGCTGCTTCGTACTCACCCGCTCGCCGTAGGTCTCCTGCCAGGTTGTCGGNCGATCTCAGGGTCTCCGGATGATCATCGCCCAGCGCCACGCGTCGGCCCTCGAAGGTTTCCTCGTCCAGAGCTCGAGCCCGGTCGTGCTCACCGAGTCTGTTGAGCTGGTAGGCAAGATTCTCGACCACCCCGAGGGTGGTCGGGTGGCAGTCCCCGAGAACTCGGCGGGAGCGGATGACGGTCTCCTCGTAGAGATCCCGCGCGTCATTGTGCCGACCGAGGTTCGTCAGGTCGGAGGCGAGGTTGCTGGCGGACATGAGCGTGCCAGGATGATCCGGTCCCAGAGCTTCAAGCCGGCGAGTGCGAACCTCGTCGTCCAGCCCCAGAGCATCCTCGTACTGTCCGAGGCGACGCAGGTCGGCGGCGAGGTTGCTCGCCGAGGTAAGCGTGTCGGGATGGTCCGCGCCGAGCGCCTCGCGCCGCTGGTCCAGCGTCTTCTGATCGAGCGCGCGGGCTTCTTCGTGGTGGCCCAGCCACCACAGGTCGGCGGCGAGGTTGTTCGCTGACGTCAATGTGTCCGGGTGATCTTCGCCCAGTATGGCCCGACGCGTGGTGAAGGTCTCCTCGTCGAGTCTCCGGGCCTCCTCGACCCTGCCCAGGCGGTTCAGACCGGCCGCCATGTCGCTGGCCGCCGCCAGAGTCGCAGGGTGATCGTTCCCGAGTCGGGCCAGAAGACGGCGGTGAACATCCTGGTCCAGGTCGAAGGCCTCCTGGTAGCGCCCCAGGTCGGTATAGGTGCGGGCCAACGTGGTCTGCACCGCAAGTCGATGCGAGTCATCAGGTTCCGTGGTGTGCTTCCACCGCCTGAAGGCGTCGCCGACGAGCCGGTGCGCGATGTCGGTCTCTCCCCGCTCGATCAGGTACGAAATCGTGTCCAGAAGGAGGTCGCGGCAACCAGCGTCCTCGCTTGATCCCAGGTCGGCGGCCAGCAGGTGCGGCAACAGCCGCCGATAGTCGTCCCAGGAGGCCGGGTCGGTTGGATCGCCCGGCCGAGCGGCCACCAGGATCGCCTGCACCGTCCACCGCATCCTGCTCGCCTTGCCGGGATCCTCACCGAGCCGATCACGGATCAGGGCCTGAACGATCCGGTGCAGCTGGAGTGTGCCGCGTTCGATGCGGGCAAGGCTGTAACGACCGATCAGGCCTCTGGTGACCGGGAAATCAAGATCGTCGGCGACGAGTTCCGCCAGGAGGGCCGGCAATGCGACACGACCCGCCTTGAAGAGCTCGAATGGTATTGGCTCCGGGGCGAGGAAGGCCGCGATGTAGAGCAGTTCCACCGCTGCCGGATCCTGTCCCTCGAGCCGTTCCATGGAGATCTTCCAGCTTGCCGCCAGCGTCTTTCCGTACTCCCGCTGACGACCCTGCGACATGATTTTTATGGCCCGGGACCTGAGAAGTGTGAGGTACCTTTCGGTCGTCTCGCCTGTTTCATGGAGGAAGGCTGCGGCCTGGGCCAGCGCGAGCGGCAGGTCACCCAGCGCGTGGGCGAGTCGTTCGGCTTCGTCATCCTTCACGTCCCCAGCCCTCGACTGCACCAGTGCAATCGCTTCGGAACGACTCAGCTCCTTGACTTCGAGTCGGCCACCGACACCACCGTGCCCATGCGGATTGCGGGACGTTATGATGGTGTGCCCGCTTCCCCCGGTCAGGGGCCACCGGGTGATGGCGTCGCTGTCCTCGGCGTTGTCAAGAATCAACAGCCAGCGCACTCCGTCCAGAAGCCTGCCGTCGGCATCCACGAGCCNCTGGGCCGAACGATCGGATTCCTTGAGGCGTTCGGTCAGCCCAGCCAGCTTTTCGATGAAAAGTTCGGGCTGTTCGGCATCGACCCACCAGGCGAGATCATAGTCGCCGGCATGCCGGTGCGCGTACTCGACCGATAGCTGGGTCTTACCGACTCCACCCATTCCGTGAATGACCTGAGCAGTGGAGGTCCCAGTCGACAACAGCCTCGCCCGAAGTTCGACGAGGAGGTTGTCCCGGCCGACGAAGTCGGGGTTCCGGTCGGGAAGATTCCAGATCTCGGGCAGAGAGCCCGGAAGGCGAGGCTCCGTTCCGGCCGGTTCAGGTGGAGGAACCTGCTGCGGCGGGAAGACGGGCTCGCCGTCCGGACGACTTGGACCCCGAGCGGCCTCGAGGAGCCGACGTTTCGTGGTGGCATGGTCCAGTCCGAACAGGTCGACGTGGATTCTGCTCCGAAGAACGGGCGGCACCTCCACGGCTTCGATGCGGACGGGCAGCAACCGGTCGCGGCCCTCCTCGTCGCGGCACAGGGCCTCGGACCACTCGACCACGCTGTTGCGTGCGGGATCGAAGTAGGCCGGCGAATAGATGGCGANCACCCGGTCCGCACGGGCCAGCGCCGTGGACAGGGCATCGATCCAGTTACGACCTGCCGGCCAGTCCCATACGTCGAGCTCCACCCTGTAATGAAAATCTTCCGCGTACGTCAGCTGCCNGGCGATCCATTCCGCCCACGGCCTGTCGTGCGGCGCATAGCTGATAAAGAAATCCAGATGTTCCGGCGCCCCCCGCCGCGCTTCCTCCACGCTCACCGCCAAGACTCAGAGATCCGCGGCATCGAGTCTATCCTGGCACGCCGGGCCATGAGAAGGCCGCCCATGAACGCCAAGGCGCGGTGGTGCCCCTGTCGGCAGGCATCGATGTAGCGGGGTGCCACTGTGTCGCGGTGCGACCGCTGGCTCCTTCGCAAGTCGTGACCGAATTTCATGCTCGGCTCGCCGGGCCGATTCGTCACCACTACGCGCCCGTGCCCTCGTAACGCCCCAGCTCAGAGTCCAACGAGTCCGGATCGCCGGGTGGAGATAGCCGCACCCGGAGCACCGTTCGGTGCGTGTGCGGGTCGGAACCGGATGGGGACGGCATCCCAGGTGGGCTGGGACGGCGCTGGCCGGCAGATATCCCTTGCCCTTCGACCTGGAAGGCCAGGCGGTGCCCGTCAGCCGACCAGGCCATGGTGGCCCTCCCGACTGCTCGACGTGGTACCGGTCGGCCCGTCCCGGGAGGCCGTTGCACGAGCCGGGATTCCGGCTGAACTACGACCCCTCGCGGCGCAGCACGCAGAGGTCGTCGGTGATGGCGCGGAGCAGGCGCAGCCCGCTGAAGGGGGCGATGTCGACGACGAGGGTCTGCCGCGAGATCATCATTTGTGTCCGGTCGGCGAGCTGGTCACCCGGGCGTCCTGAGCAGCGGCAACAGCTGGTTCCCCTGACGCTCGATCTCCTGCAGATAGGGCGTGTCCGACAGGACGAAGTGGGTGATCCCCAGTTCGGCGTACCGGCGCAGGGATTTCGCGACGTCCGCCGCCGAGCCGACCAGCCAGGTCGTGCCGGCGCCCTCGCCGCCGATCCGACCCGGCGCGGTGTAGAGGTTGTCGTCCAGGACCTCACCGCGCGTCTGCAGGTCGAGCAGGCGCCGCTGGCCGACGGCGTCGAAGCGGCCGCGGCCTTCGGGAAGGTCATCCTGACGGGCAGCCAGGTCGGCGACCTTGGCCTCGGCGTCGGCCCAGGCCTGCGTGGTGGTGTCCCGGACGACGGTGGTGACACGCAGCCCGAACTCCAGCGGCGGGTGCTCGCGGCCCAGCTTCTCGCTCAGCTCCCGCAGGCGCGCGATGCGTTCGGCGATGCCGTCGAGCGGCTCACCCCAGAAGAGCTGGACGTCCGCCTCCGCGGCCGCGACCTGCTCTGCCGCGGCGGAGGCCCCGCCGAAGTAGAGCTTCGGGTGGAGCCGGCCCGGGCGCGCCTGGACCCGGGAACCGAGGGTCGAGCCGGTCACCTGGAAGTGCTCGCCGCGGTGGGTGACGTCCTGTTCGGTCCACAGCCGGCGGACCAGTCGCATGAACTCGCCGGTGCGGGCGTAGCGCTGCGCCTGGCCCGCCTCGCTGTCGCCGTACGCCGCGAGCTCGTCCCGGCCCGAGACGATGTTGACCCGCACCCGCCCGCCCGACAGGTGGTCGAGGGTCGCCGCAGCGGCGGCGAAGTGCGCCGGGCCCCAGTAGCCGGGACGCACGGCGATGAGCGGCTCGAAGCTGGCCGTACGCGCCACCAGGGCCGTGGCGACGGTGAAGGTGTCCGGCCGGCTCCATCCGGCGCCGAGCAGCGCTCCCCGCCAGCCGTGCCGCTCGATCGCGACGGCCTGCCGGGTCAGCGTGTCGAGACTGTTGTGGCCCGCCACCGTGTCGTCGCCGCGGTGCCCGGGCCGTCCTTCGTTGGGGATGTACCAGAGGAACTCCGCCTCGGTCATCCGTGGTCTCCCGCCTGCACCTCGACCGACAGCTCGGGTGCCGGTCCCCCGCTCGGAGCGTGGACCAGCGAACCGGTAATCGTCTGGGGGTTCGTGAACAGGGCAAGGAGCGGGCACTCCGCCTCGACGGTCTGGTAGAGAATCTCGATCTCCTCGGCCGTGGCCGGNGAGATGACGGAGGCCTGGTAGGTGATGTTGTGCGGTTCCCGGGGCACATCCTCGAAGCCGGGCCGGCCGGCCCGGGGTTCCATCTGGCCCTCGACCTCCACCCTGATCTCGTCGAGCGGTATGTCCAGGCGGGCGGCGACGATCTCGAAGACGTGGGTCAGGCAGCTGGCGAACACGCCGAGGACGAGCTCGGGTGAGCTGGGCCCGAGGTCGTCACCGGCGTAGTCAGGGGGCGAGTCGCTGAGGATCTGATGCTCACGGATCCGGATCCGCCGGACACCGCTGCGTCCGTCGGCGACCGACTGCGCCCGCAGCACCGCCGGACCCGACAAGGTGCCCGCGGCGATCGCGCCCTCGCGGGCCAGCACGGCCGCGCGCTTGTGGACGAGAAACTCCCGCAGGCCAGGGCGCGCGGCAGCTGAGGTGGACCCGTCCCGCGCGGTGCCGTGACTGCCGACGGTGACATGGCTGCCGACGGTGACATGGCTGCCGACGGTGACATGGCTGGCACGGTTGCCGTCACCCGGCGCCGCGCTGACCGTGGCGGGCTGCCGGGCGGCAAGACCGGGCTCGCCGGCCGTCGAGGTATCGGTCGTCGGCATGACGTTTCCCTCCAGGAACAGTGGTGCCCACATGCCACACCACACGGCCGGGCGCACGCAACATCACGCCATGCTTCCGTAACACCCGAACAACAACCTGGCAGCGCCCCTGNCCGCCGTGGACCGGGGCAGAACCGTCCTCCTGACACTCCTGCACACCTGACCCCACCGACGCCGCCCGTCTCGCCAGCCTGACGGAAGAACTCCTGGCCGATCTCGACCACAGCTCAGGCACTCCGCGTTGACCGGAACGGCTGGCTGTGCAGACGGACGCCGGAACTGCCCAGCGAAGGAGGAAGCTGGTCGGGAACCTGGCGATGATCATGACTGTCCGTACCCGCGAAGGCCCCTTCAGCCACGCTGTCCAGGCCACGGAGATCTAGCCAGGGTTCTCGAAGTCCGTGACAAGAGCGGCGTAGCGTCCACCCCGCACCAGCAGCTCGTCATGGGTACCGATTTCGGTCACGCCGCCGGTGTCGACGACGACGATCCGGTCCGCGCCGCGTGCCGTCGACATCCGGTGGGCCACGACGAGCACGGCCCGGTCGGCCGTCGCCGCGATCACCGCGGCCTCCACGAGCTTCTCCGTTCCGGGGTCGAGCCCGGACGTGGCCTCGTCGAGCACGACGACGTCCGCACCGAGCAGGCACACGCGGGCGAGCGCGACGAGCTGCCGCTCGCCCGCCGACAGCAGCGACCCGCCCTCGCCGACCTGGGTGGCGAGACCGTCGGGCAGGCTGTCGAGCCAGCTGCCGGCGCCGACCGACGCCAGTGCCCCAGCCAGCTCGTCGTGGGTGGCGCCGGGTCGCACCGCCCGCAGGTTGTGCGCGAGCGTGCCGGTGGTCAGCTGGCCCTCCTGGACGACCATCACGATCCGCGACCGCAGTGCGCGCCGGGTCACGTCTCGCAGGTCCACGCCGGCGTAATCGAAGGCGAGGAGCAGGTAGAGCACGAAGGCGCTGAGGGTGCCCACGCTCACCGCGTCCCGCGCGGCGAGGGCGCCGCCGACGCCCAGCACCGCCTGCGTGAACGGCACGACTCCGAGTTGGACGGCGTCCTGTAGCGCGTCGACGTCGGCGGTCATCCGGGACACCAGTACCCCTGCCGGGGTGCGGTCGAAGTAGCGAACCGACATCGACATCACGTGGTCGACGGTGCGGCTTCGCAGCTCGCGCACGAANCACTCACCGATCCGTCCCACCAGCTCGACCTGCAGCCGGGAGAGNACCAGACCAGCCAGCGCCAAGCCCAGATAGAGCAGGCCGGCGCGGGTGACCACACCGGTGTCGGGCCGGCCTTCCACCGGTCCTTCGTCGACGGCCACGTTTCCGGGTCAGTCCGGGGCTCCGAACTCGCGCACGGCACGGCCGATGCGGCGGTCAGGGACGATCCAGATCAGCGCGACGACGGTGTAGCAGCCGGTTGCGATAATGACGCCGACCTTGCCGTGGGTGTCCACGAACTGCGCGGACAGTATTCCGGCGAGATAGAACAGCGGCGAGATCCTGCCCTTGAGATCCCATCCGACGGCCCGCCTGAGCTCGGAGTCAGGGCCGTGCGCCCGGATGACCACCCCTTGGAGCACGGAGTAGGCACAGGCCGCGGCCAGCAGGTTCACACCGAAGAGGACGACCNGGAAGCGCGCGTAGTCCGTCTCATCCATCCAGGCGGTCGTGAACGGGAACAGCGACAGGCAGAACAGCAGGCCGAGGTTCGCCCAGAGAACGCCACCGGTCACCCGGCGGGCCAACTGGAACATGTGGTGATGGTTGTTNCAGTAGATCCCGACATAGACGAAGCTGAGGAGATAGCTGAGCAGGCCCTTCCCCGTGCTGTGCCGCAGATCCGCGAACGTGTGCCCCTCGGGGACCTTCAGCTCGAGCACCATGATCGTGATGATGATGGCCAACACACCATCACTGAACGCCTCCAGACGACTGGTCCTCACCGGACCGCCCCGTCGACGCCGTGACCGACCACCGTCATGCGCGCAGCCGCACGCCTCACCCCTGTCCCCATGCCGTCATCAGACCATCCCCCGGCCAGGAGCCGCGGCGGTGGTGCATCGCGTTCTGCCGCCAGGTGGCCGACAGTCCGACCGGGCCGCGCCGATCGGGCGTCGTCGGCTGCTCCTCTCGTGCGGGGCGTCACCGGGTCGGGATAGCGTACGGAATCAGCCGTCGCTCCGACGGCCCTGGGCGCCGGGCCGATGCCTGTCGCCCAGCCCGAGGTGAGGAGCGCACAGATGCTGCGTGTCGGCGACACCGCGCCGGACTTCGAGCTGCCAGACGAGACCAACACCCCTCGCAGGCTTTCCACCCTCCTGACCGACGGTCCGGTCGTCCTGTTCTTCTACCCGGCGGCGATGACCAGGGGCTGCACCGCGGAGAGCTGTCATTTCCGGGACCTCGCGGCGGAGTTCGCCGAGGTCGGCGCCCAGCGGGTCGGTATCAGCACGGACACCGTGGCCAAGCAGAAGAAGTTCGCCGACAAACACTCCTTCGACTATCCGCTGCTTTCGGACGCCGACGGCAGCGTGTCGCGCGCGTTTGGCGTGAAGCGGCCGATCNACCTGCTGCGGGTCAGGCGCNCCACCTTCGTGATCGGCACGGACCAGGTCGTCATCGAGGTCATCAGCAGTGAGCTGAACATGAACACGCACGCCGACAGGGCGCTGGCCGCGTTGGGCAGATAGGACGGCCGGCACGGTCCGTCGCCTGACGCACGGGCCCGACCGCCAGATGTGCCGCGTCCACCCGGGGTACTGATTCCAGGTTGCCCGGCGGCAACAGGCAGCCCGTCTGACCGCGGCGGCGGACAGATCGCCGACGACGGTGAGCGGGTCATGCAGACGCTTTCACGTGAGACCTGTCGTGATCGTCTCGACGCCCCGCACCGCGCCGGAGGAGACAGCGCCACCCGCTCACCTGGCCAGCCCGATAGCCGAGGGCTGGCCGGATGAACGCGGTCAGCCAGGCGTCAGCGCAACCCGTGGGAGAGCAGGGCGCCGTCCAGCACGTGGACCGTCAGGATGACGATGACGCCGGCCAGCACGGGCACCACCACGAGGCGTTCGACCCGCCCGTCGGTGCGGGGGACCAGGACGACCTCCATCCGCCAGTTCACCGGCCAGAGCAGGAGGCAGCCTCGGGGGGTCAGGCAGTCACCGATCAGGTGCGCAAGGCACCCCAGGACAACCGGGTAGGCGACGAAGCTCATGTCCAGGCCGTGTGAGGTGCTGCCCGTTTCACGGACACGCGATAGTTGGACTATATCAGCTTTACGCCGCCTCCG
>NZ_LJJX01000005.1:0-225506 GCF_001421075.1 Frankia sp. CpI1-P | reverse complement strand
CGTCGACACGGTCCGTTCCCGGGAGCCGTTGCGCTGCGTGGTCCGGGCTGCCGACCGTTCGTAACGGGCCGCGCCGACGTGCGCGTCGGCTTCCGCGTCCACGAGCGCCTGCAGACCGAACCGCAGCAGCTCCCGCATCACCTGACCAGCATCGGTATGCCGCAGCAGCTCCAGCAGACCGGATAGGGCAGAATCATCCAAGGCCATCGCGTGTGTCCTCTCCGTGGAACTTTGGTCGGTTCACACAGAGCTACACGCGGTGGCCGTCTTTGTCCCGGAGCGACACACCCCACCCCGGACGATCAACCAGCCGATCCCGATCTACACCACGCGGTGGGACTCACCCCACGGACGGCACGTCGGGGTTCTGCGGCAGCGCGGGGACCACACGATGTTCACCTTCACCGAGGAGTATCTGAACGACGAGTCCCGTCCCGTCCTCGGTCTGCGATTCGAGGAGGATCTTCGCGGTCGGTATTCGGCTGCACTGCGCCTACCACGGTGGTTCTCGAACCTGCTGCCTGAGGGGCCGCTACGCGAGTGGATCGCGGCGGACCGGGATGTCGCGCTCGACCGGGAGATGGAACTGCTCGCCCAGGTCGGGCATGATCTCCCCGGCGCCGTCCAGGTTCTCCCGATGGCGGTCGCCGCGGAGGCCTTGGAGTGGCCTGCTGAGCGCCTGGACAGATCGATCGGAGCCTCTTCCGAGGCCACAGCGTCGCCGTGGCGATTCTCGCTGGCTGGGGTTGCGCTGAAGTTCTCGATGCTGGCCGCTGGTGATCGTCTTACCGCTCCCGCCCTGGGTGAGCACGGTGACTGGTTGGTCAAGTTTCCTGATCAGCGGTTCGGCGAGGTCCCGCTGAACGAGTTCGTGATGATGTCGCTCGCGGCCGAGGTGGGGCTCGACGTACCCGAGGTCCGGCTCGTCCACCGGGACGAGNTTCAAGGCCTGCCGTCCCGGATGTGGCTGAACTCCGAGGAATGGGCGTACGCGGTCCGTCGTTTCGACCGGCGCGGCGAAGGGAATCGGACAGCGATTCACATTGAGGACTTCGCCCAGGTCCGAGACAAGTATCCGGACGCGAAGTACGAGGGGACGTTCGAGACGGTGGCGGCGCTGGCCTACCGCGGCCGCGATCTGCTGGCACTGCAAGAATTTGGTCGCCGGCTGGCCTTGAACGTGCTGATCGGTAACGGGGACGCNCACCTGAAAAACTGGTCGCTGATCTACCTCGACGAACGCCGACCGACTCTCTCACCGGCCTACGATCTGGTCTCGACCGTCGTGTATGGCAGGCAGGGCGGGCACCTCGACGATCTCGGTCTCAAACTTGGGGGCAGCAAGCGGTTCGACTCTGTCCGACTCTCCTCTTTCGCGCGGCTCGAAGCGCGGCTCGATCGCCGTTTCGGGGTGACCGGGGCGGATCTGCGCGCAGTCGCGTCCGAGGTATGCGAGAAGCTCCCGGCGGCGTGGGAGCGCCACCGGGGCGCCTTCGCCCGCAGTACCGGGCTCGGCGCTGACATCGGGGAATGGATCAGCCGGATGCGAACGGCGCTGACCTCGGCGCGGTAGCCGCTGGAGTCAGCGGGGCGGGGTGGCGATGCCGGGTGGGGCGAAGCGTTCGCCGGTGACGGCCTCGCTGATGCCGGTGCGGTCCAGGTAGGGGGTGATCCCGCCGAGGTGGAACGGCCAGCCGGCGCCGAGGATCATGCACAGGTCGATGTCGGCGGCCTCGGCGACGACCTTCTCCGCGAGCATGAGGTGGATCTCCTCGGCGAGCGCCCGCAGGGCGGCCTCGCGCACCTCGGCGGCCGTGGGCGGCTGCGCCCCCGTGGCCGAACGCGGCGCCCCTGTGGCCGAACGCAGCGCCGCGGCGGCCTCGGGGTCGACGATCTGGGCGCCGTCCGGGCCGGTGGTGTAGACCGAGCCCCGGCCCGCCTCGACCAGCCGGGCGAGGCTCGTCGGCGCCCGGAACCGGTCCGGGAAGGTGGCGTGCAGGTTCTGCGCGACGTGCAGCGCCACCGCCGGGCCGACCAGCGACAGCAGGACGAGCGGCGACATCGGCAGCCCCAGGGGATCCAGGGCGTGGTCGACCTGTTCGATCGGCGTGCCCTGCTCCGCGGCGCCGAGCACCTCGCCGAGGAAGCGGGTAAGCAGCCGGTTCACGACGAACGCCGGCGCGTCCGCGACGAGCACGGCGTCCTTCTTCAGGGTCCGGGCGACCGCCAGGGTCGTGGCGACCGTCGCGTCGTCGGTGCGGGCGGCGCGGACCACCTCGACGAGCGGCAGCACGGACACCGGGTTGAAGAAGTGCAGGCCGGCGACCCGTTCGGGATGCTCCAGCCGCGCCGCCATCTCGGTGACCGACAGCGCCGAGGTGTTCGTCAGCAGCACCGTGGTGGGCGCCACGACGGCCTCCAGCTCGGCGAACACCGCCTGCTTGACCGCCAGGTCCTCGAAGACCGCCTCGATGACCAGGTCGGCATCGGCGAAGGCGTCCACGGTGCGCGAGCCGGTCACGTTCGCCTTGTAGCGGTTGGCCTGGTCGGGGGAGATCCGGTGGCGCAGCAGCAGGTTGTCGATCTCCCGGTGGACGTTCGCGACCCCGGCGTCGAGGCGGTCGGCGTCGATGTCGGTGAGCACCACCGGCACCTCCAGCCGGTGCGCGAACACGAGCGCGAGCTGGGCGGCCATCAGCCCGGCACCGACGACCCCGACCTTGGTGACCGGGCGGGCCAGCGCCGGATCCGGGCCGCCGGCCGGCCGCTTCNCCCGCTTCTGGACCAGGTCGAAGGCATACAGCCCGGCGGCGAGTTCGCCGCTGACCGACAGATCGGCCAGCGCCTGCGTCTCGGCGGCGAAGCCACTGTCGCGATCGGCGGTCTCGGCGAGCGCGATCAGATCGAGGGCCCGGTAGGCGGCCGGCGCGGCGCCGTGCAGCCTGGCGTCGGCGAGCGCCCGGCCGCGGGCGACGGCCTCGGCCCAGGCGTCGCCCCGCTGCACCGGGCGACGCTCGGCAACCGGGTCGATCTCCCCGCGCAGCACCCGGCCCACCCAGGCCAGCGCCTCCTCCAGGAAGTCGGCCGGCGCCAGCAGCACGTCCCCGATGCCCAGCTCGAACGCGGTGGACCCACGCAGGGTGCGGTTCTGGCTGAGCGCGTTGTCGACGATGACGGACACCGCCCGGTCGGCGCCGATCAGGTTCGGCAGCAACTGGGTGCCGCCCCAGGCCGGCACCAGGCCGAGGAACACCTCCGGGAAGGCNAGCGCGGGAATCCCGGTGGACAGCGCCCGGTAGTCGCAGTGCAGCGCCAGCTCCAGGCCGCCGCCCAGCGCCGCCCCGTTGACCAGCGCGAAGGTGGGTACCTTGCGCCCGGACTCGAGGTTGCGCCCGCCGAGGCGACCGGAGCCGAGCCGGGCGAAGGCGTCGTGCCCGAGCCGGCCGAGCGCGTCCAGCGACGGGCGCAGCCGGTCCGCCTCGGTGATCGACGACCGGAAGCCCAGGTCCGCCCCGACGCTGAAGATGAACGGCTTGCCGGTCACGGCGATCGCGGCGACCGGGGGGTCGTGCGCCTCGATCTCGTCGACGGCGGCGAGCAGCCGGCGCAGCCCGGCCGGGCCGAAGGTGCTCGGCCGGGTGTGATCGTGGCCGTTGTCGAGGGTGACGAGGGCGACCGGGCCGGCCACCCCGGGCAGCGTCACGTACCGGACGTGCGCGGCCGTGACGACCTCGTCCGGGTAGTCCAGGGTCACCTCGTCGATCGTCATGCCGCCCTCTCCTGGGACTGGGTTCTCGCGCGGGGCCCGGTCAGCTCGTCGCCGTGGTCGCGGCGCTGTGGTGGGGGTTCTCCCAGATCGTGGTGGCCCCCATGCCGAGGCCCACGCACATCGCCGTCATGCCGTAGCGCACCTCGGGATGTTCGGCGAACTGCCGGGCGAGCTGGGTCATCAGCCGCACCCCGCTGGAGGCCAGCGGATGGCCCAGCGCGATCGCCCCGCCGTACTGGTTGACCCGGGGATCGTCGTCGGCGATGCCGAAATGGTCGAGGAAGGCCAGGACCTGCACGGCGAACGCCTCGTTCAGCTCGAACAACCCGATGTCGTCGATCGTCAGGCCGGTGCGGGCGAGCGCCTTCTCCGTCGACGGGATGGGGCCGATGCCCATCACCTGCGGCGCGACCCCGGCGAACCCGTAGCCAACCAGCGTCATCCGCGCCGGCAGGCCCAGCTCGGCGGCCACCTCCGCGGCCGCGAGCAGGCACCCGGTGGCGCCGTCGTTGATCCCGGCGGAGTTGCCCGCCGTGACCCGGCCGTGCGGCCGGAACGGGGTGCGCAGTCCCGCCAGCCCGTCGAGGGTCGTCGTCGGGCGCGGCGGCTCGTCGGCGGTGACCAGCTCCCAGCCGCTGTCGGCGTGGCGGGCGGCCATCGGGACCAGGTCGGGCTGGATCTGGCCGTTCGCGTAGGCCTTGGCGACCTTCTCCTGGGAGGCCAGGGCGTAGGCGTCCGCCCGCTCCCGGGTGATCGCCGGGAACCGGTCGTGCACGTTCTCCGCCGTCGAACCCATGACCAGCGCGGACGGGTCGACCAGCCGCTCGGCGACGAACCGCGGGTTGAGGTCGGCGCCCTCGCCCATCGGATGGCGGCCCATGTGCTCCACCCCGCCGGCGACGGCGACGTCGTAGGCGCCCACGGCGATCGACGACGCCGTCGTGGTCACCGCGGTCACGGCTCCGGCGCACATCCGGTCGACGGCGTAGCCGGGCACCGATTCCGGCAGTCCCGCCAGCACGCCCGCGATCCGGCCGATCGTCAGGCCCTGGTCGCCGATCTGGGTGGTGGCCGCGACCGCCACCTCGTCGATGCGCTCGGGCGGCAGGGACGGGTTGCGGCGCAGCAGCTCCCGGATCACCCGGACGATCAGGTCGTCGGCCCGGGTCTCGGCGTACACGCCCTTGGCCTTGCCGAACGGCGTGCGCACGCCGTCGACGAAGACCACGTCGCGGACCGAACCGCGGGCTGAACCGAACACGGTGGCCTCCCCACCGGCGGCTCGCGGCCGCCGGCACCTCGCCGTGGGACACCGACTGCCCGCGCCGACCCGACGGGACCGCGCGGGCGGTCAGCACCGGCGCGGACATCGCCGGCACCGGCTAGCCTACGGCAGCGGTTACCGGCCGGTAGGACACTCGTCCCGTCTGCCCTTGGTGTCGCGCTGAGCTGGTTACCGGTCGTGGGCGGGGGCGGTCGGGGCCCCACTCGTCGGGCCGGAGGCCGGGCCCGACGCTGCGGACGGCTTTGCCGCGCTGCCGCCCGACGCGGCCGGGTCGGTGGAGCCGCCGCCGGCCGGAGCCGCGCCGACCGAGGAGGCGCCACCGCCGTCCGACGACGTCGCGCCGACCGGAGAACCGGCGGTGGCCCGCCCGGCCGCCCCGCGCACCGACCGGCCGGCGCCGGCGCGCCCACCGCGGGAGCGGGTGCGATCCGCCCCGCCGGCCCCGCCGCCGCGGCCCGCCCGCCGTCCGCCGGCGCGCTCGGGCGCGGGCGGGGCGGCGTCGTCGGCGTCGTCGGCGGGGTCGGGTTCCGGGTCGACGAGCGCGGAGCTCAGGGCCGCCCGGGTCAGCTCCCGCTGCCAGGCGCGGGCGCCGCTGGCGCGCAGCGTCTCCTCCACCGCCGACTCGGTCAGCGGATCGGGCGGGGACCAGGCGATCCGTCGGGACAGCGCGGGTTCCAGCAGGTTCTCCACCGGCATGGTGTGCGTGGCGGCGAGAGCGGACAGCTTCGCCCGCACCCGGGCCAGCCGGGCGGCGGCCACCGGATCGCGCTCGGCCCACCGGTTCGGCGGGGGCAGGCCGTCGCCGCTGGGGCCGGCCGGCGCCGGCAGTTCGTCGTCGGGCAGCGCTGCGGCGCTGCGCAGCGCATCCAACCAGGTACTCGCGGTCCGCCGGATCCGTGGACCCGAGAAGATGGGCAGGCGGATCAGCGCCGCGGTGTCGGCGGGGGCGTTGAGGACCGCGTCCATGATGGCGCTGTCGGGCAGGACCCGGCCGGGGGCGACGTCGCGGGTCCGGGCCATCCGGTCCCGGGCGGTCCACATGGCCCGCACCGCCGCGAGCTGGCGGCGGGACCGCGCCCGGTGGATGCCGCTGGTCCGCCGCCACGGTTCGGCGCGGGGTTCCCGGGGCGGCGCCGCGACGATCGCGGCGAACTCCTGCCGGGCGAACTCGATCTTGTTCTGCTCGATGAGTTCGGCCTCGAGCGCGTCGCGCAGCTCGACCAGCAGCTCGACGTCGAGCGCCGCGTAGCGCAGCCAGGGCTCGGGTAGCGGCCGGGTCGACCAGTCCGCCGCCGAGTGGCCCTTCTCCAAGCCGTATCCGAGCACCCGCTCGACCATCATGCCGAGGCCGACTCGCTCGTAGCCCAGCAGCCGGCCGGCGAGCTCGGTGTCGAACAGCAGGGCCGGCCGCAGCCCGAGCTCGGCCAGACAGGGCAGATCCTGGCTGGCGGCGTGCAACACCCATTCGGCGTCGCCCACCGCCTCCTGGATGACGGTGAGGTCACCCAGCGGGACCGGGTCGATCAGCAGTGAACCGGCCCCCCGGCGGCGGATCTGGACCAGGTAGGCGCGCTGGCTGTAGCGGTACCCGGACGCCCGCTCGGCATCGAAGGCGACCGGGCCCGTCCCGGCCGCGAGCCGTTCGGCTGCGGCGGTGAGCGCTGCGGCGTCGACGATGACGGGTGGGACGCCGTCCACAGGAGCGAGCAGCGGGATGGGCTCACGGGCGCTGGTGCTGGGCTCTCCCTCCACCTTTGCGCTTACACCCCCGCTGACCTGCTGTGTTGGTTCAGGAACCGTCGACGTCACGATCGGCGATCGTACGTCTGAATCCTCGCGGAGGCAGCCGCGCTGTTCAGCGAATCACGCTGATTATACGCATCGTGACACCATCGCCGGGTAAGGTGGCCGGCTCCCGATCCGAACGGGGTACCGCAAATCCCCTGGATGTGGTCCCACGGCGGGGCCGCGGCCGGCGGATTCAGCTCCGGCGCTGGGGCAGCGACACGACGCCGGACAGTGCCGGTGGTAGGCCGGCCATGGCGGCCAGGAGGTCACCGAAGGCCAGCACGTGGGCCGCCGCCCCGTCGGGACTCCAGGCGGGTCGCGTCGGCTCCGGGCCGGTCGGGCTCGCGGCGCCCATGTCGGCACCGAGCGCGGTCTCGGCCCAGTCGGGCGACCAGGAGCAGCGCAGTTCGACATCGAAGCTGTCCCCTTCCGCCCGCAGCAGACCGAATCGCCGCGACGAGGTCGTCGTCACCGCGCCGCCGAGCGCACGGACCTGCGCGCCGTGCGCGTCGAGAGACTCTCGCAACCACGACCAGGCCACGTCGGCCAGCAGGGGATCGGTGGCGATCTCCGGGTCGACGCTCGCCCGGGCGTAGCAGACGATGCGGGCGCTGCCCTGCCAGGCCGGCTGTCCTTCCGGATCCATCAGGACGATCAGTCGGCCGGCGGCGAGGTCGGCGGCGTCGCCGGTCAGGCCGCCGGCGAGCGCGAAGGCGTAGGGCGCGAGCCGGGTCGGGGCCGCGACCTCGTGCATGCTGATCTCCGGGCGCAGCCGCGCCATTCCGTCGCGCAGGGCGTCGGTGCTGGCGAGGAAGATCGGCGGGCTGGCCTCGTACGACTGCGCCGCCCCCATGACGGCAACGTTAGGGCGTCGACCTTGATCGCGCTGGGTGGACGCCGGAGCGTATGGCTTCGACCCCGTTGCGTGCGGACGGGCGCCGATGAGGCGATGGCTGGAACGGTGTGCCGTGTCCCGCAGGACCGGAACCTCCCGGGGCCCGGGGGCCGCCTCCGTCGCGGCTGGCTCGCCGTAGCTTCCGGGGGGACGGCCCGCAGCGGCGCCGTAATCGGGACGCGCGGCGGGATTGTGCAGGCTCACGCCGGGATCCGGGCGGCGGCGCGTTCGCGGCCGCGATGGTCCCGCGCCCCGGCGCCGGTCTCCCGGCCCGCTCGCGGGTGCGCCGCCGACCTGGCCACCGGGGGGACCTCCCCCCCGGGCTGGACCGGCCCCACGAGCACCGCCGCACCGCACTCGGTGCAGGCCCACTCCGGACAGTCCGCCCCGTGCCCGTCGGCGCACGGCGGCTGCTCGAACGGCCGCTCCTCGCCGCATTCTGCGCAGGTCAGAACGATGTGATCGTCGGAGCCCACCCGGACCAGTTCCACTCGAACACCACTCCCCGCGCACGGCTGCTGCGTGTTGCGTCCCCTCGGGTGCGATGGGCGCCTGCACCACGGATCCTGCGCCCCCGCGACTGCCGGCCGAGGGGGAACGCGGACGACGCGCACCCTCTGCCCTCATTCCGACCGGACTNACGGTGCCATGGGACGGACAGATGACCGCGCATTCTCTCCGGCGTGTCGCGTGCGCCCGTCTCGATGCGGTGTGGGTGGGAGATCCCCTGTCGCGGGACTCGCCCCGCTTGGGTGCGGAGCGCAGGTGCGGCGGGGTGCGGGTGCACGCGGAGGTGCGGGTGCACGCGGCGGTGCGGGTGCGCGCGAGGTGAGTCTGGGGCGTTGAGCGGGGCGTCAGTTCCGGCGGGCGGCGGCCTGGGAGACCGGCCGCGTGCCCGGACCGGCTGGCGTGGTCTCGTGGCCCGGAGCGCCGGCGTCGCCCCGCAACCAGTGCCGCTCCACGAAGAACGGGGCCACCGGCAGCACGGAGGCGATCAGGGCCAGCACGGTGCGCCGGCGGGGCCAGCGCCCGGCGAAGGCCAGGTAGCCGATGAGCGCGCAGTAGGCGAGGAAGAGTGTGCCGTGGATCGGGCCGAGGATCTTCACTCCCTGGGGATGGTCGGCGCCGTACTTGATCCCCGTGGCGATGAGCAGCAGGAGGAACGACGTCGCCTCGGCGAACGAGACGGCGCGGGCCGCGGTCAGGACGCGGGATCCGCCGTGCGGGGCCTGATCGATCATCTCAAGTCCTCAATCGTCGTGGCTGTCGGACGTCGGTGGTGGCCGTCGGAGGTTCGCGGTGGCCGTCGGAGGCTCGTGTGGCGGTCGGAGGTTCGTGTGGCGGTCGGAGGTTCGTACAGCCCGGCCGGACCGCCCGGCCGGACCGGTGTGCCGCCCGGACACGCCGGCCGCTCACCTGGGCGGACAGCGGATTTCGTCACATCCCAGCGGCCTGCGGTCGGCCCGGTCGGCCCGGCCGGTCGGGCTGGTCCGGACCGGCGGGCACCGGCTGGACCAGCAACTTCTTCTACTGAAAGTAGAAGATAGCTGACGCCGGAGGACCTGATCAGCCCGGACCGTGACCACGCCGACGCCGGTCATCACCCGCCCGTGCCGATCGGAGTGACCCCGGTCGCACCGGCACAGGTGCGGCGGGCATGCAACGATCGAGGCATGTCTGTCGTCCACATCGACGCCGGCCCCGGGTCCGGGTCGGCCAGCGTCCAGACCGCGCCGAGCGGCGTCGCGGTCGCCTCGGCGCGGGTCGCGCCCTCGCGGGACGGCGACACCCTCCATCGTCCCGGCCGGCCCGCCGCGTCGACCGGCCTCCCGCCCGCCGACGCCGCCTTCCGTGCCGGTGCCGCCGCCGCCCGTTCCGCCGCCGCTCGCCGGCCCGGCCTCGCCACCACCGCCCCGTTCCTGCGGGCCTGCCGGCGGGACCAGCCCGAGACCACCCCCGTCTGGTTCATGCGCCAGGCCGGTCGCGTCCTGCCCGAGTATCGGGCTCTGCGCGCCGACGTCCCGATGCTCGACTCGTGCCGCGACCCCGCGATGATCACCGAGATCACCCTGCAGCCGGTGCGCCGCTTCCGGCCGGATGCGGCGATCTTCTTCTCCGACATCGTCGTGCCGCTGGTGGCGATCGGTCTGAACATCGACATCGTCGCCGGGGTGGGGCCGGTCGTCGCGGAGCCGGTGCGCGACGCCGCCGGGCTCGCGGCGCTGCGCGCGCTGGAACCGGACGACGTCCCCTACGTCACGCAGGCGGTCCGCAGCCTGCTCGGCGAGCTCGGCGGCACCCCGCTGATCGGGTTCGCGGGCGCGCCGTTCACTCTGGCCAGCTACCTCGTCGAGGGCGGCCCGAGTCGCAACCACCTGCGCACCAAGGCGATGATGTACGGGGAGCCAAAGCTCTGGCACGACCTGCTCGACCGGCTGGCCACCATCACCACGGCCTTCCTGCGGGTCCAGGTCGACGCCGGCGTCGACGCGGTGCAGCTGTTCGACTCCTGGGCCGGTGCGCTCAGCGAGGACGACTACCGGCGCTACGTCGCGCCGCACAGCGCGCGGGTGCTGGACGCCTTCGCCGAGGAGGTGCCGCGCATCCACTTCGGTGTCAACACCGGCGAGCTGCTCACCGCCATGGGCCAGGCGGGCGCCGACGTCGTCGGGGTCGACTGGCGGGTTCCCCTCGACGAGGCTGCGCGCCGGATCGGGCCGGGCCGGGCCGTGCAGGGCAACCTCGACCCGGCGGCGGTGTTCGCGCCCGAGCCCGTGCTCGCCGCCAAGGTCGGCGACGTCCTCGCCCGCGGTGCCAAGGCGGAGGGGCACGTGTTCAACCTCGGCCACGGCGTCCTGCCGGAGACCGATCCGGGAGTGCTCGCGCACATCGTCGACCTCGTCCACGCCGGGTGAACCGGCCGGCGACCGACGGCCGGTTACCGATCCACCACCATCGGGGCCCGGTCCACCACCACAGCGTGATCCGCCGCCGGGGCGCGGCCCACCTCCGGGCGGGCGCGACGCGATGGTGAATCCTGGTTGGACGGCACCACTCATCGTGAAGGGCGGCAGGAACGTGCGGGTTGTCATCGTCGGTGGGGGAGTCGCCGGGCTTGCCGCGGCCCATGCCCTGTCCGGCCACGCCGAGGTGACCGTCCTGGAGGCGGGAGAGCGCGTCGGCGGCAAGCTGCGCACGACCCCGATCGAGGGGATGGACGTCGAGGAGGGCGCCGAGTCGTTCCTCGCCCGCGTCCCCGACGGGCTGCGGCTGGCCAGGCAGATCGGCCTCGGCCACGACATCGTGCATCCGGCGACGACCTCGGCGTCGCTGTGGATCCGGGGCCGGCTGCGGCCGATCCCGCCGAACACCATGCTCGGCGTGCCGACCGACGCGTTCGGCCTGGTCCGCTCCGGGGTGCTGTCCCCCTGGGGGCTGCTGCGGGCCGCCGCCGACCTGGCCCTGCCGCGCACCCGCTTCCCCGACGACCCGACCGTGGGTGGCTTCGTCGGCGCCCGGGTCGGGCGCGAGGTCGTCGACCTGCTGGTCGACCCGCTGCTCGGCGGGGTGTACGCCGGGCGGGCCGACGCGCTGTCGCTGCGGGCCACCGTGCCGCAGCTCGTCCCGATCCTGACCGAGGACCGGTCGCTGCTGCTCGGCGCCCACCGGGTGCGGGCCCGCACCGCCCCGGCCGCCTCCGCGTCGACGACGCCGCTGTTCGCCAGCCTGCGCGGCGGCCTGGGGTCGTTCGCGACGCGGCTGGCCGAACGGTCCGGCGCGACCGTGCGCACCGGCGTGCTGGTGCGCGCCGTGGAACGCGCCGCCGGCGGCTGGCGGATCGTCTGCGACCGGGTCGGCGGTGGGGAGACGCCCGAGCCGCTGACGGCCGACGCGGTGATCCTCGCCGTGCCCGCCGGGGCAGCGCGGACGCTGCTGAGCCCGCTGGCCCCGCACGCGGCGGCCCCGCTCGCCGGCGTCCCCTACGCCTCGGTCGGTCTGGTCACACTGGTCTACCGGGACATCACCCCGCCGCCGGGCAGTGGCTTCCTGGTGCCGGCGCGGGCGGGTACGTCGGTGAAGGCGGCCACCTTCCTGACCACGAAATGGCCGCACGTCCGCGCCGGCCGGTTCACGGTGGTCCGGGCCAGCATCGGCCGCGCCGGGGCCGAGCACGACCTGCAGCGCGGCGACACCGAGCTCGCCGGCGTGGCCGCAGCGGAGATCGCCCAGATCACGGGGCTGACGGCGCGCCCCATCGCGACCAGGGTGAGCCGGTGGGGCGGCGCGCTGCCGCAGTACCTCCCTGGCCATCTGAACCGGATCGCCAGCGTGCGCCGGGCGCTGCCCGCGGGCCTCGCGCTCGCCGGCGCCGGCTACGACGGCGTCGGCATCCCGGCCTGCATCCGCTCCGGGGAGGCCGCCGCCGCCGCGGTGCTGCGCGCCGCCCGGACGGCCCAGGGCAGTCCGGCCGATCCGGTGGGTCCGGCCGATCCGGTGGGTCCGGTGGGTCCGCTGGGTCCGGGAGTCTGAGGAACGACCCGGCCGACCGGTCCGGTCGGTGCGGGGTGATGGAGGAGACGGGTATGCCGGAGTCCACGAAGTCCGTTCAGGAGCTCAACGCCGAGCTCCTCTACACCGGGTGGTCGGTCTTCGCCGCCGACCGCCCGCTGCCCGCCGATCGGACCCCTCTGATCGACGAGGCCGACGCCCTGCTCGAGGGGGCCCTGGCGAAGGACGTCTACACCCGCGGAACGTACGAGATCTCGGGCTACCGGGCCGACGCGGACCTGATGGTCTGGTGGACCAGCCCGGATCCCGACCTGCTGCAGGAGACCTACCAGCGGTTCCGCCAGACGGCGCTGGGCGGCCACCTGCGGCCCGTGTGGTCGGCGGTGGGGCTGCACCGCCCCGCGGAGTTCAACCGCAACCACATCCCGGCGTTCGTCCGCCGGGAGGACCCGCGCGGGTACATCTGCGTCTATCCGTTCAACCGGTCCCTGGAGTGGTATCTGCTGCCGGACTACGAGCGGCGCGGGCTGCTCGCCGAGCACGGGATCATGGGCCGCGAGTTCGAGGACGTCCGGGCCAACACGGTCGCCGCGTTCGGCCTGGGCGACTATGAGTGGCTGCTCGCGTTCGAGGCCGACGAGCTGCACCGCATCGTCGACTGCATCCGCCATCTGCGCGGAAGCGCCACCCGCCGGCACACCCGGCTGGAGACCCCGTTCTACAGCGGCGCCCGCAAGTCCCTCGCTGACATCGTCGCCGCCCTGCCCTGACCGGTAGCGGGCGCGCTGTGTCGCTCGCACGGCTCCGCTGCATGGTCGCGCGCCGCACGGCCCCCGGTGCGGAGGCTCGGCACAGAGCCGCGCCGCATGGCCCCGCCGGCATGGCCCCGCCGCACGGTCACGCGGCTGGTCGCGCCGCATGGCCCCGTGGCTGAGCCCGGTCGCGCGGCCTGCCGCCTACCTGGCCCGCGGCGCGCCCTGCCGCCTACCTGGCCCGCGGCGCGCGCCGCCAGCCGGCCGACACTCGCAGCCGGCGCCTGCCTGGGCGCCCCCACCCGTCCGGCAGGCGCCGGCCGTCCCGTTTCCGTGCCCTCCAGCGTCGCGCAGGCGCGAGNCGGATCGCACAGTTCCCACCCCGACGGCGCCCGTACGGGCCGGGCAGCCGACGGCTCTCCGGCCGAAGCCGAAGAGCCATAACGCACAGTAGCAGTCTAGCCGCTTCCTGTATACGCAGCGTGCGGCCGGCGCGTGCTGTCCGGAATATCGGTATCCACCATTGAACGCGGGAATTTCGCTACGGCGGGTTACCGGCGATCGACGTCATCTCTGCTACCTTGAGTCGCCACAAACGGACGGATGACGCCGCCGCAACGGTCGGCGGTCACGGCCCCGCCCCGCACCTGCTCCGCGGGCCCCTGGCAGATCGGCTGAGGAGAGCCGGTAACGTTGCTCGTGACCAGGAGTGCCGGCCGTGTCGGTGGCCGACGGTCCGGTTCGTTCCGGTGTGCACCCCGGCGCAACGCCGGGCAGTGCGCGAACAGCCGGCCCGCCGTCCGTGGTGGCCCACAGTCAGTGGCGGGGGAAGATCGCTGGAGGTCCGGTCGATGCATCACCGATGGTTGAGCTCTCGGCCGTCCAAGCGAGGCATACCGCGAACCGCGACAGGATGGGGTCGACCCGAACCACACCCGAGATCCGACGCGCTGTGGCGACCACGGAACGGTCGACGATCGGCGCAGTGCGGGGCATCTTCATGACCGCCACCATCCGACCCGGACGGACGACTCGTACAATTCGGGCGATCCGTATATTTCGGTCAATTGTCGCGATAGAGGCGACGGCGTGGCGCTCCCGCGGACCACGTCCTTGTGGCGGACCGGCTGGGCGGCGTCGTCCCGCGGGTCACGCTCCTGGGGAGGGGCACGCGTGACGGAGACGATGTCGGGGGACGCCCGCGCCTCCGCCGGGTCGAACTTCGTCTCGCGATCCCGGCCCGGCGCGGCGCCCTACCCGCCGCAGACCCGGCCCGGGGCCGCCGGACCGTCGAGCCCCTCCGGACCGACCCCGGGCGGGCAGCCCGGCTGGACCGGGACCGGTGGCCGCCACAGCGTCGCTCGCGCACACTCGGTCGCGGCGCTCGAGAACGTGGCCTACCGGGCGCAGGTCAGCTGGGAGCGCCGCTACGTGCGGCTGCTGATCCTGTTCGACGCGGCGGCCTGCGTGGTCGCCGCCGGGCTGGCGTTCTTCGTGCGGTTCGGCGACCTCGTCGACTTCGAGACCAAGCCGGTGTCGATCAAGCCGTACATCCTGATGACGGTGCTGCTGCCGCTGGCGTGGGTGCTCGCCATGTCGCTGAACCGGGCCTACGAGACCCGGTTCCTCGGCGGCGGGTCGGAGGAGTTCCGCCNGGTGGTCAACGCCGCGGCCAGGTTCACGGCCGCGCTCGCCATCATCTCGTATGCGACCAAGGCCGAGATCGCCCGCAGCTACGTCCTCATCGCGTTCCCCGCGGCGACCCTGCTGTCGGTGGCCGGCCGGGTCATCGGGCGCGGCATCCTGCACCGGATGCGCCGCGCCGGGCGCTGCCTGCACCGGGTCCTCGTGGTCGGGGCCGGCGAGTCCGCCGCCACCCTGGTCCGCCTCGCCCAGCGCGACCCGACCTCCGGCTGGTCCGTGGTCGGCGTCGTGCTCGACCGCTCGCCGGGCCGACACAGCCACGACCGGCCGGAGCGCAGCGGGTTCGACCTGCTCGGGGTGCCGATCGTGGGCACCTCGGAGACTTTGCACACCGCCATCACCGCCACCCATGCCACCACCGTCGCGATCTGCCCACAGATGGACGGCGAGACCTTGCGCCGGGTGCTGTGGACGCTCGAGGGCAGCGACGTCGACGTGCTGGTCTCCTCGGCGCTGACCGACGTGACCGGCCCGCGGATCTCGATCCGCCCGGTGGCCGGGCTGCCCCTGCTGCACATCGAGGAGCCGGAGCTCAGCGGGACCCGCCGGGTCATGAAGGGCGTGTTCGACCGCTGCGTCGCGGGCACGGTGATCCTGCTGTTCCTGNCGGTCCTGCTCGGCCTCGGGATCGCGGTCCGACTGACCAGCCGCGGCCCGGCGCTGTTCAAGCAGACCCGGGTCGGCCGGGGCGGCGAGCACTTCACGATGTTCAAGTTCCGGTCCATGTACGTGGACGCGGAGGCGCGCAAGGCCGAGCTGGAGTCGCGCAACGAGCGGGCCGAGGGCCTGCTGTTCAAGATGCGCGACGACCCGCGGGTCACGCGGGTCGGGAAGTTCCTGCGCAAGTGGTCGCTCGACGAGCTGCCACAGTTGATCAACGTGCTCAACGGCAGCATGTCGCTGGTCGGGCCGCGCCCGCCGCTGCCCTCGGAGGTCGCCCGCTACGAGGACGACGTGCACCGCCGGCTGATGGTGAAGCCCGGCCTGACCGGCCTGTGGCAGATCAGTGGGCGCTCGGACCTGGAGTGGGACGAGTCGGTCCGCCTCGACCTGCGCTACGTGGAGAACTGGTCGCTGGCGATGGACTTCGTTATTCTCTGGCGGACCGTCTTCGCCGNCCTGCGTCGCGAAGGCGCCTACTGACCCCGGCCTGACCGGCTACCCGGCCTGACCGGCTACGCGGGGGCGAGCCAGCCGGCGACGCGCAGATGATCGAGGATGCGGTCGACGGCCTCGTCTCCCGACAACTGCGCGGTGTTCACCGTGACGTCGGCATCGGCCGGTTCCTCGTACGGGTCCGACACTCCGGTGAACGCGGGGATGACGCCGGCCCGGGCCTTGGCATACAGGCCCTTGNGGTCGCGCGCCTCGCAGACCTCGAGCGGCGTCGAGACGTGGATCAGGACGAAGCCGCCGCCGGCCGCGTGGACCATCTCGCGGACCTGCGTGCGAACCTCCGCGTAGGGGGCGATCGGCGCACAGACCGCGGTGCCGCCCGCCCCGGCCACCTGCGCGGCGACGAACCCGATGCGGCGCACGTTGGTGTCCCGGTCGGCGCGGGAGAAGCCCAGGCCCTGGGACAGGTGGGTACGCACGACGTCCCCGTCGAGCAGGGTGATCCGCCGTCCGCCCTGCTCGAGCAGCCGGCAGACCAGCAGCCCGGCCAGGGTCGACTTGCCGGAACCGGACAGCCCCGTGAAGAAGATGGTCAGCCCGCGCTGGGACCGCGGGGGGATCGCCCGGGCGAGTTCCGCGGCCACCGCGGGCGGGGTCAGCTCGGCGGGGATCGGCCCCCCGGCGTCGAGCAGTGAGGCCAGCTCCTGGCGGCCGGGCGCGCCGATGGCCGGGCCGATCAGGCTGCCGGACAGGCCGTAGCTGCTGGCCATGTGCGCGCGCTGGGCGGTGAGCCGGGCCAGCCCCTCGGCGTCCCCGTTCGTCGGCGACGCCCCGCCCGCGGCGCCGCTGTCCGGCTCGAGCGGAATGCCCGCCGGTGACAGGCCGGCGGGGGACAGGGCCGCCGGTTCGAAGCCCGCCGGTTCGAAGCCGGCCGGGCCGGGGGCCAGCGGATGGCGCGCGCCGCCGGCGGGTGGCAGGACCGTCGCGCTCATCCCGGGCTCCCGGGGGGTGGCCAGCAGCGACGAGGGGACGGCCGGGACGAGGACCAGCAGGCTGCGGTGGCGCGGCCGGTGGTCGTCGGCGCCCGGGCGGCGGTAGGGGTCGGGCGCCGGCTCGTGCCGGCGGCCCGCGGCGCCCGCCGCGATGGCGTCGGAGGCCACCGCCTCGGAGGCCAGGGTCGCCTCGCTCGGGCGCAGCGGCGCGTCCACGGCGTCCAGCGCGGCCTGCAGGCAGCGGACCCGCAGATGATGCCCGGCGTCCGCCGGGTCGGCGCCGCCCACCGGGGCGAGCACCACGCACCGCTTGCCCTGCCGGGTCAGGGCCCGGATGCGCCCCACGTCCGCGGTGTGCAGCAGGCCGTCGGCCCAGACCGCCCACGCCGCCCCGGCTCCCACCTGCGGACCGGTCCAACCGCGGGCGCGCAGCTCGGCGCGGAGCTGGTCCGGGGTCAGCCGCAGCGCGGGGTGGTCCGGGTGGTGCGGCAGGCGCACCCCGTCCAGCGTGCCGACCAGGCGCACGGTGGACCCGGCCGGGGCCGGGAGCAGCGTGCGCAGGTGCAGGGCGGCGATCATCACCCCCTCCGGGTCGCGCAGGGCGACGGTGGCCCCCGCCGCCAGCGGCTCGGCGTCGGCGGCCGAGACGGCGAGGATCGGCACCGGCACGCCGGCCAGCTCGTCCTCCGCCGGGTAGCCGGGGTTCGGGCCGAAGGCGCCGACGAGCAGCAGCTCCAGCTCGGCGAGCTGCAGCGGCGTCAGGGTAAGCGACGGCCAGCCGAGCGAGGCCGTCGTCAGCTCCGCGGCGCGGTCCGAGGTCACCAGGGACAGCAGGGGATCGTCGGCGGCGGGCCCGTGGGCCGGGCCGGCGGCGCCCACGGCGCCCGGCTTCGGGAGGCGGTCGGGATCGGGATCCGGATGAGAGGTGGCACTCACACCCGCGACCGTAACGGGTGACAGACTCCGTCCCGATGAACACCGACGACACCCGCCGGCCGGCCACCGTCCCCGTCGACATCGCGACAGACGAACTCGACGACGACGTCCTGGCCCGGCGACTGGCCACGGATGCCGGCAAACTGCTGCTCAGAATCCGGGAGGAGGTCGGGTTCGCGGAGCCCGCCACCCTGCGCGACGCCGGCGACGCGCGTTCCCATCAGCTGCTGACCCGGGCGCTGACCCGCCACCGTCCGCAGGACGCGGTGCTGTCCGAGGAGGGCGTCGACGACCCGGCCCGGCTGTCCGCCGAGCGGGTCTGGATCGTCGACCCGCTCGACGGCACCCGCGAGTTCGCCGAACCCGGCCGGTCGGACTGGGCGGTGCACGTCGCGTTGTGGCGCGCCGGCGAGCTCATCGCCGGCGCGGTCGCCCTGCCGGCGCTGAACGTGACGCTGTCGGCCGGCGGCGATCCCCCGGCCGCGGCCCGGCCCGCCGCGGCGCGCCCGCCGCGGATCGTCGCCAGCCGCACCAGGGCGCCCCGTATCGTCGGGGAGGTCGCCGAAGCTCTGGGCGCCAGCATCGTCCCGATGGGGTCGGCCGGGGCGAAGGCCGCCGCGGTCATCCGCGGCCAGGCGGAGATCTACCTGCACGCCGGCGGGCAGTACGAGTGGGATTCGGCGGCCCCGGTGGCGGTCGCGCGGGCGGCGGGTCTGCATACCAGCCGCCTCGACGGCACCCCGCTGCGGTACAACCAGCCCGACCTGTTGCTGCCCGACCTGGTCATCTGCGAGGCGACCCTGGCCCCGGCGGTGCTCGCGGCGATTCAGGCGGCAGATCCGCAGCGGTAGGACCACGCCCGGTGGCCGCCCGACGTTGCGGGCGGCGTGGCCGGACGCAGACCGCGACCGTCGGGTGCCCATCGTGCGACACGTGTGTCGCGATGGGGGAATTGGGTCGCGGGTGAGCCGGTTAACGTCGACGAAACCGCCGGTGGGAGGGCGGGTCGGCTACTTTGGACTGATACATCGGCGAGACGAGGGGTTTTCGCGTGCCTGTCACGGGTTACGAGCTCACCCACCTGCAGATGCTCGAGGCCGAGGCCATCCACATCTTCCGTGAGGTGGCGGCCGAGTTCGAACGTCCCGCGCTGCTGTTCAGCGGCGGGAAGGACTCGATCGTCATGCTGCGGGTGGCCGAGAAGGCGTTCTGGCCCGCGAAGCTGCCCTTCCCGCTGTTGCACATCGACACCGGCCACAACTTCGACGAGGTCCTGGAGTTCCGGGACCGCCGCGCGGCCGAGCTCGGCGCCCGCCTCGTGGTCGGCTCCGTGCAGGCGGCGATCGACGCCGGTGAGCTCACCGAGGACACCCGGCCCGGGGCCTCCCGCAACCAGCTCCAGACGCCGGTGCTGCTCGACTCGATCACCGACAACCGGTTCGACGCGGTGTTCGGTGGCGCCCGCCGCGACGAGGAGAAGGCCCGCGCCAAGGAGCGGGTGTACTCCTTCCGGGACGAGTTCGGCCAGTGGGATCCCAAGAACCAGCGCCCCGAGCTGTGGTCGCTGTACAACGGCCGGCATCGCCCCGGCGAGCACATCCGGGTCTTCCCGCTGTCGAACTGGACCGAGCTGGACATCTGGCGCTACATCGCCCAGGAGCGCCTGGAGATCCCCTCGATCTACTATGCGCACAGCCGCGAGACCTTCGAGCGTGACGGCATGCTGCTCGCGGTCACCCCACTGACCCAGCCGCGCGCCGGTGAGGCCGTGGTTCCCCGCCAGGTCCGCTACCGCACGGTTGGTGACATCACCTGCACCGGCGCGGTCGAGTCGACCGCGGCGACCGTCGACGAGGTCATCGCCGAGGTCGCGGCGACGCGGATCACCGAGCGGGGTGCGACCCGGGCCGACGACCGGGTCAGCGAAGCGGCGATGGAGGACCGGAAGCGGGAGGGGTACTTCTGATGGCCGAGCTGCTGCGCGTCGCGACCGCGGGGTCGGTCGACGACGGGAAGTCGACGTTGATCGGCCGGCTCCTCTACGACACGAAGTCGCTGTTCACCGACCAGCTCGCCGCCGTCGAGCGGACCAGCCGGGAGCGCGGCGACGGCTACGTCGACCTCGCGCTGCTCACCGACGGCCTGCGGGCCGAGCGGGAGCAGGGCATCACCATCGACGTCGCCTACCGCTACTTCGCCACCCCACGGCGATCGTTCATCCTCGCGGACACCCCGGGGCACGTGCAGTACACCCGCAACATGGTCACCGGTGCCTCGACCGCCGACCTCGCGTTGCTGCTCGTGGACGCACGCAAGGGCATCGTCGAACAGACCTGCCGGCACGCGTTCCTGGCCTCCCTGCTGCGGGTGCCCCATCTTGTGCTCTGCGTGAACAAGATGGACCTCGTCGACTTCGACCGGGAGGTCTTCGAGCAGATCAAGGAGGATTTCCGGCGCTTCGCGGCGAAGCTGGAGATCGTCGACGTCGCCACGATCCCGGTGTCCGCACTGACCGGTGANAACGTGGTGTCCCGTTCGCCGAGCACGCCCTGGTACGACGGCAGCTCGCTGCTGCACCACCTGGAGGAGCTGCACATCGCCTCCGACCNCAACCTGATCGACGTGCGGTTCCCGGTGCAGTGGGTGGTCCGGCCGCGCAGCGAGGAGCTGCACGACTACCGCGGCTACGCCGGGCAGGTCGCCGGCGGCGTGCTCAAGCCCGGCGACGACGTCATCGTGCTGCCGTCCGGGCTGACCTCGCGGGTCGCCGGGATCGACACCTACGACGGGCCGGTCGAGGAGGCGTTTCCCCCGATGTCGGTCATCGTCCGGCTGGAGGACGACCTCGACGTCTCCCGCGGGGACCTGATCGCCCGGCCGAACAACCAGCCGACGGTCGGGCAGGACCTCAACCTGATGGTGTCCTGGATGGTCGATGCGCCGCTGCGCCGCCGGGCCCGGGTCGGGATCAAGCACACCACCCGATCGGTGCGGGCGATGGTCACCGACGTCTGCTACCGCGTCGACATCGACACGCTGCACCGTGACGAGAGCGTCGAGACGCTGGGCCTCAACGACATCGGCCGGATCGCGCTGCGGACAACCACGCCGCTGTGCTACGACCCGTACCGCCGCAACCGCAACACGGGCAGCGTGCTGCTCATCGACGAGGCGACCGGAACCACCCTTGGTGCCGGAATGATCCTCTAGCGGTACCCGGCCCGCCGCAGCGACCCGGCGGGGCGCATGGGGCAGTTCGGATCGTCATCCGCTCGGCCGCAGCGCCTCGTCCGGCGGGACCCGCGTCTCGCCGAGCGCGGCCGCCCCGGCCAGGACGGGCAGCCGGTCGTTGTTGGCGACCAGCGCCGGACTTTCCAGCCAGGCGAGGTAGGCGCCCCGTTGNGCCGGCGTCATCGCCGCGCTCGGTCGGGGATCGCCGGTGGCGTCGAGGAAATCCGTCGTCGGACCGGTGATGTAGCCGTCGACACGCGGATCTCCGGTGTACACCCGCCGCCGCCCGTCGCTGTCGGTCACCGTGATCGGCCGCAGCGGATCCTCGCCACGGCGCGCCCAGAGCTGGCGGGCGCTCGCCTCGTAGGCCGCGGCCCACCCCGAGCCGAGCCGAGAGGCCTCCCGCAGCCGGGCGAGGATCCACGCCGGCCGGGTGGTGGACACATCGCGGTAGCGCTGCCGGACGAGGGCCTCGACCATGTCCACCGTGATCCCGACGCCGAGATGGGTGAACGTGGCGACCGGATCCGTCGGGTCGATCGACGTGACCACCGTGCCGAGCAGGTCGAGGATCACCGCCTGCCGCCGGCGATGGGCGGACCCGGCGTCGGCGTGTTCGCGCAGCACCGCGTCGGCGGCGTCGCCGAGGGCGTCGGTGAAGAACGCCTGCGCCCGGGCACCCCGCAGGTAGCCCAGTGCCCGCGGGCTCGACGGGTAGCCGCCGGCCCCGGCGTTCCAGCCCCGCGTGCGCCCCGCCACCCGCTCGTCGACACCGATCGCGTAGGCCGCGGCGTCCCGCCCGAGCATCCCGGCGAGCGCACCGCCGCGCAGGCTTTCCCGCAGCAGCGCCCGCCACGCCGCGACCGGGACCTGCCGGGCGGCGGATGCCGTCGTCGCCGGGGAGACCGGCCCGGGGACGACCGCCGTCACCGCGTCGTACATCTCCTCCAGGTAGGTGTGCAGCGCGGGGACGAAGGCAGCGCGCAGGTGCGGCGGCAGGGCCGGGCCGTCGGCGGCGTGCACGGCCCCGGCGAGGCGGGCGACGAAGTCCGCCGAGCCGCGCGGATCCGCCCGCCGCGCCGCCGGGCCGCCGGCCGCGGCGAGCAGCCCGGACCACGCTCGCGCGGTCGCGTCGTCGAGACCGACCGCCACCGGCAGATCCAGGTCCGCGACCGCGGCGCCAGCCAGAACCGCCTTGACGTACCGGGTGGCGAACCGGGCCGCCAGCCCCGGTTCACCGGCGATCGCCGCCAGCAACGCGACCCGGTAGCCTCGGTCCGCCGTCGCGTTGCGCAGCACACCCGCCACCTGACCGTCCGCCGGCGCCCGCCGAACCGCCGGCCCGGACCCCGGGCCGAAGGCCAGCCGGCCCAGCCGGTCGAGCAGCGCGCCGTCGATGCGGNCGGCCGTCAGCAGCGGTGTCAGCAGCACGGTCTCGGCACGGTCGTGACGTCCCCGGGTGTTGAACCGGCCCAGCCAGGAGTCGTCGAGCGTCCGGCCGCGGCTGTAGGCGGCGAAGGTTCGGCCGAGAATCTCCTCGGCGTCGCGCCGGTTCACCCCGGACGGTGGTGCCGGCCGGTTGACCATCGGCCCGCGGGAGCGTCCCGCCACCCCGGCGAGCAGGCGCGCGAGCCCGGCCGGCCCGAGCGCGTCGTAGAAGCCGGCGACGAAGTCGGGGTCGCGGCCTCGCGTGCGCAGCGCGCTCACCGCCTCCCGCAGGCTGGCCGCGGGTGCGTCGCCGCCTCCCGGCGCGTGGCCGCCCGGTGATCCCAGCCGCCGCCCGGCGCCGGCACCGTTGGCGCGGGCCGGACGTCCCGCCGACCCGGCGGGACGGCCGGCCGCGTCGTCCGCTCCCGCCGGGCTGCCGCCGGACAGCAGCGAGCGGGCCGCGGTCCGACCCGCGGCGCGTGCCGCCGGTCCACCGCCTGCGACGGGGACGGCTCCGAAACCGGCAGCGGTGTCCGCCCCGGGACCAGCCCCATCGCTGGGACGGGCTCCATCGTCGGCATCGGCGTCGGCGTCGGCGTCGGAATCGGGACGGATGACGGCCCCGTGGAGGGATCCCGTGGCTATGACGGGTTGGGCGGCAGGACCGGGTTGGGTGGCGAGGCCGGGGTGGTTGTCCAGGAGCGACCGGGAGTGCTGCACGGCCGGCGCGATGATGGCCGCCGAGGGCAGGAGCGACCGCCCCGCGTCGTCGGCGCCCTCGGCCAGCGCGAGCCGGCGGCGCAGCATCGCGGCGTCGGCGTCGAGCTCGTCGCCGAGCCGGGCCAGCCGTGCCGCCCAGCCAGCCGGGCCGCCGACCTGCGCCAGGGCGTGGGCGACGATCCGCGCGCCGGTGTGCAGGGCTTCGCCGGCGGACCGTACCGCGGCCGCGAGTGTGTGCAGCCGGGCGGGATCGAAGGCCACCCGGTTGCCGCCCGTACCGTGCCCGGAGGAATGGCCCGCGGCGAGGTGAACGGGATCACCGAAGCTCGGCACGGCGTCAGCCGATCGCCCGTGGCGGGGCGCCGGGCGCCGTCGACGGCCCGGCCGGGCCCGAGCTGGCCTGCTCGCAGACCAGCAGGCAGCGGTCGAGCAGAGCGGTCGCCTCGGCGGTGAGATGCCGAACCCGGCCGGCCCACTGCTGCGCCGCCCGGCCGTCCCACGCGCCGGCACCGGCGGCCGCGACCCGGTCCAGGGCGGTCATGATGTCCNGCCGGGTGCGCGCCACCGCACCGGCCGCCGTCGTCCGGGCTCCATCGAAGATCGTCATCCGCACACCACCGCCGTCGGGGTCAGGTTCGGTGCGGCGACGCTAACAACTCGCCGACGGGTCGCGCTGATCGTCCTTGGATCCTGTGGATGACGGCTGTGGGAACCGCCGACCTGTGGATAAAGCGGGTGCCACCCCGACCCCGCTATCTCGACCGGGCGCGGACGGGCCCGGCGCGGGGCGGCCTCAGCGCTGGTAGCGCAGGAAGAGATTGCCGTCCTCGGCGAGCACCTGGACCAGCCGCATCGTGGCCGGCTCGGGCCATGGCGGGCCCTCCACGATGCCCATGCGGCCGGGGCCGGCGAGCATCGGCGCCACGGTCAGGCACAGCTCGTCGAGCAGACCGGCGCCGGCAAGCTGGGCGTGCAGCAGCGGCCCGCCCTCCGTGAGCACCCGGGTCATCCCCCGTTCGGCCAGGGCTGCGAGGGCCGCCGCCGGGTCGACGGTCGTGTCGCCGCAGAGGACGACCTCGGCGACCGCCGCGAGCGCCTGCCGCTTGGCCGGGGGAGCAGCGTCGCAGGTGAGGATGATGGGCCGGACCTCGGCGTCGAACAGCCGGGCGCCGGGATCGAGGCCCGCGGTCGCGGTGACCACGGCGATCGGGGGGACGGCGGCGAGCCCCACGGCCTGCCGCCGGTCCCGCCGTTCGGGCGGGACGATCACCGGCCCGTAGTTCTCGTGGCGTGCGGTGCCGGCGCCGACGAGCACCACGTCGCTGAGCCAGCGCAGCAGCCGGAAGACCTGCCTGTCCGCCTCGCCGCCCAGCGGGCCGGACCGCCCACCCACCTCCGCGGCGCCGTCGACGGAGCTGACGAAGTTCGCCCGGACGTAGCTGGTCTGCCCGGCTGCGGGCGGATAGGCGTAGGCCTCGTCGAGATCGACCTCGGCCGCCTTCGCCACGACCTCGTCGCCGGCGGCGGCGGCGGGATCGTCCGCTCCGGCGCCGGCGGCCTCCGGCGTCGTCGGCGCCGCGACCGGCGCGGGCGTGCCTGGGCTGTCGGCGGGGCCGGGAACCGGGAGGATGCGTCGCACCGAGCCGACTGTAGCCGGTCGGCGAGGGGTCACCCGGCTCGTCCCGTCCCGCGACATACGGCCATCCAGCCTGTTCGCACTGCCCCGACCGGCGGCTCTGCGACCCGTGCGCACGGCGGCTCTGCGACCCGTGCGCATAGCCCCGACGGGCGGCTGTGCGACCCCCGTGCGCACTGTCTCGACCGGCCGGGCACTGTGAGTTCGGTCCCGGCTGCGCACGGCGGGCGGCCCGCCCCGACCTGCTCCGTAGGCTGGCGTGGTGGTGCAGCGCCTCGTCGACCGCCAGCCGCAGCCGCGACCCGACGATCTGGTCGCCGCGCTCGTCCCACCGCCGCGCTTCGACGCCGTCCGCTTTGCCGGCTACCTGCCCGACCCCGCGGAACCGAGCCAAAGCGCCGCGGTCACCGCCCTGTCCGTGTTCGCCGGCCGGGTGAACGCGGCCCCCGGTGGGGGTGGCGGCTCCGTCGGCGGGGCCCGGAGCGGCTGGTCGGGGCTGTTCGGCCGCGGCGCCCGTGGAGCCCGGTCGGGTGGTGCGGCCCGCGGGGCGGGAGTGGCCCGGCCGGGGGTGTACCTCGACGGCGGGTTCGGCGTCGGCAAGACGCACCTGCTCGCCTCGCTGTGGCACGCGGTGGCGGGCCCGAAGGCCTACGGCACGTTCGTCGAACTCACCTCGCTGGTGGGAGCGCTCGGCTTCGCGGCGACCGTGCGCGCCCTCGGCGGGATGCGGCTGCTCGCCATCGACGAGTTCGAACTCGACGATCCGGGCGACACGGTGCTCGTGTCGACCCTGCTGACCCGCCTCGCCGACGCCGGCGTCGCGCTGGCCGCGACGAGCAACACCCAGCCGGAGGATCTCGGCGCCGGCCGGTTCGCCGCGGCCGACTTCCTGCGCGAGATCCAGGGCCTGGCCGCCCGCTTCGACGTCCTGCGCGTCGACGGCACCGATTATCGGCACCGAGGACTGCCGCCCCCGCCCCCGCCCTGCGCCGACGGCGAGGTCGCGGCGCTCGCCGCCGCCCACGAGGGGGCCAGCGAGGACGGGTTCGCGGCGCTGTGCGCGCATCTCGCCGGGCTGCACCCGTCCCGCTACGGGGCGCTCGTCGACGGGGTGCGGCTGGTCGCGTTGCACGGCGTGGCGCCGGTCGCCGACCAGGCCGTGGCGCTGCGGGTCGTGGTGCTCGCCGATCGGCTCTACGACCGGTCGATTCCGGTCGTCGCCTCGGGCGTCGGACTGGAGGAGCTGTTCGGCGCGGAGCTGCTCGCCGGGCCGCATCGCAAGAAGTACCAGCGGGCGGTGTCGCGCCTTGCCGCGCTCGCCCGCGACGGCGCCCGCCTCATCGCCGCCGCCTGAGCGCACCGGGCGCACCGACCGCACGCCCGCGTCCGGCGCGTCCGGTGCGCTCCCCTGGACTGACTGGTCGGATCCACCCGCAGCTTCGGCCTGAGCCGGCTGCCCGCCGGGGCGGACGGACATCGGGGACCGGACCGCCGCGCTCGTCGGTGGACCCTGCGACGATGGACGCATGGGAACCTACGTCGTGCTGCTCGTCATGGTGTTGTTGGTGGGGCTGGCAGTGCTCGGCGGGCTGTATTTCCTGCTGTCCCGCGACCGCCTCCGACGATGACCGGCAGGCAGGCGATGACCGGCAGGCAGGCGATGACCGGCGGGCGGACGGCGGCGCCGTTCAGCCGGCGGGTGGCAGCAGGCGGGTGATGACGACGGACTCGCCGTCGAGCTCGACCCGGCCGGGCATGTAGGTGAAGCCGGGGGCCGAGGCCGCCGGCGCGTCGAACGGGACGCCGTCGAGCGGCACCGTCTGCCGCTGCGACGCCAGGTTGACGACGATCGCCACGTCCCCGCGCCGCACCACCAGCCAGCGGGCCTCCTCGTCGAAGGTGCACTCGACCGACGCCCAGGCCGGATCCGTCAGCGCCGGCAGCTTGCGGCGCAGCCCGATGAGCCGGCGGTGCCAGTCCAGCAGGCTGCCGTGGCCCGGGCGGGTCGGCTCGGACCAGTCCAGCTTCGACCGTTCGAACGTCGCCGGATCCTGCGGGTCGGGGACGTCGTCGGGTCCCCAGCCGTGCTCGGCGAACTCGGCGCGCCGCCCCTCCCGCACCGCGTCGCCGAGTCCGGGGGCGAGGTGGTCGGTGAAGTACTGCCAGGGGGTGTGCGCCCCCCATTCCTCGCCCATGAACAGCATCGGGGTCAGCGCCGAGGTGAGCAGCAGGGCCGCGCCGATCCGCAGCAGCCCGTCGCTGAGCTGCGCCGACGACCGGTCCCCCACCGCTCGGTTGCCGATCTGGTCGTGGTTCTGCAGGAAGGTGACGAACCGGTAGGCCGGCGTCGTCGGCGGCATCGGCCGGCCGTGGGAACGGCCGCGGAACGTCGAGTAGCCGCCCTCGTGCACGAAACCCTGCGTCAGCGCGTGGGCGAGCGTCGAGATCGACCCGAAGTCGACGTAGTAGCCCTGCCGTTCGCCGGACAGCGTCGCCCACAGCGCGTGGTGGGCGTCGTCGCACCACTGGCCGTCCAGGCCGTATCCGCCGGCCTCGGGCGCCACCACCAGTTTGGGGTCGTTGAGGTCGGACTCGGCGACGACGAACAGCGGCCGGCGCATCTGCGCCCCGAGCCGGTGCACCGACTCGGCGATCTCCTCGAGCAGGTGCAGCGCCCGGCTGTCCTGGAAGGCGTGCACGGCGTCCAGGCGCAGCCCGTCGCAGTGGAAGTCCCGCAGCCAGGACAGCGCGCTGTCGAGGATGAAGGCGCGGACCTCGTCCGACCCGGGCGCGTCGAGGTTGACCGCCGGCCCCCACGGGGTGATGTACCGGTCGGTGAAGTAGGGCCCGAACTGCCCCAGGTAGTTCCCGTCCGGGCCGAGGTGGTTGTAGACGACGTCCATGATCACGCCGATGCCGCGGGCGTGCGCCGCGTCGACGAACCGCTTCAGGCCCTCCGGGCCGCCGTAGGGCTCGTGCACGGCGAACAGGCCGACCCCGTCGTAGCCCCAGCCGTGGTGCCCCGGGAAGGCGTTGACCGGCAGCAGCTCGACGGCGTCGATGCCGAGCTCGGCGAGGTGGTCGAGCCTGCCGATCGCGGCGTCGAAGGTGCCCTCCGGGGTGAACGTCCCGACGTGCAGCTCGTAGAGCACGCTGCCGGCCAGCGCGATGCCCCGCCAGCTCGCGTCCGACCAGTGGAACGTCGCGTGGTCGACCAGCCGGGACCGGCCGTGCACTCCCGCCGGCTGCCAGACCGAGCGGGGATCGGGCAGCTCCTCGGTGCCCCCGTCGAGTACGAACGCGTAGTCCGTGCCGTGCTTCGCGGAGGGGACGTTCACCCACCACCAGCCCCGCCGCCCGGCGGACATCTCATGGGTGGCGTCGCCGGCGGAACCCGCCACGACCAGGCTGACCGTCTTCGCGTCCGGGGCCCACAGCCGGAAGGTGCTCATAGCTCCTGTCTACCTTCCGCCGCCGGCCGACATGCCGTGTCCGTGACAACGGCCCCCACCGAAGGTGCCCGCAGGACCCGGTTTCACCGGGCGGGACGGCCCCCTGTGACCGGTCTCATGGCAGCGGACACGCCAGGTGAGATCCGTGATCAGCGTCCAGGGGCGCGCGCCGCCCCGCCCCGTGCGGACGCTCGACGGTGGCGAAGGTCGATCCGGAGGAGGGGCCCGTTCGCGCCGGGTCAGGAGCGGGCGTCCGGGTCAGGAGCGGACGAGGAGGCTGACGGGGAAGTCGCGCAGCAGGCGCAGGACGTAGGCGGTGCCGCCGTCGTGCTTGCGGCCGGTCAACACGTCGGTCCAGCGGCCCTCGGGCAGGGGGATGGTCGTGTCGCGCCAGCCGCCGCCGCGGCGCAGGCCGAGGACCAGGCGGGGCACGACGGTGANCACCGACTCGGAGCGGGCGAAGGCGACCACGTTCTCCGCGGCCGAGCCGGACGCCCACAGCGGCCGGTAGGTGGCCCGGTCGCCGAACCACTCGGGGTGCTCGCGGCGGGTCCGTAGCGTCCGGGCGACGACGAGCAGCTTCGCGGCGCCGGAGTCGTCGAGCAGCGGCGGGCGCCGCGGCGCGCCGGTGTCCGCGCCCGGCTCGGCGCCGAGCTCGGCGAGCAGCTTCGTCCGGTCGCCGTAGTTCACCGGGCGGCGGTTGTCCGGATCGACCAGGGACAGATCCCACAGCTCCTGGCCCTGGTACACGTCCGGGACGCCGGGGACGGTGAGCTGGAGCAGCTTCTGGGCCAGCGAGTTCTGCCGGCCGAGCTCGACGAGGGTGCCGACGTAGCCGGTGAGCACGGCGAGGAACTCCTCGTCCTCCAGCACCGACTCGATGTAGTTCGTCAGCGCCGCCTCGTAGGCGGGGTCCTGGTCGGTCCAGCTCGTGTAGACCTTCGCCTCGCGGACGGCCTTGAGCATGTACTGGGTCGCCCGCTCGGTGGACAACGGCCAGGCGCCGACGAGGGTCTGCAGCAGGAAGTAGGCGGTGGACCGGTCCGGCCAGCCCTGCTCGGTGTCGCGGTGGCGCTCGCCGAGGCGGACCAGGCGGCCGGCCACCTCCGCCCAGCCGCGGGGGTCCTCCGAGAGGACGGCGAGGCGGGCGCGGACGTCCTCGGAGCGCTTCGTGTCGTGCGTGGACAGGGNGGTCATCGTCAGCGGCCAGCTGCGCTGCACGGTCAGGTTCGCCTCGTGGAACTCGGTGACGGCGCTGCGCGGATGCCCGGTGGTGAACGCCGGGAACCGCGCCGGGTCGCCGCCGACCTCGTTGAGAGCGATGAGCCGGGAGTAGCGGTAGAACGCGGTGTCCTCGATGCCCTTGGCCATCACCGGGCCGCAGGTCTGCTGGAAGCGCATGACGAACTCGGGCGGACCGCTCAGGGCCAGGTCTTCGATCAGGTCGACCTCGGTGGAGCGGCCGGGCAGGTAGGACCGGGCCTGCTCGCAGGCCCGCACCACGTGGCCGCGCGCCTCCAGGCTCGGGGTGCCGTCCGGACGGATGTAGGCCCGGTAGACGTCGAAGGCGGCCAGCACCTCGCACAGCGCCTCGCGCAGCCCGGTGCGGGTGAGGTCCGCGCGGGCCTCCCGGGCCTCGCCGAGGGCGAGCGCGGTCAGCCGGTCGACCTCGGGCTGCAGCACGCCGGCGAGCACGTCGAGCTTCGCGGCCCGGGCCTCGGCCTCGTAGTCGGGATCGGCGCGGGTGATCTCCTGGTAGAGCACGGCGAGGGGATGCCCGGCGACGGGATCGAGGAACAGCCGGGTCAGCCGGGCGATCCCCTCGTAGCCGGTGGTGCCGTCGCAGGCCCAGGTGTCCGGCAGATCCTCGTCGTGCTCCAGGATCTTCTCGACGACGGTCCACACCCCGCCGGAGGCGTCGGCCAGCCGCCGCAGGTAGCCCTCCGGGTCGGCCAGGCCGTCCGGGTGGTCGATCCGCAGCCCCTCGAACGTGCCCGCCCGGACCTGCTCGATGAGCAGCCGATGGGTGGCGGCGAAGACGTCGGGTTCCTCCTGGCGCAGCCCGGCGAGGGTGGTGATGTCGAAGAAGCGGCGGTAGTTCAGTTCGCTCGCGGCGACCCGCCACCAGCACAGCCGGTAGTACTGGGCGTCCAGGGTCGCGGCGACGTCGTCGGGGTCGGCGGTGCCGGGCGCGGTCGGCAGCACGTGGTCGTAGTAGACGACGACCCACGCGCCCTCGGTGTCCTGCTCGACGGAGATCTCCCCGGCGGCCAGGCAGTCCGCGAGGCCGGCGCCGAGGATCGGGACCAGCACCCGGCCCGGATTGTCGGGGGCGGCCCAGTCGATGTCGAACCAGGTGGCGTAGGGGGATTCGGGGCCCTCCCGCAGCACCGACCACCAGGCCGCGTTCGCCGCCTCCGGGGTGACGGACATGTGGTTCGGGACGACGTCGACGACGATCCCGAGGCCGGCCTTGCGGCACGCGGCGGCCAGCCGGCGCAGGCCGCCCGTCCCGCCGAGCTCGGGGTTGATCTGGCCGTGCTCGACGACGTCGTAGCCGTGCGTCGAGCCGGGGGCGGCCTCCAGCACCGGCGACAGGTACAGGTGCGACACGCCGAGCGCGGCCAGGTAGGGGACGACCACGGCCGCGTCGGTGAGGGAGAAGTCCAGGTTGAGCTGGAGCCGGTAGGTCGAGGTCGGGACCACTCGCTCGCCTCTGGAGCCNCCCGGCGGCGGGGCGGTCGNCTCAGTCGACACGGCGCAGCACGACCGTCGAACGGGCGTCGATCTCGATCGGGTCACCGGCCTTGACCACCTTGCCCACGTCGGTGGGGTCCAGGGCGGTGTGGGCCAGGGGGATGACCTCCAGGGTGGCGTCGATCTCCGCGGTGGACTTGCGGGTGTCGATGACCGTCTCCCAGGTCGCGCCGAAGCTCGGCGCCGGCACCCGGAAGGCGACCGGCTCGAAGTGGGCGTTGAAGTAGAGCAGGAAGGAGTTGTCAGTGATCGGCTGGCCGAGCGCGTCCGGGTCCGGGATGCCCTCCCCGTTGAGGTAGACGCCCAGGGAACGGGCCGTGCCGGACTCCCAGTCGGTGTCGGACATCTCGGATCCGTCCGGCCGCAGCCAGACGATGTCCTTCTTGGCCGGGTCGTCGCCCGCGGCCGGGTCGTCGCCCGCGGCGCCGCGGGCCGCGGCGCCCTGCCCGCGCAGGGAGATCCCCTGGAAGAACCGGCGGCGGCGGAAGATCGGGTGGTCCTTGCGGAGCCTGGACAGCAGGCCGACGAACTCGACCAGGTCCGCGTTGCGCTCGGCATCCGCCCAGTCCAGCCAGGAGATCGGGTTGTCCTGGCAGTAGGCGTTGTTGTTGCCGTGTTGGGTGCGCCCCATCTCGTCTCCGGCGACCAGCATCGGCACCCCCTGGGACAGCAGTAGCGTCGTGAGCAGGTTACGGGTTTGCGCGGTTCGCAGGGACAATACGTCCGGGTCGTCGCTCGGCCCCTCGACTCCGCAGTTCCAGGATCGGTTGTCGTCGGATCCGTCCCGGTTGNCCTCGCCGTTGGCCTCGTTGTGCTTCTCGTTGTACGAGACGAGGTCGCGCAGCGTGAACCCGTCGTGGGCGGTGATGAAGTTGATCGACGCCCAGGGGCGCCGCCCGCTGTTCTCGTACAGGTCGCTGGACCCGGTGAGCCGGGAGGCGAACTCGGCGATGCCGTGGTCCTGGCCACGCCAGAAGTCACGGACGGTGTCGCGGTACTTGCCGTTCCACTCCGTCCACAGCGGGGGGAAGTTCCCGACCTGGTAGCCGCCCTCGCCGAGGTCCCACGGCTCGGCGATCAGCTTGACCTGGGAGACGACCGGGTCCTGCTGGACCAGATCGAAGAACGACGACAGCCGGTCGACGTCGTAGAACTCCCGCGCCAGCGTCGCGGCCAGGTCGAAGCGGAAGCCGTCGACGTGCATGTCGGTCACCCAGTACCGCAGCGAGTCCATGATCAACTGCAGGACGTGGGGGTGGCGCACCCGCAGGCTGTTGCCGGTGCCCGTGTAGTCCATGTAGTAGCGGGGGTCGTCGTCCACGAGGCGGTAGTAGGCGGCGTTGTCGATGCCGCGGAAGCACAGCATCGGCCCCATGTGGTTGCCCTCGGCGGTGTGGTTGTAGACGACGTCGAGGATCACCTCGATCCCGGCCTCGTGCAGGTTCTTGACCATGCCCTTGAACTCCTGCACCTGCCGGCCGTGGCCGCCGGAGGCGGAGTAGCCGTTGTGCGGGGCGAGGAACGCGATCGAGTTGTAGCCCCAGTAGTTGCGCAGGTTCTTGCTGACNAGGTGCTCGTCGTGGACGAACTGGTGCACGGGCAGCAGCTCGATCGCGGTGACGCCGAGCTTGCGGTAGTGGTCGATCATCAGCGGGTGGGCGACGCCGGCGTAGGTGCCGCGGTACTCCTCGGGCAGCCCGGGATGGTTCTTGGTCAGCCCGCGGACGTGCGCCTCGTAGAACACCGACTCGTTGTAGGGCGTGCGCGGCGGACGGTCGCCGTTCCAGTCGAAGAACGGGCTGATCACGACCGACTTCATCATGTGCGGGCCGGAGTCGGCGTCGTTGACGCTGTCCGGGTCGCCGAAGGTGTACGGGAACACCGCCTGGTCCCAGGCGACCTCGCCGTCGACGGCCTTCGCGTACGGGTCGAGCAGCAGCTTGTGCGGGTTGCACCGGGTGCCGTGGGCGGGGTCGTAGGGGCCGTGGACCCGGTAGCCGTAGCGCTGCCCCGGCCCGACCGTGGGCAGGTACGCGTGCCAGACGAAGGCGTCGACCTCCTTGAGATCGACCTGCTCCTCCTTGCCCGTGTCGTCGAACAGGCAGAGCTGGACCCGGTCGGCGATCTCCGAGAAGAGCGCGAAATTCGTCCCCGACCCGTCATATGTGGCGCCCAGGGGATAAGGGCTGCCCGGCCATACCTGCGACATACGAACGAAGCCTACGGCCAGGACGGATGCTCTGATCCGGGGGCGCGCGAAATGTGAGGTCAGAGCTTCGCCGATCATTGAGGTTTCATTGATCGGCTNCTGACGGCCGGGCCTAGCATGGAGACATGGCCGACTGGGCGATCTGGGTCGTCGTCGCCGGCGCCCTGCTCGTCGGCGAGCTGTTCACGCTGGACCTGACGCTGGTGATGTTCTCGCTGGCGGCCCTGGTGGGCGCCGCCGTCGCGCTGCTGGGCGTCGATGCGGCCTGGCAGATCGTCGGGTTCGTCGTGGCGGCCGGTGGCTTCGGCCTCGGGCTGCGCCCGGTGGCCCGCCGGCACCTGCAACGCGCTCCCGAACTGCGCACCGGCGCGGAGGCGCTCGTGGGGGAGCGGGCGCTGGTGCTGGAACAGGTCAGTGGCGAGGGCGGCCGGGTGAAGATCAAGGGGGAGGTCTGGTCGGCCCGGTCGTACCCGACCACGACCGTGCTGGAGGTCGGCAGCCAGGCGCACGTCCTGCGCATCGACGGAGCGACAGCCATCGTGCACCGATTCGAGATCTGACCCCACGGCCCGGCGTTCCCGGCGTCGGCGGGGTCACGGAAAGGCCCGCGGGTCCGACTGGGAGGGGTACGTCATGGCAGGTGTCATCGTCGCCGTGGTGGTCGCGGCGGTAGTGCTGATCTTTCTGGCGCGGGCGGTGCGGATCGTGCCGCAGGCGCGGGCGATGGTGGTGGAACGCCTCGGCCGGTACCACCGCACCCTCACCCCGGGCCTCGCGATCGTGGTCCCCTTCGTCGACCGGGTGCGCGACCGCATCGACCTGCGTGAGCAGGTGGTCAGCTTCCCGCCGCAGCCGGTGATCACCGAGGACAACCTCGTCGTCGGGATCGACACGGTGATCTACTTCCAGGTCACCGATCCGCGGGCGGCCACCTACGAGATCGCCAACGTCATCCGCGCCATCGAGCAGCTCACCGTCACCACGCTTCGCAACGTCATCGGCGGGATGAACCTGGAGGCCACCCTCACCTCTCGCGACCAGATCAACGGTCAGCTACGCGGCGTGCTCGACGAGGCCACCGGCAAGTGGGGCATCCGGGTCAACCGGGTGGAGCTCAAGGCCATCGACCCGCCGCGTTCCATCCAGGACTCGATGGAGAAGCAGATGCGGGCCGAGCGGGATCGCCGCGCGGCGATCCTGACCGCCGAGGGCGTGAAGCAGAGCGAGATCCTGCGGGCCGAGGGGGAGAAGCAGGCGGCGATCCTACGGGCCGAGGGCGAGCGCGAGGCGCAGATCCTCACCGCCGAGGGCGAGGCGAAGGCCATCGGCACGGTGTTCCGGGCGATTCACGAGGGCGACGCCGACCAGAAGCTGCTGGCCTACCAGTATCTGCAGACGCTGCCGCAGATCGCCCAGGGCCAGGCGAGCAAGCTGTGGATCGTGCCGAGCGAGCTGACCGGCGCGCTCGGCGGCCTCGGCGGTCTGCTGGGCGCCGGCGGGTCGGCCACCGCCCAGGACGGCGCGCCCGCCCGCGGCGGGCCCAACGGGGCCGCGCCGCAGCGGCCGTATCCCGCGTCGGATTGACCCGCCCGGATGAACCATCCACGAGGCGGGGATGGTGGTTGCCCCGAACCGGCGTTCCGCCCAATTAGTCATACTTCCGGAGGGGGGTGGGGCTAGTCCGCCGAGCCGGACCATGGGACGATTTCAGCAAGCCATACGGGGGCGGGTCGACAGGCGCAGGGGAAGGCGTCCCTCGTCGACGGAGGTCCCGCGTGGTCGCAATGTCCTCGACAGCTCGTGAGCTGTCATCCGGCTCGTCGTCCTTCGCCGTGCCGGGCAAGCTGGCGGTGCTCGCCTGTCCGCCAGCCCTGTGCCCGCATCTGGAGTTCGGCGCGTCCGGCGTGTTGTCGTCGCCGGTGTCGCTGACCTGGACGGCGCAGCCCGGCATGCCCGGATTCCTGTTCGCCGGGCTGGAGTGGCGCGCGTCCCCGGNCACGGCGGGCCGGGTTGCCGGGGCCCTGCGCCGGCTCGGTCACATCACCTTCGAGACCGTCGAGGGGCCCTCGCCCGGGTGTGATGCCGAGCGCTATTCCTATACCCCCGATCTCGGCCTGCACCGGGCCGCGATCGCCGCCAACGGTGACGTGGTGGTCGGCGAAGCCGCCCTGCGGGCGTTGCTGGAACGGGGCGAGGCTCGCGAGACCCTCGCCCGCGGCCTGCACCGCCTGCTCGGGACGGCGTGGGACGACGTCCTCGAGCCGCTGCGCCGGGGCGCGCACGGGGCGCCGGTCACCTGGCTGCGGCGCACTGGCTGAGACCCGCGCAGACCGGCCCGCAGGCGTCCGGTCCTGCACCGGGTCGGGCGCGCGGCGCGGATGGTCCGAGCCCTGCGACGCATCGGCGCGGAGATGGTTGCGAGGGTGTGGTGAAGCCCACACCAGGGTAGCGCGGGTCTGACGGGCACATACCCCGGCGGTCGTGCGTTGTGGCTTGCGCACGACCACGCACAACCATTCTGGGNGTTATTCAGTGGCCACCGATTACGACACACCTCGTACGGCTGACATAGAGGACGCCTCCGAGCAGAGCCTCGAGGCCCTCAAGGCACGGCGGGCGGATGCGGCGGCTGATCTNGGTGACGATGTCGACCCGTTCGAGACCGAGCTCGGCCTGCCGGGTGCTGACCTGGCCGGAGAGGAACTGAACGTCCGGGTGCTTCCGCGGCAGGCTGACGAGTTCACCTGCACGCAGTGCTACCTCGTCCATCACCGTAGCCAGCTCGTGGACGAGCGCCGGATGATCTGCCGGGACTGCGCGGTCTGAGGAACCGCGTTCGGATGTTCCACCGCATGGCCTCTGGCGTGGGCTCACGACACGCCACGGCCGTGGCGGTGTCGCCCGCTGACCGCACGCCTAGACCTACCTGCCACGTCGACCACGTCAACCTGGCCGGCCAGGCACTGACCGATCAGCCACGCTCCCGACCGGGCTGGTGACGAGGCTGCCTCAGCCGACCAGCACGCCCGCGTCCCGCATCGCCTCCACGGCCCGCTCCTCGTCGCCCGGATGCAGGTTGACGAATCTGGTTCGGGCCAGCGGCAGCGTCACCGTCAGACCCAGCAGCCGCGCGTCCAGCGCGCTCTCCCGGACGCAGTGGTCGCCGGCCAGGCCGACGACGACGAGCGTCGACACCCCGAGTCGAGCAAGCCGTTCCCCGAGTACCGTCGCCGACCGGTGCCCCGAGGCCGGGTCGCGCACGGAGAAGGCGGAGTAGCCGTCGGCCCCGTCCACCCCCTTGCGGATCACCTCGCCCGACACGACCAGATCGGGATGGAAGCTCGCGCCGGCGGTTCCCGCCACGCAGTGCGGCGGCCAGACCCCGCCGTCGGTGACGAAGTGCGGGGTGCGCGCGGGATGCCAGTCCTGGCTGTAGAACACCGGGGATCCGGNGGCCACCGCAGCCGCCACCTCGGCGTTCACCCCCTCGACGATCTCCTCGCCGCCGGCCACGTAGAGGCTGCCCNCCGGGTCGGCGAAGTCGTTCTGGACGTCCACGACCAACAGGGCGATTCCCGGTCCGTAGCGTGCGGTCATCGCCGGGCCTNCCGTTGCTCCATGTACCGGTGCGATATGTCCCCACTGTCGCATCCCGACACGCCCGCGTCGATATCCCTGATCATGGCGTTCTGGCGGCCTAGGTTCGAGGGATGCGCAGCCGCGATTATGGCCGGGACGTCCTGGCGCCCGCCGCCCGGACCCGCCCGGCTCCGCCGCCGGAGGTGGAGCTCGAAGCCGATCTGGTGGTCGAGGAGGTCGCGACCGGCTTCTGCGGCGCCGTGGTCGGCACCGAGCACGGCGGGGTCACGCTGGAGGACCGGCACGGCGCCCGCCGGGTCTTCCCGCTCGAACCCGGGGCGTTCCTGCTGGAGGGGCGCCGGGTCACGCTCGTGCGGCCCCGCCGGGCGATGCCCGCCGCCCCGGCGCGCACCGCGTCCGGCTCGCTTGCCGTCGCCGGTCACCGGGCCCGCGTCGCCCGTGCCAGCCGCATCTACGTCGAGGGCGTGCACGATGCTGCCCTCGTCGAGCGGGTGTGGGGCGACGACCTGCGCATCGAGGGCGTGGTGGTGGAGAGCCTCGACGGGGTCGATGAGCTGCCGGGCGTGGTCGAGGCGTTCCGGCCGGGGCCCGGCCGGCGGTTGGGCGTCCTCGTCGACCATCTCGTCGCCGGCTCGAAGGAGAGCCGCATCGCGGCCGCCGTCGCCGGCGAGCACGTGCTGATCACCGGGCATCCCTACATCGACATCTGGCAGGCGGTGAAGCCGGCGTCGATCGGCATCCCGGCCTGGCCGAGGGTGCCCCGCGGTGAGCCGTGGAAGGAGGGGGTGTGCCGGGCGCTGGGCGTCGCCGAACCCGGCGACCTGTGGCGCCGGGTGCTTGCCTCGGTCGACAGCTACACCGACCTCGAGGTGGGCCTGCTGGGCGCCGTGGAGCGGTTGATCGACTTCGTCGCGGCCTGACGACACCCCGTACCGCCGCCGTACCGCCCCCGTACCGCCGCCCCGTTCGGGCGGGTTTCGGGCATTCGCATACGGTGAGTGCAGACGGGGCAGCTCGACTCCTCCGTAGGTGGGAGACACGATGCCGGTGTGGGTCAGGCCGTCGATGCTCGCCCAGATCGTCGGCGTGGTCGCCGTCGCCCTGGTGGCCGGGTTCGGCCTGCGGTTCGCGCTGACCGGCTCGGACCAGCACGGTGCCCCGGTCCCCAGACCCGCCGTCTCGCCCGCCGTCTCGCCCGTCGCCGACGGCCCATCGGCGCTCGCCGGCCGCACCGTCGTACTCGACCCGGGGCACAACGGCGGGAACAGCCGGGCGAGCGCGGCCATCAACCGACCGGTGCCCGCCGGGGGCTTCGACAAGGAGTGCGACACCGTCGGTGCGCAGACCGACGGCGGCTACCCGGAGCACGCCTTCACGTTCGATCTCGCCCAGCGAGCCGCCGCGATCCTGCGCTCCCGCGGCGCGCGGGTCGTGCTGACCCGGCCGGACGACGGCGGGGTGGGCCCGTGCATCGACGAGCGGGCGAAGATCGGCAACAGCGCCGGCGCGGCCGCGGTCGTCTCCATCCACGCTGACGGCGGGCCCGCCGAGGGGCGCGGCTTCCATGTGATCGCGCCCGCGCTGAGCCCCGACCGGGCCAACGCGGCGATCCTCGCCCCCTCCAGCCGGCTCGCCGGGACCCTGCGGTCGGCGTTCGGCCGCGCCACCGGCCAGCCGCTGGCCGACTACCTCGGCAAGGAGGGGATGACGATCCGGTCCGACCTTGGGGGGCTGAACCTCTCCCGCGTCCCGAAGGTGTTCCTCGAATGCGGGAACATGCGCAACCGGACTGACGCCGCGGAAATCGTCGATCCGGCCTGGCGGGCCCGGGCGGCGAGCGGCCTCGCCGACGGTGTGACTGCATTCCTCCTGGAAGCGGATTCACCGTCGGCGGCGCCGACCCGCTGACCCGGCTGGTCGCGGTCGTGCCGTAGCGGGGTGGCCTGTGCCGCAGCGGATCCGCGTGGGGGGCAATGATTTCGGAGCCGGCCGCGCGATCGCGTCGGGAACATGAAAACGGCCACTCCGAGGAGTGGCCGGCCGAAACAGATAAAACGCCGTTCTGCGGGGTGGGCGATACTGGGATTGAACCAGTGACCTCTACCGTGTCAAGGTAGCGCTCTCCCACTGAGCTAATCGCCCGCGATGGATCCAGAGGCGGAGGCGGGAATCGAACCCGCGTACAGGGCTTTGCAGGCCCTTGCCTAAACCACTCGGCCACTCCGCCGCGGGAGGCCGCTGGTACGGACCTCAAGCCCCTCTGTTCCCGAGCGGACGACGGGATTCGAACCCGCGACCCTCACCTTGGCAAGGTGATGCTCTACCAACTGAGCCACGTCCGCGCTGCACCGGGCGTTCTTGGCGGTGCAGGTAGCACTCTAGCGGACGAACGGCCCTCGCGTCGAATGGCCCGCCAGACGTCGCGGAGATGTTGCGTTGGGTCAAGGCGTCCCACGTGAACATCGGGTTTCGCCCACGGCACGTCCACCGCCCCGGTCGATGCTCGGGTTCGGCCCCCACCCGCGGCCCGCTGGGCGCTCGCTCGCCCGCGGTAGCCGTCGCGGCGCGCCGCGCGGGCGTGGACGAGTGCCTGCGGGGCAGGGGATCTGCGGCCGGGCGGGTCCGAGCGGGAGAGGCGGTGTCGATGGGGAGAGGCGGTGCCGGTCCGGGAAGGCGATCTCGGTCCGGGAAGGGGGGGTGCCGGTCCGGGAAGGGCGGTGCCGGTCGGGGAAGGGCGGTAACGTGATCGGAATGAGCCGGACGAACGTGGGCGCTCCGGAGTCGATCGTCCGCGGGTCCGTGGCGGTCCCGCGGTCCAGGCCCCCGTCCTACCTGCTCGCGGGCGACCGGCTCGCCACGGGCGTGGTGGAGATCAGCGACGATCCCGCGGTGCTGGAGCGCGGCGGCTTCTGGGCCGTGGTCGTCGATTTCGAGGGGGTGCTGCGGTGCGTCCGGTTCGCCGACGTGCGTCCGGCGCCCGCCGCCGGTGCCGCAGCGCTGCGCCGCGGCCCCTGGCACGGCCCGGACCCGCGGTCCTGGAGCACCAGCCTCGACCGCACCGCCTACGTGGCCGGCGCGACCACCATCCGGGAGCGCATCGCCGCCGGTGACGTCTACGAGGTCAACCTCTGCCGGCTGCTGTCCGCGCCGCTGCCCCCGGCCGGCCCCGGCGGCGAGCCGGTCGAACCCGACCCCGCCGCGCTCGCCGCGGTCCTCGCCGCCGGCAACCCGGCGCCGTACGCACTCACGCTGGACGTTCCCGAGGCCGGGCTGCGGATCGCGGGGGCCTCGCCGGAGCTGTTCCTCGCCCGGGACGGCGACGTCATCCATTCCGGCCCCATCAAGGGCACCGGCCGGACCGTGCCCGACCTGCGGGACAAGGACGTCGCCGAGAACATCATGATCGTCGACCTGGTACGCAACGATCTTGGGCGGGTGGCTCGGCCCGGCAGCGTCACCGTGCCGGCCCTGTGCGCCGTCGAACATCATCCCGGCCTGGTTCACCTCGTCTCGACGGTGCGCGCCCGGCTGCGGCCTGGGGTGGGCTGGCCGGAGCTGCTGGAAGCCGCCTGCCCGCCCGGCTCGGTCTCCGGCGCGCCCAAGTCGAGCGCGCTGCGGATCATTCGTGAGCTGGAGCCGGGGCCGCGCGGTCCCTACTGCGGCGGCATCGGCTGGGTGGATGCCGACAGCGGCCGGGGATGGCTGTCGGTCGGCATCCGCACCTTCTGGTTCGGCGCGGACCGGCTGTGGTTCGGCACCGGCGCCGCCGTGACCTGGGGCAGCGACCCGCAGGGGGAGTGGCGCGAGACCGAGCTCAAGGCCCACCGACTGGTGGGCCTGGCGAGCGGCTGAGTCGAGCGGTCCGCACCGCGCACAGACGACAACCCGCCTGGCCGGACTGGGTCCGACCAGGCGGGTGGGTGCTCGTCAGGCAGGTGGATGCTTGGCATGCATGGGATGACAACTGCCTCGGATGCAGGAGGCGATGGGGAAGCGGTCCCCCTGTTGAACAGTGCCCGCACCGGCTAGCCGGGGTCGGGCAGCGATCCCGACCCCGGTGAGATCACCGCTCGGGACCGCCCCAGATCAGCAACGCGAGCTCCGCATCAAGGTCGATGATGTCGCTCTCGCCACCGAGGGGCACGGCGGAGTACGTCCGCCGCAGGAAGGCCAGCACCTCGGAGCGCGGCATCTCGAACAGCGCGTGCCCCGACGGACTGGACAGGGACAGGCAGACGATCCGCCCACCGGACTGGGCGGCCGGCCACACCTGCACATCGCCGTCCCCGGCGGGACGACGCACGCCGTCGCTCAGTAGCTGGCGTGCGAAGGTCCACTCCACGACCTCGTCCGCTCCCGTCCGGAAGCCGATGCTGATCGCGTAGGGGTCGNCCGGCTCGTACCGGACCGTCGCGGCAACCGGCACAGGAGCGCCGCCGGGCACGACGAGACGAAGGGCGAGTTCGGCGGTGATCGAATCGTGACGAATAGTCATCGGGCGGCCTCTCATGGTGCGTGGTGCGGGCGAGCACCCGTGTAACGGGATAGTTCCCTCTCCGAGTCCCGTTGGAAACAAGATTATGCCAAGACAACATCCGTTACGGCAGTTCNGGCGAGTTGCCCGGCCCGGAAGGGTGAACCTTTCCCGGGTAGATCGTAGATCGGACGGCCGCGAGATGTACCCCCACCGCAGGCGGGCGGATGGTTACCATCCGTAGCGTCCGAACGTCCCCCCGAGCGTCAGGCCAACCTGCCAAGGCCGTTCCACTTTGAGCCTTCCCCGTCCGGGTGGTTCTCAACCTTGGCTAGTCGCGGCGAACCTGACTCAGTCCGCCCACCGGGCGGGACGGCGGACATCGGTGTATCCGTCCGCCGGGACCCCCTGCGTCGGCCCGGATCGGTGCCGTGTAAGGTGGTCCTACCACCCGCAAGGGCGTATAGCTCAGTGGTAGAGCGCTGCCTTCACACGGCAGAGGTCCGTGGTTCGAAACCACGTACGCCCACGCGATCTGGCTTGTCATGCTGCGCCCCCTTTGGGGGCTTGCCGGGGTCTCGCGTGATGTCTGCCCGGGGGGCGACCCCCCGGACCCCCCGCGTTTCGCGTGGTCGGGGGTTGGGGTGGATGGGGTGGGTGGGCTTGGTTTGAGCGCATGGGATCCCTTGGTGGTTGGGTCTTTGCGCCGGTTGATGGTGGGGGCGGCTGGGGCTGGGGTCGATCTCGCAGCCGCCTTGACTCGTTATGGNAGGTGGTGGCGGGGCCCGGTGGGCGCGAGTGCTCGCTGGATGGTCTCGGGGCGCCTGGCGGCGACCGGTGGGCACGGTTCGGACCGGGGGTTGAGGCGGCGGGTTCGGCGCCGTGGGCCGGGGGTTGCTCCCGGGGGGCTGAGTGGAGACGGGCCGGGGGCGCGGGAAGCGTCCGGTGCGGGTGGGTCGTGCTCATGCTCGCGCCTTTGAGTCCTGGTCGTCGGTGATCCGCAGCGGTTTCCCCTTTGGTGTCGGTTCCCAGGGCTGCTAGGCACCGTTGCGCCGACGAGTTCGCTGGGGGCGGGCCGGCGGCGGGCGACCAGATGAAGATCGCCTCTCTGGTCGATAGCACGCCTCCCACCTGGGAAAATGCCGCTTTTGTCGCGATCCGGGCGTCTGTATCGGGCGCCGGCCGGACCGGAATAATCTCTGTGCGACCCCACTTTGGTGCCATACCGGTGGGGGTGCTCGACGTCGGGCCCGCGGACGGGGCGCCCGCACCGCGCCGAGCGTCTCCCGGCGGGCGGTGACGAAGGGTGAGCATCGCCGAGGGTGAACCGCTGCGGTCCGACGGTCTGGCCGACCGACCGGCGGCCGCCTTTTCGGTTCCGTCGGCCGAGAAGAGTGGCCCAGATTGCGAAAAGCCGTCCGGGCTCGGACGACCGATTTCACCTGGGTGGGCTACCCCGGGTGGTCCGGGGTGGACGGTGCGCCTCGTCGGTCGATCGGCAGAGGTGCCCGGGGGCCGCCGTCCGCCGGAGTCGGCGGTGACGGGGTGGGGCGAGCCGATTGCGGTGGCCGATGACGTAGCCGTTGGCCCATCGTGGATCGGCATCGTTGTGCGTCCCGCCCCTTCGGTGAGATCGTTGATGTGCCCACGGGTTCAGGTCCGGCGCCGGGGATGTTCGCCCGGTTATTTCCGGTCGNCATGAGACCCGCCCTGTACAGATCGGCTTAACACCCGCTAAGCTGATCAGGCAGGGCGTAGCGGGTCCCTTTTGTCGGTGCGGTGTCTCGCGGGGGTGCGTCGGGAGATCCCTCCCGGGCCGTAGTTCCCTTCGGGTGCGCCGCCGCGGCAGTCGGGACGCCGTGGTTCAAAACCGAATACGCCACTCGAGGGAGACTGGCGGCGACCCCCCCACGCCGTCAGTCTCCCTCTTCATCTGCGGGTACGCATCTGCGCGCGGGCGTCATCGCCCCTGTGGGAGCCCCCTCATCGGTCGACGTCCTGATAAATTGGCAGGATGATGGCCACCCTTCGAGGGGGATCGCCCGATGCAGGTGGCGGGGTTGGCGCTGGGGGGCGGGCCTGGTCGGCCACGCCCCATCCGGCCGCTCCTACCTGCGGGCTCCCCCGGCCAGGCCGGGACGACGAGCTCGCGGTGACCACCCGGTGACCGCCGAGGTCTCGCCTGGCGGGGTTCCGCTGGAGGAGCAGGCCGGGGTCGGCGGCCCGGACGCCTTCCAGCGGCTTTACACGCCCCACCGGATGGCCTACATCAAGNGTGAGGGGCGCGGTCGCGACGATGAATGCCCCTTCTGCTCCATCGTCGGCATGGCGGACGAGGACGGGCTCGTCGTCGCCCGCGGGAATACCGTCTACGCCGTCCTCAACCTCTATCCCTACAATGCCGGGCATCTGCTCGTCGTGCCTTACCGACATGTGGCCGACTATGCCGACATGGAATCCGAAGAAATCATCGAGATGGCATTTTTCGTGCAGCGGGCCCTGCGCGCGCTGCGCACCGCCAGCGGAGCCCACGGTTTCAACACGGGCATGAACCTTGGGCACGTCGCCGGCGCCGGAATCGCCTCCCACGTGCACCAGCACGTGGTGCCCCGGTGGGGCGGCGACACGAACTTCATGCCGGTGGTGGGGGCGACCCGGGTGCTGCCCGCCCTGCTCGGGCAGACCCGGGAGATGCTCGCCGACGCCTGGGCGGCCGCGGCCGAGTAGGTCGCGGTAGGCCGCATCAGCCGAGCAGCGAGTCGGCGAGCCGCGGTGGCATCGGCTCGTAGCCGTGCGGTTGGCGATGGAAGCTCCCCGTTCCGTGGCTCAGCGAGCGCAGTTCTACCGCGTACCGGGACATCTCGCTCTCCGGCACCTCGGCGTGCACGATGGTGCGCGTCGCGGCGAACGAGCTCGCGCTGCCCGGCGCCGGCGGCACCGGATCCATGCCGACAACCCGTCCNCGCCGGGTCGACAGGTCGCTGACCACCGTCCCGACGAACTCGTCGGGCACCGACACATCGACGGCCAGCACCGGCTCCAGCACGACGACTCCGCCGCTGCGAACGGCGTCGCGCAGCGCCAGCCCGCCGGCGATCTGGAAGGCCATGTCCGAGGAGTCGACGCTGTGCGACTTGCCGTCGACCAGGCGCACCCGCAGGTCGGTCAGCGGATGACCGGCCCGCACTCCCTGGGCCATCTGCGCCCGGACCCCCTTCTCGACCGAAGGGATGAACGAGCGCGGGATGGCACCGCCGACGACCTCGTCGACGAACTCGAAGCCGCTGCCCGGCGGGAGCGGCTCGACCTCGATCTGGCAGACGGCGTACTGGCCATGCCCTCCGGACTGTTTGACCTGGCGGCCCAGTCCCCGCGCCGGTGCCCGCAGCGTCTCCCGCAGCGGAATGACGGTCGGCACCCGGTCGACGGTGGCGCCGTAGCGCTGGGCGAGGCGCTCCAGTACGGACTCCGCGTGGGCCTCGCCCATGCTCCACAGGACGAGCTGCGCGGTCTCCGGATCCTGGACCACCCGCAGGGTCGGATCCTCGATTGCCAGCCGGGACAGCGCCGTGGCCAGCCGGTCCTCGTCGNCACGGCCGCGGGCCCTGATCGCGATCGGCAGCAGCGGCTCGGGCATCGTCCAGGCGGGCAGGTGGCGCGGATCGTCGAGGCTCGACAGGGTGTCGCCGGTCTCGGCGGTGGCGAGCTTCGTCACCACGCAGATGCCGCCCGCCGGGCAGTCCGGCACGCTGTGCAGCACCGAGCCGTAGGGCCGGGACAGCGCGCCGACCCGCTCGTCGTCGTCGTGGTCGGCATGGCCGGCCGCCGCCCGGCCGTGCCCACTGACGTGGACGGGATCGTCCGGGCGCAGCGTCCCGCTGAAGACCCGCACGACGGACATCCGGCCCACGTACGGATCAGTGGTCGTCTTGACGACCTCGGCGACCAGCGGCCCGGCGGGATCGCCGGTGCCCGGGTCGCAGGCCGTGCCGTCGGGCCGGGTCAGCGCCGGGAGGGGATGCTCCGCCGGCGCGGGGAAGCCCTGGACGAACAGGTCGAGCAGCTCCGCCGAGCCGAACCCGCCGGCTCGCGCCGGGCCCCGTTCGTCCCTGTCCCGTTGGTTGCTGTCCCGCCGGTTGCTGTCTCGTTCGTGGTCCGTGCCCTGCTCGGCGAGCAGGCCGATCGGCAGCACCGGGAAGAACGTTCCGCGGGCGACCGCCTTCTCCAGGTCGGCCAGCAGCAGGTTCGGATCGGGGTCGGCGCCGGACAGGTAGCGGTCGAGCAGCGTCTCGTCCTCGCTCTCGGCGATGATTCCCTCGACGAGGGCCGCCCGGGCGGCGGCGTGGCGCACGTCGGACCGGCCCGACTCGGCCGCGGACGTGCGTCGCCCGCCGCGGCCGTACTCGACGATCCGGCCGGTCAGCAGCCCCGTCATGCGTACGCCGCCGCCCGCCGCGCGGCTGGGCAGCCAGGCCGGCAGCACACCGGTGCCGAAGGCGCGCTGGCACTCCTCGACCGCCGCGGTGAAGTCGGCCCGGGCCNGGTCCAGGTGGGTGATCGCGATGGCGCGCGGCATGCCGACCTCGGCGCACTCGGTCCACAGCAGCCCGGTCGCGCCGTCCACCCCGTCGACGGCGCTGACGACGAACAGGGCGGCGTCGGCGGCGCGCAGGCCCGCGCGCAGCTCGCCGACGAAGTCGGGGTACCCCGGGGTGTCGAGCAGGTTGATGGTGAGCCCGCGGTGGCTGACCGAGCACAGGGAGAGACTGACCGACCGGGAGGGCCGGTGATCGGGGTCGGCGTGCCCGACGTAGCTGGTGTGGGCGAGCTGATAGTCGCCGTTCTGGCGCTCGGGCGGCCCGGCGGTGGCGAGNAGCCGGTCCACCAGGGCCGTCTTGCCCGCGCCGGTATGCCCCACCAGAACGACGTTGCGTACATCGCACGAGGCTGTTGACATCCTCGCCTCCTTGATCGGCAGGTGGGATCCTGTCCGTAACGGCAGAGTCCTCCCAGGTGACGTGGGGCACAAGCCCGAGGGGGGGGCGTGGTCGGGAATGCACGGATCGTGGCGGCGGTACTGTGAAGACCGCCCGAAGCCGGGTGCACGCGGGACGACGGGACGGACATGCTCGCTAGCAAGGCACGACCGCAGATCCAGAAGGTGCTCGACCCGGTGAGCCAGTGGGCCGCCCGGTCGTCGGTGTCGCCCGACGTCGTGACGATCATCGGCACCATCGGGGTGGCGGGCGCCGCGCTGGGGTTCTTCACCCGGGGGGTGTTCTTCCTCGGCACGATCGTGATCACCCTTTTCGTCTTCTCGGACCTGATCGACGGGGTGATCGCCCGAGCCCGCGGTATCTCCTCCAAGTGGGGGGCCTTCCTCGACTCCACCTCCGACCGCGTCGGCGACAGCGCGATCTTCGGCTCGCTGGTCGTCTGGTACGCCGGTGACGGCGACTCGCTGCCGCTCGTCGTGGCCGCGCTGGTCTGCCTGGTGGCGGGCTCGATCACCTCCTACGTCAAGGCGCGCGCGGAGGGGCTCGGCTTCACCTGCAACGTCGGCTTCGCCGAGCGCGGCGAACGGCTGCTGATCCTGCTGGTCGCCGCCGGCCTGTACGGCCTCGGTGTGCCCTACCTGCTGCCCGCCGCCCTGTGGTTCCTCGTCGGCGCGACCTCGCTCACCGTCGTGCAGCGCGTGGTGCACGTGTACCGGCAGTGGTACCGCGCGGGTGACCCGCCGGCGCCGTCCGCGTCGACCGCGGCCCCCACCCTCCCCTCCGGGGCCGCGCCGGCCGGTCCCGCGCGGCGGCCGTGACCGAGGGCCGGCCGTGACCGAGGGGCGGTCGTGACCGAGGGGCGGTCGTGACCGAGGGGCGGTCGTGACCGAGGGGCGGTCGTGACCGAGGGGCGGCTCACCGACCTCGGCTACGCACTGGGCTGGCGCGGCGTGCGGCTGCTGCCGGAACCGGTGGCCGCCGCGGCGTTCCGGCTGGGCGCCGACGCGGCCTACCGGCGTGGCGGGCGCGGAGTGCGCCGGCTGCGGGCCAACCTGAGCCGGGTGGCGCCGGCCGGCACCGACCTGGACCGACTCACCCGGGTGGCGATGCGCTCCTACGCGCGTTACTGGCTCGAGGTCTTCCGCCTGCGCGAGCTCGGCACCGAGCGGATCGTCGGCCGGATGCGGGTCCTCGACGAGCACTTCCTGCGTGACTCGCATGCCCGCGGCGCCGGCACGATCCTGGCGCTGCCGCATATGGGTAACTGGGAGCAGGCCGGCGCCTGGCTCGCGGCGACGGGAGTCCCGTTCACGACGGTCGCCGAGCGGCTGCGGCCCGAGTCGCTGTTCGAGCGGTTCGTCGCGTTCCGCTCCGAGCTCGGGATGGAGGTCATCCCGCTGACGGGCGGCGAGAGCCCGCCGTTCGGCCTGCTGGCCGACCGGCTGCGGGCCGGGGGGATGCTGTGCCTGCTCGCCGACCGCGACCTGTCCCGCGCGGGCATCCCCGTGCGGTTCTTCGGCGCCGCGGCGACGATGCCCGGCGGACCCGCCGCGCTCGCGCTGGCCACCGGGGCAACGCTGCTGCCGGTCACGCTCTGGTTCGACCGGGACGGCTGGAGCGCGCGGATCCACCCCGCGGNGGCGCGCAGCGACGTCGCGACGATGACCCAGGACCTCGCCGACGCCTTCGCCGCCGGCATCGCCGCCCATCCCGCCGACTGGCACATGCTCCAGCGCGTCTGGCGCGACGAGGCGTGAGCCCGCCCGGTCGCGCCGCGGCGGCGCTGTGAAGATCGGCCTGGCCTGCCCCTACACCTGGGACGTCCCCGGCGGGGTCCAGGTCCACGTGCGGGACCTCGCCGAGGCCCTGCTCGCGGCGGGACACGAGGTATCGGTCATCACCCCGGTCGACGACGAGCAGACCCTGCCGTCCTATGCCGTCGACGCCGGCCGGGCGCTGCCGGTGCCCTACAACGGCTCGGTCGCCCGGCTGCTGATGGGCCCGGTCTCCGCCGCTCGGGTCCGCCGCTGGCTGCGCGAGCGCGACTTCGACGTCCTGCACGTGCACGAGCCCAGCGCGCCGAGCGTCAGCCTGCTGGCCTGCATGCTCGCCGACGGGCCGATCGTGGCGACCTTCCACACCGCCAATCCCCGCTCGCGGTTCCTGACCGCCGCACAGGGCGCGCTGCAGCCGTCCTTCGAGAAGCTGCGCGCCCGCATCGCCGTGTCCGAGGCGGCGCGGCGCACGCTCGTGGAGCATCTCGGCGCCGACGCCATCCTGATTCCCAACGGGGTCGCGGTGCAGCACTTCGTCGACGCCCAGCCGCTGCCCGGCTACGACGACGGGCGGCCCACCGTCGCCTTCCTCGGCCGCATCGACGAGCCGCGCAAGGGCCTCGACGTGCTGCTGGCCGCGATGCCGGCGCTCGCCGCCCGCATCGACGACGCGCGCCTGCTCGTCGCCGGGCCCGGGGACGCCGCGGCGGTGCGTGCACGCCTGGAACCGGAGCTGCGGTCCCGGGTCGACCTGCTGGGCCTCGTCTCCGATGCCGACAAGCCGCGGGTGTTCGCCTCTGGCCAGGTGTACTGCGCCCCGAACACCGGCCAGGAGAGCTTCGGGATCGTGCTGCTGGAGGCGATGGCGGCCGGGACCGCCGTGGTGGCCAGCGACATCGACGCGTTCCGCCGGGTGCTCGACGACGGCCGCGCCGGGCGGCTGTTCGACGTCGGCGATCCCGCGCAGCTCGCCGCCACCCTCGCCGACGTGCTGACCGATCCCGCCGGGGCCGCGGGGCTGGTACGGCGGGGCCGGGAGGTCGTCGAGACGTACGACTGGCGGACCATCGCCGAGCGCATCGTCGGCGTCTACGAGATGATCTCCGGGGACCGGCGGGTGTCGCTCGCGTCGACCTAGCCGGGCGGGCGGCGGCGAGTCCGGTGGCCGGTACCGGCGCCAGGTCACATCCGCCCGTTGGCTACGCTGCGCGAGATGACCGTCCTCGTGGTGGTGGTTGCCCTGGTGGTGGCGATTGCGACCTATCTGACCTGGCTGGCCCGCCGGCTCGACCGGCTCGCCGCTCGGGTGTCGGACGCCGGCGGCGGTCTGGTCACCCAGCTCGTCGCCCGCGCCGACGCCGCGGCGCAGCTCGCCGAGCGCTGCGGTCTCGACGAGCTGGCGGCCAGCGCTGCCCGCGCGCGTGTGTCCTACCCGGCCCTGCTCGCCGGCGCGCCCCTGGACGCCGCGGTCGAGCTGGCCGAGAACGCGCTGAGCCGGGCGCTGCGCTCCGCGGAGGTCGCGGCGGCCGGGCAACGTTTTCCCATCGAGCTGCACGCGGTCGACTCCGGGGCGGCCCGGGTGGCGCTGGCCCGCCAGTTCCACAACGACGCTGTCCGGGACCAACGCGCGCTCGCGGGCCGCCGGGTGGTCCGGGTGCTCCACCTGTCCGGCCGCCGCTCNCCGCCCGGCTACTTCGAGATCGACGATGCCCTGCCGGTCCGCGAGGAACCCTGGCCGCGCCTCGTCGAGGGTTCGGCTTACGGCGCCGACATCTCCGGCCGCGACAACCCCGCCCGCGAGGACCGGCCGGGGCGCGACGGGTCGCTCGGGCACGGCGACCGGCCGGGCCTGGCCTCCTGAGCCGCCCGGTCGGCGCGGGCTGCGCCGTACGATGGGGAACCGACCCACCCGCACGGGATTCACCTGGCTGGGTATCCGACATGCAGGTGTTCCTGACATGGCGGAGCCGGCCGGCCGTGGCGCCCGACTGGAGCGAAAAGAGACGGCACATCATGTCCCAGGGCCAGACTGCCGCCACCACCGGCCTGGCGACCGACTCCGCCCGGCACGCCGGCACCGCCCGCGTCAAGCGCGGCATGGCGGAGATGCTCAAGGGCGGTGTGATCATGGATGTGGTCACGGCCGAGCAGGCGCGTATCGCCGAGGACGCCGGCGCTGTGGCGGTGATGGCCCTGGAGCGGGTGCCCGCCGACATCCGCGCCCAGGGCGGCGTCGCCCGGATGAGCGATCCGGACATGATCTCGGAGATCATCGAGGCAGTGTCCATCCCGGTGATGGCCAAGGCGCGGATCGGGCACTTCGTCGAGGCCCAGGTGCTCCAGGCGCTCGGGGTGGACTACGTCGACGAGTCCGAGGTGCTCACCCCGGCCGACCCGCACCACCACATCGACAAGTGGTCGTTCACGGTGCCGTTCGTCTGCGGGGCGACCAACCTCGGCGAGGCGCTGCGCCGCCTCGCCGAGGGGGCGGCGATGATCCGCTCCAAGGGCGAGGCGGGCACCGGCGAGGTGTCCAACGCGGTGGTGCACATGCGCACCATCCGCGCCGAGATCGGCCGGCTCGCCGCGCTGCCTGCGGAGGAGCTCTACGCCGCGGCCAAGGAGCTGCGTGCCCCCGTCGAGCTGGTCGCCGAGGTGGCCCGGCTCGGCCGGCTGCCGGTCGTGCTGTTCACCGCCGGCGGCATCGCCACCCCGGCGGACGCGGCGCTGATGATGCAGCTCGGCGCGGACGGGGTGTTCGTCGGCTCCGGGATCTTCAAGTCCGGCGATCCGGCGCGGCGCGCCCGCGCGATCGTCGAGGCCACCACGATGTTCAACGACCCCGACGTGCTGGTGAAGGTGTCGCGGGGCCTGGGCGAGGCGATGGTCGGCATCAACGTCGCCGAGCTCCCGTCGGCGGCCCGCTACGCCGACCGTGGCTGGTGAGCGGCCCGCGGATCGGCATCCTCGCGCTGCAGGGGGACGTGCGCGAACACGCTCGGGCGCTCAGCGCCGTCGGTGCGCGGCCGGTGGAGGTCCGCCGCGCGGCGGAACTCGCCGCGGTGGACGGTCTGGTCCTGCCCGGCGGCGAGTCCACGACGATCGGCCGGCTGCTGCGGGTGTTCGAGCTGCTGGAGCCGTTGCGGGCCGCGGTCGTGGCGGGCCTGCCCGTGTTCGGCTCGTGTGCTGGCATGATCCTGCTTGCGCGGGACGTCGTGGACGGCCGGCCGGACCAGCCGCTGATCGGCGGGTTGGACATGGTCGTCCGGCGTAACGCCTTCGGCCGGCAGGTCGACTCGTTCGAGGTCGACCTCGACGTCGACGGCGTGGAGGGACCGCCTGTGCACGCGGTCTTCATCCGGGCACCATGGGTAGAAAAGGCGGGCGATACGGTCGAGGTCCTGGCTCGTGTCGCCGAGGCGCCGGTGGCGGTCCGTCAGGGCCCGCTGCTGGCCACCGCGTTCCATCCGGAGCTGACCGGTGACTCCAGGATGCACCGGCTATTCGTCGACATTGTGCGATCTTCCGGATCCGGTCGGTGATCGCGAGTAAGAGGGGCAGGACATGAGCGGTCACTCCAAGTGGGCGACCACAAAGCACAAGAAGGCGGTCATCGACGCCCGGCGGGGCAAGCTGTTCGCCAAGCTGGTCAAGACGGTGGAGGTCGCGGCCAAGACGGGCGGCGGCGACCCGGCGGGNAACCCCACGCTGGCCGACGCCATCGCCAAGGCCAAATCGCAGTCCGTCCCGAACGACAACATCGAGCGGGCGGTCAAGCGGGGCTCCGGCGAGCTCGCCGGCGGGGTGAACTACGAGAACATCACCTACGAGGCGTACGGGCCGAACGGCGTCGCGATCCTCGTCGAGTGCCTGACCGACAACCGCAACCGCGCCGCCTCCGACGTCCGGGTGGCGATCACCCGCAACGGCGGCACGGTGGCCGATCCCGGCTCGGTGTCGTATCTGTTCAACCGCAAGGGCGTCGTGCTGGTGACGAAGACCGCCGGGCTCACCGAGGACGACGTGCTGCTCGCCGTGCTCGACGTGGGCGCCGAGGAGGTCAACGACCTCGGCGACGTCTTCGAGGTCATCTCCGAGGCGACCGACCTGCATGCGGTGCGGGTGGCGGCCACCGACGCCGGCCTGGAGATCACCTCGGCGGACATCTCCTGGCTGCCGAGCGTGAGCGTGCCGCTGGACGCCGAGCTCGCGGCCAAGGTGCTCAAGCTCGTCGAGGCGGTCGAGGACCTCGACGACGTCCAGAACGTGTGGTTCAACGGCGACATCTCCGACGACGTCATGGAGCTCGTCAGCAGCTAGCCGCACGCCACCGCGCCCGGGATCTGTTGGGCGTGTCGTGGATGTCCGGTTGCGCCGACCGATCTACNATCGAACGAGTGTTCTTGCGGGCGAGCGTTCCTGTGGGCGAGTGGTCGGGAGGGTGGATGCGGGTACTGGGCGTCGATCCGGGGCTGACCCGGTGCGGCCTGGGGGTCGTCGACGGCGCCTTGGGTTCCCGCGCCCGCCTGGTCGAGGTGGGGGTGGTGCGCACGCCGGCCGGTGCCGAGGTGGCCGACCGGCTGCGGGCCGTCGCCGACGGCATCGACGCCTGGCTGGACCGCACCCGTCCCGACGCGGTCGCGGTCGAGAAGGTCTTCAGCCAGGCCAACGTGCGCACGGTCATGGGCACGGCCCAGGCCGGTGCGGTAGCGATCATGCTCGCCGCGCGGCGTGACCTGCCGGTAGGCCTCTACACGCCCAGCGAGGTCAAGGCCGCGGTCACCGGCAGTGGGCGGGCCGACAAGGCCCAGGTCGGGTTCATGGTCACCCGGTTGCTGGGGCTGACCGAGGTGCCGCGGCCGGCCGACGCCGCCGACGCGTTGGCGCTGGCGCTGTGTCACCTGTGGCGGGGCCCGGCGCTGGCTCGGCTGCGCGCGGCGGCTCCCGTTGCGCCCGCCCGCCGCCCGGCGGGAGCGTCGTGATCGCCTCGTTGGCCGGCACCGTCCGGGCGCTCGGGCCGCTGTCCGCCGTCGTCGAGGTGGGCGGCGTCGGCCTGCTCGTCCAGTGCACCCCCGCGACGCTGGCCCGGCTGCGCGTCGGCGAGCCGGCCAGCCTCGCCACCACCCTCGTCGTGCGTGAGACGGAGCTGACCCTCTACGGGTTCACCGACGCCGACGCCCGCGACGTCTTCGAGATCCTGCAGTCCGCCGCCGGGGTGGGGCCGAAGCTCGNCCAGGCCGTCCTCGGCGTGCACGATCCGGACGCGGTCCGCCGGGCGGTCGCCGAGGAGGATCTCGCGGCGCTCACCAAGGTGCCCGGGATCGGGCGCAAGGGCGCCCAGCGGATCGTCCTGGACCTGCGCGACCGACTCGGCCCGCCGCGCGGGGCCGCGGTGCCCGGGCCCCGGTCGGCGGCCGCCGACCGGGGCTCCGGCGGGGTCGGGGCAGGCGGGGTCGGCAGTGCCGGCGAGGTCGCGGACACCGTGCGTGAGGCGCTGACCGGGCTGGGCTATTCGGCGCGAGAGGCCGACGACGCGGTGTCCCGCGCGCTGGCCGTGCTGGCCGCGCCCCCGGACGACCTCGACGGCCCGGACCGATCAGGCGGCACCGCGCCGGCCGAGGGCGCGCCCGACGCGGCGACGCTGCTGCGGGCGAGCCTGGCAGTGCTGCGCCGATGACCGCGCCGGCGGAGGCTGGGCTGGCTGCCGGCGGCACGCACGGGGGCGGCGCATGAGCGCCGACGGGCTCGTCTCGGCCGCCGCCAGCGCCGAGGAGCAGGCGTTCGAGGCCGGGCTGCGCCCCCGCACGCTCACCGAGTTCGTCGGCCAGCGCAAGGTCCGGGAGCAGCTCTCGATCATGCTGGAAGGGGCGCAGGCCCGCGGGCGTCCGCCGGACCACGTCCTGCTGTCCGGCCCGCCGGGCCTGGGCAAGACCAGCCTCGCGATGATCATTGCGGAGGAGCTGGCGGTGCCGCTGCGGATGACCAGCGGCCCGGCGATCGAACGGGCCGGCGACCTCGTCGCGATCCTCACCGCGCTGTCCCCCGGGGAGGTGCTGTTTCTCGACGAGATCCACCGGATCGCGCGTCCCGCCGAGGAGCTTCTCTACGCCGCGATGGAGGACTTCCGGGTCGACGTGATCCTCGGCAAGGGGCCCGGCGCGACCGCCATCCCCCTCGACGTCGCCCCGTTCACGCTGGTGGGCGCCACGACCCGGTCGGGGTTGCTGACGGGGCCGCTGCGCGACCGCTTCGGGTTCACCGCCCACCTGGACTTCTACGCCCCCGACGAGCTCGCCCGGGTGCTGACCCGCTCGGCGGGCCTGCTCGGCGTCAGCCTCACCGAGGATGGCGCGGCCGAGGTCGCCGGGCGCTCCCGAGGCACCCCGCGCATCGCCAACCGGCTGCTGCGCCGGGTGCGCGACTACGCCGAGGTGCGCGCCGACGGCGTGGTCACCCGGGACGTCGCCCGAGCCGCGCTGCGGATCTACGACGTCGACGGGCTGGGGCTCGACCGCCTCGACCGAGCCGTGCTGGAGGCACTCGTCGGTCGCTTCGGCGGCGGCCCGGTCGGGCTCACCACGCTGGCCGTCTCGGTGGGGGAGGAGCCGGAGACGGTTGAGGACGTGGCCGAGCCGTTCCTGCTGCGGGCCGGCCTGCTGATCCGCACCTCCCGCGGTCGGGTCGCCACCCCCGCCGCCTTCGAGCACCTCGGGCTCGAACCGATCGCCGAGCCGCTCGGCCGCAGCCAGGCCCCGCTCTTCCCGGACACCGGCCTGCTCGCCGAGGGTGGACTGCTCTCCGGCGACGGACTGCTCACCGAGAGCGGCGCGCTTCCNGACGGCGGCATGCTTCCCGACGGCGGCATGCTCCCCGACGGCAGCTGAGCGGCGGNCCACCGGGCGGCCCACCGCCGCCCACCGCGCGACGCCACGGCGCCGGTATAAAGCGGACACCACGGCCCTGCCCACCGGCGGCATCCGCTCGATACGTACGATCNCCGCAACACATCAGGAGGGCAGGACGTGCGCGGACTTGTGACGGCGGCGACGGCAGCCGACGGTAACGGCGGCAGTTCCATCGGCGGTTTCCTGATTCCGCTTCTTCTCGTCCTGGCGGTCGTCTACATCTTCTCGATGCAGCGTCGCCGCGCCAAGGCTCAGCANCAGCAGGTGTCCCAGATTCTGCCCGGCACCCTCGTGATCACCACCGCCGGACTCTACGCGACCGTCGTGGAGCTGGAGGACGGCGACGTCCTGCTCGAGATCGCCCCCGACGTGGTCTGCCGGTTCACCCGCAGCGCCATCGCCCGGGTGATCAGCTCGCCGGACACCGACGAGGCGCACGACGACGGGTCGGCGGACGGCGACGCGCACGACGGTCCGGCCGATCCCGCGACCTCGGTCGGCGAGACGCCTCCGCCCGGCGCGGGCACCGCCGTCGGCGAGGAGGGCGCCGGGGGGCCGTCCGCGACCGACGGTTCCGACGGCGAGGGCAGCGTGTCCCGTCCGCCACGCAAGGAGCTGTAGCAGGTCGACGGACCGCCGGAGCGTTACCAGCGGGGGTTCGGAACGTACCCTCGGTGACATTCGTTCGGGTACGTTGGGCACCGCCGGTCCGGGCAACGGCGAGACGAACGAGCGCCGGTATCCGGCGCGTGAGGAAGGGACTCGCACGTGGCACGCGGCTCGGCACGGGCATCCACGGGAAGCTCCGTCTGGACCCGGCTGGGGGTACTCGGNGGTCTGCTCGTCGTCCTCTACAGCCTGATGGCCGCCACCGGGAACTGGACCCCACGGCTGGGGCTGGACCTGCAGGGCGGCACGAGCGTGATCCTCACACCTCGGGCAACCACCGGCAGCGCCGTCGACTCCGGCGCGGTCGACCAGGCGGTGGACATCATCCGTCAGCGCGTCGACGGGCTGGGTGTCGCCGAGTCCGAGGTCCACCGCACCGGCAACCAGATCGAGATCTCGGTTCCCGGCCGGGGCCGCGGCGACGTGGTCGACCTGGTGGGGCAGACCGCGGAGCTGCGCTTCCGCGAGGTCTACGAGGCCGCCGCGGCGACCCCGGCGAAGACGGTCCCCTCGCCCGCCCCCGGCAGCACGGCCGCGCCGACCCCCGCGCCCGGCGCGACGCCGTCACCGGCGGCCGGGAGCGTGCCGTCCGCGGCGCCGTCGGCGGCCCCCTCTGCGGCGCCGACCCCGTCGGCTTCGAACCGGCCGGCCGCCCTCGGCGACGGCTCGCGGCCGGCTGCGAAGCCGGTGGCGCTCGGGGACGGCTCCGGGCTGGTCGCGCAGCCGGTGGCGCTTGCCGCGAGCACGGGTAAGGCGGTCACCGCCGCCGGTGCCCTCACCGCCGCCTCGGCGGCCCCCGCAGTCTCGGCCTCTCCCGCCACGGCGGCCTCCGCGGCTCCGGCCGCGTCGGCGTCCCCGGCGCCGGCGCCGACGGCGCCCGCGGCGGGCGCCGCCTCCTCCGCGGACACGCCGCCCGCCGCCGCGGTCGCCCAGTACGACGCGCTGACCTGTGCGGTCACCGACGTGCGCAAGGCGGCGGTCAGCACCGACCGGCCCCAGGACTGGACCGCCGCCTGCGATCGGGACGGGGCGACCAAGTACCTGCTCAAGCCGGCCTCCGTCGTCGGCACCGATGTGAAGACGGCCTCCGCCGGCCTGCAGGGCGGCGGCGGNACCACCGGCGTCACCACCGGCCAGTGGGTGGTCAACGTCGACTTCACCGGCTCCGGCCAGAACAAGTTCACCAAGCTCACCGAGAACACGATCGGCAAGCAGGTCGCGATCGTGCTCGACGGCGTGGTGCAGTCGGCGCCGCAGACCAACGAGCGCATCGCCGGGACCGCGCAGATCTCCGGGTCCTTCGGCCAGTCCGAGGCGGAGGACCTCGCCAACGTTCTGCGTTACGGCGCACTGCCGCTGGCGTTCGAGCGTTCCCAGGCCGAGTCGATCTCGCCGACCCTGGGCCGCGACTCGCTGCACGGCGGGCTGCTCGCCGGGGCCATCGGGCTGGTGCTGGTCGTCGCCTACTCGTTCCTGTACTACCGGGCGTTGGGCATCGTGGTGGTCGCTTCGCTGGCGGTCAGCGGGGCGATCATCTATGCCTCAGTGGTGCTGCTGGGCGCCGCGATCGGCTTCACGCTGACCCTCGCCGGCATCGCCGGTCTGATCGTGTCGATCGGCGTCACCGCGGACTCGTTCGTCGTCTACTTCGAACGGATCAAGGACGAGGTGCAGGCCGGTCGGACGGTGCGTGCCTCCGCCGACCGGGCCTGGCCGGCCGCGCGGCGCACGATGCTCTCGGCGGACACGGTCTCGTTCCTCGCCGCCGCCGTGCTTTACATCCTCTCGATCGGCTCGGTGCGCGGGTTCGCGTTCACCCTCGGGTTGTCGACGTTGAGCGACGTGCTGATCATGTTCATCTTCACCCGCCCGATGGTGGCCCTGCTGGTGCGGCGCAGACTGTTCTCCGTCAGCCGGTTCTCCGGTCTGAGTCCGAAGACGATCGGTGGCCGGGCCGCGGCCGGGCCACCGGCCGCGGCCCCCAGCAGGCCGCGGCTGGCCAAGCGGCCGGCGCCGGCCGGGCAGAAGCGGGAGAGCTGACAGATGGCACTGCTCGGGCGGATCTACCGCAGCGACTTCCACGTCGACTTCGTCGGCCGCCGCCGGGTCTGGTACGCGATCTCCGGCGTCATCATCGCGATCTGCGCGGTGAGCATGATCTTCCGTGGCTTCACCCTGGGCATCGAGTTCTCCGGTGGCGCGGTCTTCCAGCTCCCCAGCCATGGCGGCACCGTCCAACAGGTCGAGGAGACCCTCTCCAGCGTCGGCATCGACCCGGCGGACGGCGTGGTCCAGCAGCTCGAGACCTCCAAGCAGTTCCGGGTGCAGACCCCCACCCTGTCCGACGCCCAGACCGACAAGCTGACGGACGCGCTGGCCAAGCGTTTCTCGGTGGCCAACCCGGACCGCGACATCGCCGTGTCGACGGTCGGCTCCTCGTGGGGCTCGACGATCACCAAGAAGGCCGTCCAGGGCCTGGTCGTCTTCCTGGTGCTCGTGATGATCTACCTGTCGGTGCGCTTCGAGTGGAAGATGGCGGTNGCCGCGATGGCCGCGCTCATCCACGACCTCGTCGTCACCATGGGCGTCTACTCCCTCGTCGGGTTCGAGGTGACGCCGTCGACGGTGATCGCCGTGCTGACCATCCTCGGCTTCTCGCTCTATGACACGGTGGTGGTGTTCGACCGGGTGCGGGAGAACACCGCGGGGATGGCGACCTCCCACCGCCGCACCTATGCCGAGGCGACGAACGACGCGCTGAACGAGACGCTGGTCCGTTCGCTCAACACGTCGCTCATCGCCCTCATCCCGGTGGCGTCGCTGCTGTTCGTCGGCGCCGGGCTGCTGGGCGCGGGCACGCTGAAGGACCTCGCGCTCGCCCAGTTCGTCGGGATCGCCTCCGGCACCTATTCGTCGTTGTTCTTCGCCACGCCCCTGCTGGTCGACCTCAAGCGGGGTGAGTCGGCGGTGCAGGCCCTCGACGCCCGGGTCGCCCGGGAACGGGGCAAGCGCGCGCGCGCCGCCGCGTCGGCCTCGGCCGGCCCGGGGGCGCCGGTCGGCTCGTCGGCGCCGGGGGAGACGGCATCGGGGGAGGTGGCGGCCCTCGCCGCGGGCGCGGCTGCACGGCCGGACGACCCGGACGACCCGGTCGGTCGGCCGGGCGGGCCCGGTGCCCGCGAACCGGTTCCCGCCGGGGCGGGCCTCGGCGGGCCCGGTCGGCGACCCCCCACGGCGGGTGCCGCGCGACGCGCCGGAGGCCGCAAACCCGGCCGGCGGGGGCGGCCGAGCGGTAAGAAGCGTCGGTGAGCCGGGCGTCAGGCGCACACCTGTGTACCTGTGCCCTGCGGCGCCCGGAGACGGATCTGGCGGACTAGCCCTGAAAGTGGGATGAGCAGGACGATGACGAGCATCGACGAGNCGGCACTCGGACGGCCCGCCACGAGCGACGCGGCCGCCGACGTGTTGCGTGGCCACATCCGGGACATCCAGGACTGGCCGCAGCCCGGGGTGGTGTTCAAGGACATCNCCCCGCTGCTCGCCACGCCCGCCGCGTTCGGCGTGGTGATCGGGGCCCTGGTGGACATCGCCCGCCAGCGCGGCGCGACCACGATCGCGGGGATCGAGGCCCGTGGCTTCCTGCTGGCCGCGCCGGTCGCCGACCGGCTCGGCGCCGGCCTGGTGCCCATTCGCAAGCAGGGCAAGCTGCCGGGCCCGGTCCGCAGCGCGACCTACGACCTGGAGTACGGCACCGCCACCATCGAGATCCACGCCGACGCGGTGCGCCCGGACGAGCGGGTGCTGCTGGTCGACGACGTGCTGGCGACCGGCGGCACGGCGGCTGCCGCGCACGGGCTGCTGGCCGGCGTGGGGGCCGAGGTGGTGGGCCTCACGGTCCTCATGGAGCTGTCGTTCCTGCCCGGGCGGGAACGGGTCGCTCCGTTGGATGTCGTCCCACTTCTGACGATTTGACCTCCCCTCGGCCGGGGCTGCGGAAGGCTTCCGCGCGGCGCGGCGTTAGGCTCGGTGTCTAGTCCTCACGCAGGAGCGGCCCGTGCCAGAGGCAGCGCCGGTGACCACCGGAGCGTCGTCGCCCGCCGTGGCTCCCTCGAGGGAGCCACGGTCGGCGGGCGATGGTGCGCGTCCTGCCCCGTCTGGCCCGGACCGCGGATCCACCCCCCGTGACCAGGCCGTCCGCGAGCCGGCCGGCCCGCAGCCCGCGAGCCGGGAGACGCGGGGAGCCGCCGAGGCCCCGGCCCGGGTACCGGCCGGGCAGACCGGGCCGCCGCCGGCGGCCGCGCCGGCGGATGACGGCTCGCCGGTCGTTCCCCGGCTCGGCCACGAGTCGCCACCCCTGCCGCGCCGGGTGCGCGGGCGCCTGTCGCGCCTCTCGACGCACCGGGCCACCCCCTCCTCGGCCCTCGATCCGGTGCTGCGCGGCCTGCTCGCGAACCACCCGCGGGCCGACATCGACCAGGTCCAGCAGGCCTTCGAGGTCGCCGACGCCGCGCACGCCGGCCAGGTGCGCTTCTCCGGCCACCCTTACATCACCCACCCGATCGCCGTGGCGAGCATCCTCGCCGATCTCGGGATGGACACCCCGACGCTGTCCGCGGCCCTGCTGCACGACACGTTGGAGGAGACCTCCCTGTCCGCCGAGGCGATCCGGGAGACCTTCGGCGACCAGATCGCCCTCATCGTCGACGCCGTCAGCAAGCTCAACCGGGTCAAGGTCGGCGAGGCGGCGCAGGCGGCGCAGGCGGAGACGATCCGCCGGATGGTCGTCGCGATGGCCCGCGACCCGCGGGCGCTGGTCGTCAAGCTCGCCGACCGGCTGCACAACATGCGCACCCTGCGTTTCCTGCCCGAGCACAAGCAGGAGCGCAAGGCACGCGAGACGCTGGAGGTCTACGCCCCGCTCGCCCATCGGCTCGGGATGAACTCGCTGAAGTGGGAGCTGGAGGACCTCGCGTTCGCCGCGCTGTACCCGAAGCGCTACGACGAGATCGTCCGCCTCGTCGCCGACCGGGCGCCCAGCCGCGACGTCTACCTCGCGGAGGTGATCGGCCAGGTGCAGGCCGGCCTGCGCGACGCCCGGATCCGCGCGGTCGTCTCCGGCCGACCCAAGCACTACTACTCGATCTACCAGAAGATGGTCGTGCGCGGCCGGTCGTTCGACGACATCTACGACCTGGTCGGCATCCGCGTCCTCGTCGACTCGGTCCGCGACTGCTACGCCACCCTGGGCACCGTCCACGCGAACTGGAAGCCGATCCCCGGCCGGTTCAAGGACTACATCGCGATGCCCAAGTTCAACATGTACCAGTCGTTGCACACGACGGTCATCGGTCCCGAGGGCAAGCCGGTCGAGCTGCAGATCCGCACGCACGCGATGCACAACCGAGCCGAGTACGGCATCGCCGCGCACTGGAAGTACAAGGAGGACGGCGTCGCGGCCCGCCCGTCAGCGGGGGTGGTCGACGGCGGCGGCCGGTCCGCGCGGCGCCGCGGCAGTCCCGAGCCGGACCTCATGAGCTGGCTGCGCCAGGTCCTGGACTGGCAGCGCGAGACCGCCGACCCGGGGGAGTTCCTCGACAGCCTGCGCTTCGCCGCGGAGACCGACGAGGTCTTCGTGTTCACCCCGAAGGGCGACGTCATCCCGCTGCCCGCGGGGTCGACGTCGGTAGACTTCGCCTACGCGGTGCACACCGACGTCGGTCATCACTGCGTCGGCGCCCGGATCAACGGCCGGCTCGCGGCGTTGGACACCGAGCTCGACAACGGCGACACCGTCGAGGTCTTCACCTCGCGGGCGCACTCGGCGGGCCCCAGCGAGGACTGGCTGATGTTCGTCCGCTCGTCGCGGGCCCGGGCGAAGATCCGCCAGTGGCACGCCCGCGAGCGCCGCGAGGACGCGATCGTCGCCGGCCGCGACGCGATCGGCCGGGCCATGCGTCGCCATGGGCTGCCGCTGTCCCGGCTGATGAGCGGCGACGCGCTGCTCAACCTGGCCAAGGACCTGCGCTACGCCGACGTCGCCGCGCTGTACGCGGCGGTGGGGGAGAACCACGTCAGCGCCCCGGCGGTCGTCTCGAAGCTGCTCGTGGCGCTCGGTGGCCCCGAGGGCGCCGAGGAGGACGCCGGCGAGACCGAGCTGCCGATCCGCACGCTGCGCCGCTCCACCGGGGAGCCGGGTGTGCTGGTCACCGGGGCGCCGGACGTGTGGACGAAGCTCGCGCGCTGCTGCACCCCGATGCCCGGCGACGACATCGCCGGCTTCGTCACCCGGGGCAAGGGCGTGTCCGTCCACCGGACCGACTGCTCCAACCTCACCGGGCTGCGCGGCGGGCCGCACGACCGGCTCGTCGAGGTCGAGTGGGCGCCGTCGTCGGGTTCGGTGTTCCTCGTCGTGATCCAGGTCGAGGCACAGGATCGGACCAAGCTGCTCTCGGACGTCACCCGGGTGCTCTCCGACCGGCACGTGAACATCCTGTCCGCGTCGGTGGCCACCACCAGGGACTCCGTCGCGGTCAGCCGCTTCACCTTCGAGATGGGGGATGCCAAGCATCTCGGGCACATCCTGAGTGCCGTGCGGTCCATCGACGGGGTCTACGACTGTTTTCGCGTCACCTCAGGCGTACAGGTCTAGCGGGACAAAGGGGGGCGCCGTGGATGCTGAGACCGTAGGTGCGGGTCTGCCGGCGGGCGGCGGACTGACCCCGGCGCTGTCCCGGGCCGACGCGCGGGGCGACTCCTCCGACGACGCCTCCCGGGCCCTGTCGGCGGCGCGGCAGGCGAGCGTGCGCCTGGCGCACCTGGCCCGCCGGATGGCCACGCCGCGCATGTCGCAGGTGCCCCCCGAGCTGCGGGACATCGTGGAGGCCCACCGCGACTACCACCCGCGGGCCGACATCGGCGCGCTCGTGCACGCCTACGGGGTCGCCGAGCGGTTGCACGCCGGCCAGATGCGCCGCAGCGGCGACCCGTACATCAGCCACCCGCTCGCCGTCACCGAGGCGCTCGCCGAACTCGGCGTGGACACGACCACGCTGATCGCGGCCCTGCTTCACGACACCGTCGAGGACACCGGCTACACCCTCGACTCGGTCGCCGAGGAGTTCGGCGGCGAGGTCGCCAACCTCGTCGACGGGGTCACCAAGCTGGACAAGATGCGCTTCGGTGAGGCGGNCGAGGCCGAGACGCTGCGCAAGCTGATCGTGGCGCTCGCCCGGGACTACCGGGTGCTCGTTATCAAGATCGCCGACCGGCTGCACAACATGCGCACGCTCGACTTCATGTCCCCGCCCAAACGAGTGAAGATCTCCCGGGTCACGCTGGAGATCCTGGCGCCGCTGGCCCACCGGCTGGGCGTCAGCGTGATCAAGCGTGAGCTGGAGGACCGGGCGTTCGCCGTGCTCCATCCGGCCGAGCACGCGCGCACCGCCCGGATCGTGGACGAGTTCACCGCCGCGGAGCAGGCGTCGGGTTCGCTGGCGGGCCTGGTCGCGCGGCTGCGGGCGGGCCTGGCGGGCGCCCGCATCGACAGCGAGGTCTCCGTCCGCGCCAGCCACCTGTTCTCGATCTACAAGCGGGGGCAGGAGCGGGCCCGCGCCCCGCAGGACTACACCGACATCGTCCGAGTCCTCGTCCTCGTCGACGAGGTGACCGACTGCTACGCCGCCCTCGGGGTGATCCACGCGCTGTGGCGCCCGGTGCCGGGCCGGCTGCGGGACTTCGTGGNGACGCCGAAGTTCAACATGTACCAGTCGCTGCACACCACCGTCGTCGACGATTCCGGGCGCAGCATCGACATCCAGATCCGGACCCTGGCGATGCACCGGCTGGCGGAGACCGGCATCGTCGCGCGCCCGGTCGGCCCGGGCGCCGACGGCGCCCGGCTGGAGGGCCTGTCCTGGCTGCACAGCCTGCTGGACTGGCAGGAGGACACGATCGACTCCGACGAGTTCCTGGAGTCGCTGTCCTCCGATCTGGACTCCGACGAGGTGCTGGCCTTCACCCCCAAGGGGCGGATGATCGCCCTGCCACCCCGGTCGTCGCCCGTCGACGTCGCCTACGCCGTGCACACCGACATCGGTCACCGGGCGATCGGCGCCCGGGTCAACGGCCGGCTTGTCCCGTTGCACACCCGGCTGCGCAACGGCGACGTCGTCGAGATCCTGACCTCCAACCTGCCCGGCGCCGGTCCGTCGGAGGACTGGCTGCGGTTTGTGAAGACGTCGCGGGCCCGCGTGCGCATCCGCCGCCGGCTCGCCCGGCAGCGTCGTGACGCCGCTGCCGGCCCGGGCCTGTCCGAGGGACCGGAGCAGCCGGGGCGGCCGGCCGGGACGGGCGCCGGCGCCCACGGCGGCTCGGCCGGGGACATCGCGGGCGGTCCGAGTGGGACCTCCGCGGCACCGGCGCGGCACCTGGCCCGGCGCGGCGTACCCAGCCTCGCCGCCGTGGCCGACGACGGGTCGGGCGCGAGCATGCCCGTCCGGCTGGCCCGATGTTGCCTGCCGCTGCCCGGTGACGCCGTCGTCGGCTTCACGACCCATGGCAGCGCGGTCTCGCTCCACCGCCGCGAGTGCGGCAACGCCACCGAGGCGCGCGCCGACCGGGAACGGGTCATGGTGGTGGCCTGGTCCGCGCCCGATGTCAAGATTTTCCCCGCCGAGATCGCGGTCGAGGCGTTCGACCGTTACGGGCTGTTGGCCGACATCACCGAGATCCTGTCCGAGACGTCGGTGTCGGTCCGGGCCGCGTCGACGACCACCTCCGAGGACCNCGTCGCCCACGCCCGCTTCACCATCGAGGTCACCGGGCCCGAGCAGCTCGACAGCGTGCTCTCGGCGGTCCGCCGGGTGGGGGGCGTGTACGACTGCTACCGCGTATGCCAGACCCAGGCGTCGCCGACCGCCGACCCGGCCGCCCGCGCCGCCACCTGACCCGCAGTCGCCACCTGACCCGCAGTCGCCACCTGATTCGCGCTGGCACCTGACCCACGCCGCCGCCGGGTCGGGCAACCCCGTACGGGCACGACCCGCCGGTCCGACCGCCGAAAGGGGCCGGTCGGCAAGAACCGCCATCGGCGCCGCCGCACAGCGTGGCGATTCCACCCCGGAAAGTGCCCTCCGCATCCACCGCTGGTAAACGGAAGGTGCCTAAAACTGCCCCATCCGGGCCGATAAGGGTGGATTGTCGCCGAGGGAATAGCCGCCACCCTTCCGGGCGCCGTAAATTCAACGGCGACCGCCACTGATCGATGTAGAGTATCTCGCGTATCCCTCGTTTCCAGATGGGAGTGCGCGTGGGTCACCTTCAGGTCATCGTGAGTATCGACTCCCGGGAAGGCGCCGAGCGTATCGGCCGTGCGCTCGTGGAGGCTCNCCTGGTCGCTTGTTTCCAGGTGATCGGCCCGATGAGCAGCATCTACCGCTGGAAGGGCGAGATCGAGCAGGCCGAGGAATGGCTCTGTCTAGGGAAAACCACCACCGAGCGATTCGACGAGCTACGCGAGCGGCTGGTCGTCCTGCACCCGTACGAGAATCCCGAGATCATTGCCACGCCGATAGTGGCGGGCCACGCCGACTATCTGCAGTGGATCAGTGCGGAGACCGCGCCCGCTGTGCGGAGCTGACGTCCGGTCGCCGCCCCGACTCTGGCGGGGCCGGGGCGGCGACCGGACGTCATGCCGGCGGCGTCGTCGGAGGAGTCCCCGCTCAGGCCAGCGCCCGTAGCTGGTCGTCGAGGTCCCGTACGGCCTGGGTGTGCTGCCAGGGCCGTAGGTGCTCGCGGGTCCGCCGGACGCGGGCCAGGCCCAGGGAGAAGTCCGTCTGGGCCACGATCGACAGCGCCTCGGCGGCGAAGTGGCAGGCCGCCTCGATCTCCCGACGCTGGATGTGGACCTCGGCGATGTCGCTCATCAGCAGCGACCGCTTCTTCGTGGCACCCGGCGCCGTGNCCCGCAGGGCCTCGGTGGCCGCCGCGTAGGCTGCCGCCGGGCGGCGCAGCCGGGTGTAGGTGGTGACCTTGAGCCCGTCCAGCCGACCCCGGTCGAAGAACTGGGTCCAGACCCGGTCGCCGTCGCTTTCGCCCCGCTCGAAGGCCTCCTGCGCGCGGTCGAGTGCGGCCAGCGCCGCCCGGCCCTCGCCCCGCGCAGCCTGCTCCTCGGCCTCCCGGGCGGCCAGCCACGCCCGGGTCATGACGGTGCTGCCCGTCGCCGCCCGTCGCTGGGCCTCGCCGAGCAGCACGCACGCCTGGTCGTGGCGGCCCTGGCTGGCGGTCTGATAGCTCTCGTAGCCGAGCACGCACGCCCACAGCGCGTTGTCGTCGGCCTCGCGGGCGGCCTCGATGGCCACCCGGTAGTACGCCACCGCGGCGGGCAGGTCGTTCATGTCGAAGGCCAGCCAGCCCGCCAGCGCCGCGGTCTCGCCGGCGGTGGAGGTGAGGTCGCGGCGCACCGGCGTGCGGCCCGTCGACTCCAGCAGCTGGGTGAGCCGTCCCAGGTGATCGGTGACCCGTTGCATGAGGACCCGGGCGGGAACGCGCTCCTCCAGGCCGTACAGGCCCGCGGTGCGCTGCCCCAGCTCCTCGGCGAGCTCCGGGGTGACGCTCGCCCGGCGCCGCAGCGCCGCCGACAGCCGCTCCCAGGGCGGGGTGTCCGAGGCCGCGGCGATCGGCACCACCGCGACACCGCCCGCCGCGGCGAAGAGCCGCAGAAAGTCGCGCCGTTCCACGGAAATACCATTCGGGTCGATCACGTCGGCGTCCGCCTGCAGGACCAACGTGCCACCGGGGACCACCTCGTGGCCGACCTGCTGCGGACCGCCGGGCGCGGCCGGGGTGATACCCCGACCCATTCCGCTTCGCATTGCTCCGGCAGCGGAGGGAAGCGTCTCGTCGTCGACGAAACCCAGTTCCACCGAGGACCGACCGAATAGAGCTCGCAACAGCCGCTGATAACGCAGGCTCGGTTTCTTGTCGCCCTTCTCCCACTTACAGATCATGTTTCCGGTCACCCCGGCCTCGCGGCCCTCGTGGATGACGGAGAAGCGCCGGATCTCGGTGGCGAGGCGTTCCTGGGACCAGCCCCGCTCCTCCCGGCTCAGCCGTAGCCGGGCGTTCGGGGTGCGGGTCGCGGGGGCGCGGTTGGGCTTCGACACGTCAGGTGATGGTCCGGAGGCTGCAGGTGCCCGGGAAGCTGCCGAGGGACCGGTCGTGAGCTGCATCGGGGCCTCCGAAGTCAATCGGTTGACTCCTGGAGCTTAACCCTCTGTGAGATAAGACGGTCATAGTCACTGTGGTCCCTTGGAGACCAGCTAGGGCAAAAATGTGGTCTTCCCGGCGCGCGGGTGGCCTGCGTTCCGCTAACGGGCGCCGCCTTCTAGAGTGAGGGCGTGAGAGCCGGACCCCTCGACCGACGTCCTCGACCGCCCGGATCCGGTGCCCCGACCCGTCCGCTGCGCGCGTGGCAGCGGGCGGCCCTCGACGTCTACCGGTCCCGCTCGTCGTCCGGGGGCCGGGACTTCCTCGCGGTGGCGACGCCGGGCGCCGGCAAGACCACCTTCGCTCTGCAGGTCGCCAATGACCTGCTGGGCACCGGCGAGATCAGCCGGATCACGGTCGTCGCGCCCACCGAGCATCTCAAGCGGCAGTGGGCGGCCGCCGCCGCCGAGGTCGGGGTGGACCTCGACCCGGACTTCCGCAACTCCGCCGGCGCGACGTCGTCCGACTACACCGGCGTCGCGGTGACCTACGCCCAGGTCGCGGCCCACCCGGCGCTGCACCGGGCGCGGACCGCCGCCCGGCGCACGCTGGTCATCCTCGACGAGATCCACCACGCGGGCGACGCGCTGTCCTGGGGCGAGGCGACCCGGGAGGCGTTCACCCCCGCGGCGCGGCGCCTCGCCCTGACCGGGACGCCGTTCCGCTCCGACGTCAACCCGATCCCTTTTGTCACCTACCTGCCGGGACCCGACGGCGTGCTGCGCAGCATCGCCGACTCCTCCTACGGCTACGCCGAGGCCCTGCGTGACGGCGTCGTGCGACCGGTGCTCTTCCTCGCCTACTCCGGCGAGATGTCCTGGCGGACCAGCGCCGGCGCCGAGCTGTCGGCCCGGCTCGGCGAACCGCTGACCGGCGAGCAGACCGCCGCCGCCTGGCGCACCGCCCTGGACCCGGGCGGAGACTGGATGCCGGCCGTGCTCGCCTCGGCGGACACCAGGCTGTCCCAGGTGCGCGCCGGCGGCATGCCTGACGCGGCCGGGCTGGTCATCGCCACCGACCACGCCGCCGCGAGGGCGTACGCGGGGCTGCTTGCCCGGATCACCGGCACGTCGCCGGTGCTCATCCTGTCCGACGACCCGACCGCGTCGGCGAAGATCGCGAACTTCCGCCAGTCCGCGGACCGGTGGATGGTGGCCGTGCGGATGGTGAGCGAGGGCGTCGACGTGCCCCGCCTCGCCGTCGGGGTCTACGCGACCTCGGCCTCGACGCCGCTGTTCTTCGCCCAGGCCGTCGGCCGGTTCGTCCGGGGGCGGGGTCGGGGCGAGACCGCCTCGGTGTTCCTGCCGAGTGTGCCCACCCTGCTCGCCCTCGCCGGGGAGATGGAGGTCCAGCGCGACCACGCGCTGGAGAAGCAGCCGCGCGACCCGGACGCCTTCGACGACGAGGCGCTGCGCGACGCCAACCGGCGCAAGGACACCCCCGACCAGCCGGACACGCTGTTCACGGCGCTGGGCTCCTCGGCCCATCTCGATCGGGTGATCTTCGATGGCGGCGAGTTCGGCACCCCCGCGGCGCCCGGCTCGGCGGCGGAGGAGGACTTCCTCGGCCTGCCGGGTCTGCTGGAGCCGGACCAGGTCGCGACCCTGCTGCGCCAGCGGGAGGCCGCGCAACAGGCCGCCGCGCAGGCGGCCGCGCGGCGCGGCGCCGCTGCCCGGGCGGGCGAGCAGCCCGAGGTGCCCGCGGCCCGCGACGGCGCGCAGTCGACGACCCGCCCGGTCCACGAGGTCATCGCCGAGCTGCGCAAGGAGCTCAACCGGCTGGTCGGGGCGCACTTCCACCGCACCGGCAAGCCGCACGGGATGATCCACGCCGAGCTGCGTCGGGCCTGTGGCGGCCCGCCGAGCGGGCAGGCCAGCGCCGCGCAGTTGCAGGCCCGGATCGACACGATCCGCCGCTGGGCCGGCTGACGGCTGCCCGGCCGGCCCAGCCGCTGCGTCAGCCGCCCTGCGAGATGGCGATCGACAGGATCTTCGCCTTGCTGGCCGGGGCGCCGTCGGAACCGCCGCCCTGCACGCCGGGCTTGGTGAGCTTGTCGAGGACGTCCAGCCCCGTGGTGATCTTTCCGAAGACGGTGTAGCCGCCGGCCAGCGCCGCCGCCCCCTGCTGCGTCGGGTCGGCGTAGTTGATGAAGAACTGGCTGCCGTTGCTGTTCGGCGCGGAGCTGTGCGCCATCGCGAGCACGCCGCGGTCGTAGGTGACGCCCTCGGTGTTCTCGTTGGCGTATCCGTAGCCGGGGCTGCCGCTGCCGGTGCCTGTCGGGTCGCCGCACTGCAGCACGGAGATGCCCGCCTCAGCACCGCCGGTCTGCCGATGGCAGAGCGTGTTGTCGTAGTACTTGGCATCGGCGAGGGTGCGCAGGGCGTGGACGGTGCACGGCGCCTTCTGCGCGTCCAGGCTCGCCGTCAGCGTCCCGGCGTCGGTGGTGATGGTCATGGTGGCCGGGGAGGTGTCGACGGTGGCGGCCGGTTTCGGCAGGGTGGCGCCGCGGGCGGGGGGTCTCCCCGTTGGCGGTGTACGTGCAGGTGCCGACCTTGCTGGTGGCCGCCGCGGCGGCGCTGGGGGCCGCGGTGCTGGCCGCGTTGGCGGCGGTGACGTCGGACTTGTCGTCCTTACCGGTGAGCAGGATCGCGGCGATCGCCGACGCGGCGACCACGATCGTCACGAAGCCGGCCACGATCGCGAGCCGCTGCTGGCGGCGGCGGTGGGCGACCCGCCGCCGCTGCGTCTGCCGGGCCGCTCGGGCCTCGGCGAGCTCGCGCTGCCGTCGCTCCTTGGAACTGGCCACCGTCGCCGGCCTCCTCACATCCCGAACCTGGCAGGTTCTTCGCTGATGCGTCCCGTCCGTCCCGCGGCGGCGGACACATGTGGTCTGTGCACCGTAACCGTTCGGCGGTGCTCGGCTGGGCAGCGCACCTGGGGCAGCGCACCTGTGGCGAGCATGCCGAAGCCGCCTGTGCGCCCGCTGTGCGCCGGAAGCGTCGGCGGTGGCTGGTAGCGTTGCCGCAAGGTGAGGTGCGGTACCGATCAGGGGCTGACGCGATTCATGCTCGATAAGCGTTTTATCCGCGAGAATCCGCAGGCCGTGAGGGACGCGGTCGCGGTCAAGGGTATTGACCTGGACGTCGACGAACTGCTCCAACTCGACCAGGACAATCGCAAGCTGCAGTTCGAGGTGGACGGGGNGCAGGCCCGGCGCAAGAGCTTCGCCAAGCAGTTCGCCAAGGCCGACGAGGCACGCCGGGCCGAGCTGCGGGTCGAGCACGAGGCGTTCGACCGCCAGCTGCGGGACCTGCGCGAGCAGCTTGCCCGCACGGGCGCGCGATTGGCCGAGCTGATGCTGCTGACGCCGAACATCCCCTGGTCGGGGGCGCCGGTGGGGCCGGACGAGGCGGCCAACGTGGTGCTGCGCACCGTCGGCACGCCCCCGGAGTTCGACTTCACCCCGCTCGACCACACCGAGCTCGCCGAGAAGCGCGGCTGGGCCGAGTTCGCCCGCGCCCGCAAGGTCGCCGGCGAGCGGGCCTACGCCCTCGTCGGCGACATGGTGATGCTGGAACGGGCGGTGCACTCGTACGCGCTGGACCTGCTGCGCGGCCGGGAGTTCACCCCGGTGGCGGTCCCCGCGCTCGTCCGCGAGGAGCCGCTGATCGGCACGGGGATGCTGCCGAAGGCCCGGGAGGAGATCTACGCGATCCCCGAGGACGACCTGTACCTGGCCGGAACGGCCGAGGTGGCCCTCGTGGGCCTGCATGCGGGGGAGATCCTCGACGCCGCCCGGCTGCCGATCCGCTACGCCGGGATCTCGCCGTGCTTCCGCCGGGAGATCGGCAGCGCCAGCCGGGACGTCCGCGGCCTGCTGCGGGTGCACCAGTTCGAGAAGGTCGAGCAGTTCGTGCTCTGCGCCGCCGACGAGGCCGAGTCGGCGCGCTGGCACGCCGAGCTGCTCGCCACCGCCGAGCGCATCCTGTCCGACCTCGGGCTGTGCTACGAGGTCGTCGAGTGCGCCACCGGGGACATGGGCGTCGGCAAGTTCCGGATGAACGACATCAACACGTGGTTTCCGTCGCTGGGCCGTTTCCGGGAGACGCACAGCTGCTCCACGCTGCACGACTGGCAGGCTCGCCGGGCGAACCTGCGCTACCGCGACACCGACGGCACGATCCGCTTCGCCCACACGCTGAACAACACCGCGGTGGCCACCCCCCGGCTGCTGGCGGCGCTGCTGGAGAACTTCCAGACCGCGGACGGCGCGGTGCGCATCCCCGAGGTGCTGCGGCCCTACCTGGGCGGCCGCGAGCTGATCTGAGCGCCGCCGCGGCGGCGCGCCCGCGCGGCCCGGACCAGGGCCGGCCCGGCCACCGCGAGGCGTCGCGGCAGCCCGACGGCCACCCGGCGTTCCAGCACCCGGTAGTCGGCTCGCTCCACCTCGTCGAGGATCTCCCGGTAGAGCACGAACGCGGTGCGCATGCAGTCCCGCGAGGTGGGGTGCAGCAGCCGGATGCCGGGCTGGGCCGCGCGGAACAGCTCCCGGGCCCGGCTGATCTCGAACGCCAGGAGCCGGCGAACCGGCCCGTCGACGACCCCGGCGGCCAGGTGCTCCCGGGTGACGCCGAACAGCGCCAGCGACGTCTGCGGCAGGTACACCCGCCCGCGGCGCAGGTCCTCCCCGACGTCACGGATGAAGTTGGCGTGCTGGAAGGCGAGGCCGAGGTCGCGTGCGTAGGGCAGCGCGCTGTCGTCGACCGGTTCGAGTAGCGGCACCATCTGCAGGCCGATGACCGCGGCCGAGCCGTGCATGTAGACCAGCAGGTCCTCCCACGTCGCGTACCCGGTGACGGTCAGGTCCATCGCCATCGAGGACAGGAACGCGGCGAAGTGGCCGGGGTCGAGGGCGAAGCGATGGATCGTGTCGACGACCGCCGGCAGCACCGACACCTCACCGGCAGCCCCACCCGCACCCGTCCCACCGGCGATCTGGGCGTCGACGGCGTGGGCGGGCACGCCGTCGCGCAGCGCGGCGAGGAACCGGGCACTCCAGGCCTGCAGTTGGATGGCCCGCTCGTCGCCGGTCAGCGCCGAGTCGAGGTCGTCGACGATGTCGTCGGCGTGGCGGGCGAAGCCGTACAGGGCGTGCACGTGCGCCCGTTTCCATGGCGGCAGCAGCAGGGTCGCCAGGTAGTACGTGCGCCCGTGGGCGGCGTTGAGGGCGCGGGCCCGCGCATACGACGCGCGCAATCGGGGATCGGTGATTCCGGCCGCGTCGAGCTCCCCCACGGCGCTCAGCCTAACGGTACTGACGGTGGGCCCTGGGCCCCTGGTCCTGGATCTCCGAACATCATGATTGCGCGTGCCGGGTCGGGGCGGGGTTCTGCTCCGGGCGGTGGCGCGTGGGCTGTTCCGCGGAACACCATGATCATATTCTGGGTTCGGGTGGGGTTCCGGCTGCACCGCCGTGGCCGCGTCGCCCCTCACCGCGGATGATCTTGTGTTGGGTTTTTGTCGGTGGTGGGTGGGACGATCGTCGTGTCCGTTGATCGATGACACCTCTGGCCCGGTGATCCTGATGAGTACAGCGTCTGCATTCCCTCCCCCTCCGCCTGTCCCCTCTGCCTCGTCTGATGCGTGCGCGCTGATCGGGGTGGATGTGGAGGTCGCATCGTTGGGGGAGGTGGAGGAGGCGATCTGCCGGTGGGCGGGGCGGATCGCCGCGGCGAGCTGTGGCTGGCTGTTGGCGGTGGCGGCGTTCGACCGTCGGGGTGGCTGGTCGGGGGTCGGGATGGGGTCGTGTGCGCACTGGCTGGCCTGGCGGTGCGGTATCGGCCTGCGCACGGCGCGGGAGCAGGTGGCGACGGCGCGGGCGTTGGAGGGTCTTCCGGTCCTTCGGGCGGCGTTCGCGGCGGGCACGGTGTCGTATGCGAAGGTGCGGGCGGTGACCCGGGTCGCCGAGCCCGCCACTGAGGAGCTGTGGCTGGCCCGTGCCCGACGCTGCTCGGCCGGTCAGGTGGAGCGGCTCGTCCGTTCCTACCGGCAGGCCAATGGTGATCCGAAGGTCCGGCGGGCCGCACGGCGAGTGGCCTGGACGTTCGACGGCGACGGCATGCTGTGTCTGCGTGCGGTCCTGTCCCCGGACGAGGGCGCCCGGCTGATTGCCGCGTTGGACGCCGCCCGGGCCAGTCTCGAGGACACCACCTCCCTGGCCGGCGACAGTCTCCCAGCAGGCACCGGCACGGGCGACGAGGGTGGGGTGCCCGCGGACGGGGAGAAGGTCGTGATCGCACGGGATCGGCGGCGTGACGCCGACGCGCTGGTCGCGCTGGCCGACGGGTTCCTCGACCGGCCCGCCCCGGGGCTGATGCACCCTGGTCACACCCTGACCGTGCACCTCACCACTCAACCCACTCCCACCAGCAGCAACACGGCGGACCCGCAGGAAGGTACCGCGGGTGGGACTGAGGAGCCGGTCGGGGTGGCGCGGGTGGGGGTCGGGGCGTGGCGGTCTACCTGCGTGACCAGGGGCGCTGCCAGTACCCGGGGTGCGGTCACACCCGCTGGTTGCACCTGCACCACCTCACCTGGTGGGGCCGCGGGGGTGGTACCGACATCGACCGGCTGCTNCTGCTCTGTTCCACCCATCACCGGGCGGTGCACGACGACGACATCAGCCTGGGCCGGGACGCGGACGGGACCGTCACCGCGCGGACTGTCGACGGCCGCGTCCTTGTCGCAGCACCACCGGTCCTGCCCGGACCCGAGCCGGCAGGGACCCTCGCCCACGCCACCCGCCACATCGACCCCGCCGCAATCCGGCCGGTGGGGATGGTTATGGCAGACGGGAGGCGAAGGCGAGCGAGCTCGCCGCGGCGAGGAAGCCCAGCGCGAGGGAGAGGCCCAGGAACCAGGTGGTGATCTCGCGGTACTCGGTGCGGTAGCCGATGGAGCTGCCCAGGCCCTTGTAGACCGAGCGCAGCTCGTCGCCGGTGGCGGCCCGGTGGTAGGAGCCCTCGGTCTGGTCGGCGATCTCGTTGAGGGCCTGCTCGTTGACCGGGACGGGCACCTCCTGACCGCCGACATCGAGCGTGCCGTCGCTGGTGCCGTAGGCGATGGTGTCGACGGGGATGTGCGCCTGCCGGGCGGCATCGGTGGCCTGCGTGTTCGGCCGGCCGCGAGTGGTCTCGCCGTCGGAGAGCAGGACGATGGCTGCGGGTGGCGGGCTCTGCCCGGCGTCGGAGAATCGCTTGCCGGCGGTGTTGATGGCCTGCAGCGAGGCGAAGATCCCCTCACCGATGGCCGTCGCCGGGCCGAGCTGCAGGCCGCGGATGCCGGCGCGGACCGACTCGCGGTCGGTGGAGGCGGGCACGAGCACCGTCGCGCTGCCGGCGAAGGAGACCAGGCCCAGGTTGATGCGCGGCGGGAGCTGGTCGACGAACGCCTCGGCGCCCTGCTTGGCCGCCTCCAACCGGTTCGGGGCGATGTCGGTGGCGGCCATCGAGTTCGACACGTCGATGGCGAGGATGATCGTCGCGCGTTCCCGCGGAACCCGCTCGGCGCGGGCCGGCCGGGCCAGCGAGAACACCAGGCCGGCGAGGGTGAGCAGCAGCAGCGCGGCCGGGACGTGGCGGCGCCACCACTGCGGGCGCCGCGGCAGCACCGATGCCAGCACCGAGGTGGACGACANGCGGGCCGCGTACACGCGCCGCCGCGCGGAGACGACGATGTAGGCGACGAGCAGCGCGGCGACGAGCAGGTACAGCCACAGCCAGTGGCCGGCGAGGAAGCTCACCGGGTACCCGCCCGGGCGGGTCGGCCGACCGGCGCGCGCCGCCCGGCGCCGCGGCCGCGCCGGTTCGCGGAGGCGAAGCGGACGATGTCGACGAGCCAGTCCGAGTCGGTGCGCAGGACGAGGTGGTCGGCGCCGACGCGGCGTAGGGCGAGCGACACCTCCCGGCGGTGCGCCGCGGCGGCCGCGGCGTACCGTTCCCGGAACTTCCGCGACGAGGTGGGCACCTCCAGCATCGCCCCGGTCTCGGCGTCGACGACGGGCAGCAGGCCGACGGCGGGCAGGGCCAGCTCCAGCGGGTCGACGATCTCGATCGCGAGCACCTGGTGGCGGGCGGCGACCACGCGCAGCGGGCGTTCCCAGCCGAGGTCCGTGGACTGGAAGTCGGAGATGACGACGGCGAGGCCGCGCCGGCGCGGCGGGCGCAGCAGGCCCTGCACGGCGGCGGCGAGGTCGGTGGCAGCCGCCGGGTCGGGCCGGCGGCGCGGCCGGTCGTGTGCGGCGCGGGGCAGCGTGAGCAGGGTGCGCAGCAGCGCCCGCAGGCCGTCGCGACCCGGCCGGGCCGGGATGAGCCGCGTGCCGGCCTGGGTGAGCGCCACCGCACCCATCCGGTTGCCGGTGCGAGCGGTGAGGAAACCGACCGCGGCGGTGGCGGCGACCGCGAGGTCCCGCTTCTCCCACGCGCCGGTGCCGAACTCGCTGCTGGCGCTGAGGTCGACGAGGGCCCAGGTCTCCAGCTCCCGGTCGGCGATGAGGTCGTGGACGTGGGGGACGGTGGTGCGGGCGGTGACGGCCCAGTCCATGCGGCGCACGTCGTCGCCGATGGAGTACTCGCGGCTCTCCGCCTTCTCGCTGCCCTGGCCGGGTAGCAGGCCCAGATGGTCGCCGAGCAGCATCCCGTCGAGGCGGCGCAGCACGGTGAGTTCCAGGCGGCGCAGCGTCCGCTCCACCGCCGGGTCGCCGGCCGGCGTGGCGGCGACCGGGCTGGGGCGGCCCGCGTCCGGCGTCATGAGATCGGGCCCCGGTCGAGGTATTCGGGGAAGCCCGAGCGCGGGTTGGTTCCCCAGCCGCCGGTGTTCGGCCCGACGGGCCCGGTGGGGTAGGGGGCCTGCTGGCGTGGCGCCACCTGCGGCTGCTGGATGGTCTCCAGGATGCGGGCGGCGATCGCGTCCGCGGTCAGCCCCTCGGCCAGCGCCTCGTAGGACAGCACCAGCCGGTGCGGCAGCACGTCCATGGCGACGGCGACCACGTCGTCCGGCACCACGTAGTCGCGCCCGCGTAGCAGGCCGAGCGCCCTGGCGGCGGCGACCAGGCCGAGGGAGGCCCGCGGCGAGGCGCCGTAGGCGAGGTGGCCGGCCAGTTCCGGCAGCCCCGCCTCGGCCGGCGCCCGGGTGGCGAGCACCAGCCGCACCGCGAACTCGGTGATGGCGTGGTGGACGAACACGTTGTCGGCCCGCGCCTGCAGCCGCTCCAGCACCTTCGGGCCCAGGACGCGCTCGGGGACCGGCGGCGACACGCCCATCCGCCGGACGATCTCCAGCTCCTCGGTGGGGCTGGGGTAGGGCACGTTGACCTTCATAAGGAACCGGTCGCGCTGGGCCTCGGGCAGCGGGTAGACGCCCTCGGACTCGATCGGGTTCTGGGTGGCGAGCACCAGGAACGGCCGGGGTAGCCGGTGGGTGGCTCCGCCGAGCGAGACCTGCTTCTCCGACATGACCTCCAGCAGCGCCGACTGCACCTTCGCGGGCGCGCGGTTGATCTCGTCGGCCAGTACGAAGTTGGNGAAGACCGGCCCGAGCTCGACGTCGAACGCCTCCTGGCTGGCCCGGTAGATGCGGGCGCCCACGATGTCCGAGGGCACGAGGTCGTTGGTGAACTGGATCCGGACGAACGAGCCGCCGACCACGGTGGCCAGGGTCTGCACCGCCAGCGTCTTGGCCACCCCGGGCACGCCCTCGAGCAGGCAGTGCCCGCGGGCGAGCAGCGCGACGAGCATGCGCTCGACCATGCGGTCCTGCCCGACGATCACTTTTTTGATCTCGAACAGGGCGCGCTNGAGCAGCGCCGCGTCCGAGGTGGTGTCCGGGGCGGCGAGGCCGGCCGGGCTCTGCCCATCGTCCATGCCGGTATTCTCCCAGCCCCGGCGCGGAATCGGGCGCCAACGGACTCGGCACGGCTCGGTTGCAAGCGTCTTCTAAGCCCCTGTTCAGGAACTTTCGGTTCAGGCCGGGGCTGCGGCGCGCAGCGCACGCGAGCGGTAACCGCGATCGGCGCCGAGGATCCGCTCCGCCGCCAGTCGTCCCGAGATGAGCACCATCGGCACGCCGACGCCGGGCCGGGTGCCGCTGCCGGCGAACACCACGTTCGCCAGCCCGGGCGCCATGTTCGCCGGGCGGAACGGGCCGGTCTGGCGGAAGGTGTGGGCGGCGGCGAACGGCGCGCCCGCCGCCATCCCGCGGGCCCGCCAATCGGCCGGGGTGGTCACCTGCTCCACCTCGATGGCGGCGCCGAATCCGGCGTAGCCACGCCGCTCGCAGGTGGCGACGACCTCGTCGCGGTAGCGCGAGCGCAGCACCGACCAGTCCAGCGGCGCGGTGAGGTTCGGCGTCGGGAACAGCACGTAGTAGGCGTGCCCGCCGGCCGGCGCCATCGCCGGTTCGCTGCGTGACGGGGTGGTGACGAGAAACGACGGGTCGCTCATCAGCTCGCCGCGGTCGATGATCTCCGTGAACGTCCGCCGCCAGGCCTGGCCGAAATGGATGGTGTGGTGCGCCGCGTGCGGATACTCCACCCGCGCGCCGGCCAGCAGCAGGAAGCACGACGGCGAGTAGCGCAGCCGGCGCAGCCGGGCCGGCGCCGCCGCCGGCGGCAGCAGCTCGGCGTAGGCGATCGGCAGGTCCGGGTTGAGGACCACCACGTCCGCGCCGATGCGCTCGCCGGCGGTGGTGTGCACCGCCACCGCCCGACCGCCGCGCACCTCCACCCGACTCACCGTCGTCTCGTAGCGCACGGTCACTCCGTGCTTGACCGCCGCGGCGGTCATCGCCTCGGCGACGGCGTGCATGCCGCCCGTCGGGTGGTACACCCCGGCGACGGAGTCCATGTACGAGATGACGGCATAGAGGGCGAGCGCGTCGTGCGGGGCGAGCCCGGCGTACATCGCCTGGAAGGAGAACATTCGCCGGGTCCGCGGGTCGCGCAGGTGGCGGCCGACGACCGTGTCGAGCCGGCGGAAGCCGCCCAGCGCCGCGAGCCGGGCGAGCTGCGGGCGCAGCAGCGACAGCGGCGAGTCCACCTGGGCGTCGATGAAATGCCGTACCTGCGCGCGGTACATCGCCGTGACCAGGGTGACGAACCGCTCGAAGCCGGCGGCCTCCGCCGGGCCGCACAGCGCCCGGATCTCCGCCGCGGTGTCGGCCGGGTCGGCGCGCACGTCCAGCGACGAGCCGTCGGCGAAGAACCCCCGGTACATCGGGTCAAGCCGGGTCAGCGTCAGCCAGCGGTCGAGATCCTCCCCGACGCAGTCCAACGCGTCGGCGATCAGCTCGGGCATGGTCAGCACGGTCGGGCCGGTGTCGAACCGGTAGCCGCCGAGGGTGAGCAGCCCCGCCCGGCCGCCCGGCACCGCCTCGCGCTCCAGCACCGTCACTCGCCGCCCGGCCCCCACCAGGCGCAGCGCGGCCGACAGCCCCGCAAATCCCGCACCGACGATGACGACGTGATCCGTCGGGCCCTCCACCGTGCGCATCCGGCGCCCGCCCCCTCTCTCCAGCTCTCCCCGGTCGTACACGACTGGCCCGGTCGTACGCGTCACTGTGCCCGCACCGTGGCCGCGGTCGCGAGCTCCACCAGTGCGCCGCGGGTGGTGTCGTCGAGGTCGAAGCGTTCCAGGACGGCCAGGGCCTGCGCGGTGCGCGCGGCGATCCGCTCTTCGGCCGCGGCCGGCGCGCCGCTGGCGGCAATCAGCTCGCGCGCCTCCTCGACCGCGCCGGGTCGTGTCGGCCGACCGACGAGGTCGCGCAGCCGGGCTGCCGCCGCCGGCCGCGCCTGGCGCAGGGCCAGCGCGAGCAGCCCGTTGGGCCGGCCGTCGCGCAGGTCCTGCCCGGCGGGCTTGCCGGTCACCGCCGGGTCGCCGAACACCCCGAGGATGTCGTCGCGGAGCTGGAACGCCTCACCAAGCGGGTGACCGAACGCCGCGTAGGTCTCCAGCAGGCCGGGGCGGGTCCCGGCAAGCAGGGCGCCGAGCTGCAACGGTCGGACCACCGTGTAGCCGGCGGTCTTGTACCGGGCGATCCGCGCGACCCGCGCCGGATCGAGGCCGCGCGGCGGCCCGGTGCTCGGCCGCTCGGCGCCTGCCTGGCTGGTCTCGGCGCTCTCGGCGCCCACCTGGCTGGTCGCGGCGCCCACCTGGCTGGCGAGATCGAGGTACTGGCCGGCGACGAGCTCGCCGCGCATCCGCGCGTACGTCGGCCAGGCCCGCGCCAGGGCGCCGGGAGTCAGCCCGCTGGCCATCAGCAGATCGTCCGCCCAGGTCAGGAACAGGTCGCCGAGCAGGATCGCCGCCGAGCGGCCGAAGGTTTCCGGATCGCCGCCGAGCCGGGCCCGGCGGTGCATCCCGGTCAGGCGGCGATGGGCGCTCGGCTCACCGCGACGCAGTTCCGAGCCGTCCATCACGTCGTCGTGCACCAGCGCACAGGCGTGTAGCACCTCCAGGGATGCGGCGGCCGTCACGATCTCGTCGCAGTCCGGCCCGCCGGCACCCCGCCAGCCCCAGTAGCAGAACGCGGGCCGCACCCGCTTGCCCTCGCTGAGCAGCACGTCCTCGGCGATTCGGACGAACGGGTCGAGATCGGCGTCGATGTCGCGCAGCGCCGCCCCCCGAGCGTCGGCGAACCGGCGCAGCACGGCGGAGACCCGCGGCCGGACATCGGTCATCGGTGACCGGGGTACCGTGCGGTGTGCCCGTGTTCGACACCGCCATCCTGGTGATCGCCATCGTGCTGCTGGCCGCCGCGGTGGGCGGTCTGTCCCTGTTGCGGATGCCACCCGCCGAGCTGGTTCACACCGTCGACGGTATAGACGCCGTCGAGGTCATGGTGGCCGCGGGCCGGGTCGAGGTCGCCGAACGTGATCGCTCGGACGTGCGTGTCGACCTCACGGTGCGGCGCCGGCCCGGCCGGTCGAGCCCCGCGGTGACCACCGCCGGGTCGGTGTTGCGGGTCGACGGGCGGCGCAGCGACGTGCGGGTCAGGCTGGCCGTGCCGCCCGGCACCCGGGTGCGGGCCGAGGTGCTCGCCGGCGAGATCACCCTGTGGGGCGTGCGCGGGGAGCTGTCGCTGGTCACCCGCGACGGCACGATCGCCGGCCGCGAGCTCGGCGCCGGCCCGGTCGCCGCCCGCAGCCGGGGCGGGGACGTCAACCTGCACTTCGACCAGCCGCCGGACGCCGTCCATGCGCACACCGAGTCGGGTCTTCTGACGGTCATGCTCCCCGACGGCGGGTACGCGGTGGAGGTCGAGACGGGCGATCCCAGCGCGGTCGACGTGGCGCTGCCACCGACGCCGGGGGCCACGCGGCGGGTGGTGGCCCGCACCGTCGCCGGCCGGGTTCGCATCGGCCTGACCGCCCCGCTGGGGCCGCTGCCGATCTGATGCTGCCCGTAGGTTCCTGATGCTGTCCGTTGATGTCGCGTGGCGGTCACGCGTGTTTCCGGCCCGGGGGTACGTCCCCGGCCGAGGTCCGCGCCGGTCTACTCTCGTCGCATGACGGCGGTTCGGAGTGTGAGCGCGAAACCGGCGACGATGGGGNAGTTTCTCGCCTCCGGACGTCCCTCGTTCTCGTTCGAGTTCTTCCCGCCCCGGACGCCCGAGGGCGAGCGTCACCTGTGGACCGCTCTGCGCCGGATCGAGGCGCTGCGCCCCTCCTTCGTGTCGGTGACCTACGGCGCCGGCGGCTCGACCCGTGAGGGCACGATCCGGGTGACCGAGCGGATCGCCACCGACACCACCCTCACGCCGATCGCCCACCTCACCGCGGTCAACCACTCCGTCGCCGAGCTGCGTCAGGTGATCGGCAACTATGCGGGCGCGGGCGTGCGCAACGTGATCGCGCTGCGCGGCGACCCGCCCGGCGACCCGCAGGGCACCTGGACGGCCCACCCGCAGGGCCTGGAGCACGCCGACGAGCTCGTGCGGCTGGTGAAGTCGGTGGGGGACTTCTGCGTCGGGGTGGCGGCCTTCCCGGACAAGCACCCCCGCTCGCCCGACTTCGACACCGACGCCCGGTACCTGGTGGGCAAGTTCGACGCCGGGGCCGACTACGCCATCACCCAGTTCTTCTTCGGTGCCGACGACTACTTCCGGCTGGTCGAGCGGGTCCGCGCGCTGGGCTGCGACAAGCCGATCATTCCCGGGATCATGCCGGTGACGAACGTGGCCCAGATAGTCCGGATGGCGCAGTTGTCCGGCGCCGCCTTCCCGCCCGTGCTGGCCGCCCGACTGCAGGCCGTCGCGGACGACCCGGCGGCGGTGCGGGCGGTCGGCCTCGAGGTGGCGACGGAGCTGTCCCGCCGCCTGCTCGACGGCGGGGCGCCCGGCCTGCACTTCATCACCCTCAACCGGTCCAGCGTCACGCGGGAGATCTTCGAGGCGGTCCGGTAGGCGGGCGCCGCATCCCCGCCGGTGCCGCCCGGCGGCCGGGCCGCGCCTACTCGATGTCGTCGTAGGCGTCGAACACGCACAGCAGCCATTCGTCGCGGAAGGTCTGCTCGCGCACCAGCGCGAACCCGGCCTGGTTGGCGGTGTCGATCACCGCCGCCACGAGGCCGAGGTCGAGGGTGTTGAAGACCGGAGTGATCCGCACCGCGAGGATCACCTGATGGCGGTGGGGGGCGAAGACCACCCGCGGGTCGAGGTCGTCGAGGCTCTCCACCACGCCGCTTACCTGCTCGGTCACGTCACTCCCGCCTGGCGGGGCCGGCCTGGCCTCGTCCGTCCGCTCCCACCGGCCGACGTGGCCGTGGCCCGCGGTGGCAGTCCACGCGACTCTACGTCCCGGGCATGATGATGTCCCGGGCACGGTGGATGTCCCGGGCACGATGGATGGTGTGCGCACCCCGGTACCCGACCGCGACACCTATCTCGCGCGCTGGTCGGCCCTGCACGGCGGCTACGACCCGCTGGGCGGGCTGTGGCTGGTGCGTGCCTGGCTGACGTTGGTCCACCGGGCCGCGAGCCCGCTGGCCGCCCGCCGGGTGCCGCCGTCGGCGGTGACCGCGGCGGGGGTGGCGGTCACGGTGCTCGCGCTGCCGGCCGCCGCTGCCGGGGGCCGCTGGCCGTTGCTGGCGGTGGTGGTGATGCTGCTCGGAGGCGTGGCCGACAGCCTCGATGGAGCCGTGGCCGTGCTGACCGATCGGGCGAGTGCCTGGGGCTACGTGCTGGACTCGGTCGCCGACCGCTGCGGCGACGCGCTGTACCTGGTCGCTCTGTGGTACGTCGGGGCGCCGGGCGGTCTGCTCGTCGCCGCCGGGTGCGCACTGGGGCTGCTGGAGTACACCCGGGCGCGAGCCGGCAACGCCGGCTTCGGAGAGATCGGCGTCGTGACGGTCGGCGAGCGGCCGACGCGGCTCATCATCGCCGCGTTCGGACTGGCGGGGGCCGGCATCATCCCTGACCTGGCCCGTTTCGCCGGGACGGTGGCGGCGGGCGCGACGTTCGCGGTGTGCGTGGTCGGCCTCGGCCAGCTCCTGGTGACGTTGCGTGCCGCACTGCTGGGCGCGCCCCCACCCCGTGACTAGCCGGGTGATTCCGCGTCGCTCATTGACTTCAGGTAGTCGTCGGCTAACCCAGGTGCGGTCCCGACTCTGACAATCATGGTGATCCCTAAGGAACTGGGCCTCGCGTGCGGGCGGCTCCTCGGCCCGTACCGATCCCCGTCCATTTCTTCTTGCCCGAGCGGCGCCTGAGTCCGCGGTCGCGTGGGCGCAGACCGTATGCGGGAGATCTGTTCAGTGTGCGGACGGTTTTGACTGTCGTCCGACCGGCGGGGCTCGGAAGATCTGGGCGGTCGCGGTTGACCGTGGGTTGCTCCTTCGTCCCTTCCGGTGGTGGTCGCCGTCCCGCCTGCGGCCGAACAGGGCCGGACCGCTGCAGGCGGACGCGCGAGAAACCGGCAAGATGATCCGCATTCGCGGATTCTTCTTGGTTTTCTGCCCAGATCTGCGGATTCATCGCTACGATCTGGCCATCCACACAGTCGCCGATCGGCCGCGGGCCGCGGCCGCGTGACCGGCGGACTCCGTAGCCACGAAAGATTCGGGGAAATGGTGTCGTACCTCGCCCGCAGAATGTCCCGTCCGCGTGTCGTCGCGATCGTTCTGGCCCTGGCCGCGATCCTCGTCGTCAGCCTGCTGCCGACCTGGCGGGCCGAGGCTGCCACCCCGGCTGCCACCCCGGCTGCCACCCCGGCTGCGGCGCCGGCCAAGGCGATCCCGCATCCCGTTCCCACTCTGCCGCCGGGTCAGGTGCTGTTCCTCGGTCGGATCGCGCACCCGCAACTGCTGACCGTCGCCGACCTCGCCGCGAAGTACCCGCAGCACACCCAGACGGTGACCTTCCAGAGCNGGGCGGGCCCGCAGACCCACACCTACACCGGCCCCCTGCTCTACGACGTCCTGCAGGCGGCGAAGCCGGCGTTCCGCAGCGACGTGAAGAACGACGCGCTGCGCTACGCCGCGGTCGTCCACGCCAGCGACGGCTACGAGTCGGTCGTCTCGTGGGGCGAGATCGACCCCGGCTTCGCCGGCACCGAGGCGCTGCTCGCCGTCACCCAGGACGGCGTGTCGCTGGCGAAGGAGGGACCCCGGCTGACCGCTCCCGGCGACACCAAGGGCGGCCGGTACGTCTCCGGCGTCACTTCGGTGACGCTGGTCCGCGCCGGGTTGTAGGCCGCGGGCGCCGGGTGAGTCGGGGCGGTCAGGCCGGCCCGACGAGCCCGGCGACGATGCCGGCGGACAGTACGACCAGCGGCAGGCCGCCGCCCGGGTGGGTGGACCCGCCGACGAGGAACAGCCCCGGCACCCGGGCGGCGTTCGGCGGCCGCAGGAACGCCGCCCGGGCTCCGTTCGACGACCCGCCGTAGATCGACCCCCCCACCGAGCTGGTGCGCCGCTCCAGGTCCGCCGGGGTGATCGTCTCGTACCACCGCAGTCGGGACCGCACGTCGAACCCGCGGGCGGCGAGAATGTCCAGGATGTGCCGGGCATACCCGTCCGCCAGGCCGGGCTTGTCCCAGTCCAGCCCGCGTGCGCCGGGCCGCCCCGCCGCCGGGGCGTGTGCTGCGGCGTGCGGCGCGGCGTTGACGAGGACGAACCATGCCTCGCCGCCCGGCGGCGCGCAGGCCGGGTCCGCCGGGGCGGCGATGTAGACCGCCGGGTCGTCGGCAAGGCGCCCGCCGAACACCGCGTCGAACTCGCCGTCGTAGTCCGCCGGGAAGGTGACCGTGTGGTGGCCCAGCCCCGGCGTGCCGCCGGACAGGGCCAGCAGCAGCACGAACCCGGACATCGACGGGGTGGCCCGCCGGACGTGGCGCCGCCCGGTCCGGTCGTCCACCAGCCGGCCGTCCACCGGCAGGCCGTGCGCCTGCCGGCCGTAGAGCGATGCCGCGTCGACGTTCGCGACGACGACGTCGGCGGGCAGCAGGAGGCCGTCGGCGAGTCGCACCCCGTCGACCCGGCCACCGGGCGTGCGGGTCACTTTCAGCACCCGGGTGTCGACCAGGATCCGGGCCCCGCGGTCCTCGGCGCGCCGCGCGATCGCCTCGCCGAGCCGGCGCAGCCCGCCCGGCACGTACCAGCCGCCGAAGCGGCGTTCGGCGTGCACCACCGACACCAGGGCGGCCGGGGCGCGCCGGGGATCGGAGCCGGAGTAGGTCGCGTAGCGGTCCAGCACCATCCGCAGGCGCGGGTCGCGCAGGTAGCTGCGGCCCAGGCCGCGCAGGCTGCGGCCGGGGGCGACCGCCGCGACGTCTCCGGGTGAGGCCCAGGCCAGCCGGGCGAGCCCGGCGGCGCGCACCGGGCTGGACAGGAACGGCTCCTCGGCGGCGTCGAAGATCCGCGCGGCCCGGTCGGCCAGGTGCCGCCAGTCACCGCCGGCGCCGCCGCCGAGGCGTTCGTCGAGCTCGGCGGCGAAGGCGTCGTCGTCCGCGTGCGCGGCCAGCGTCGTGCCGTCGGCGAACCGGTAGGAGGCGATCGGGTCGAGGCGGCGAAGGTCCAGCTCGGCGCGCAACGGCCCGCCGGTCGCGGCGAACAGATCCTCGAACACGGCGGGCATGGTCAGCAGGGACGGCCCGGTGTCGAAGCCGTAGCCGTCCCGCTCGTACCAGCCGAGCTTCCCGCCGATCCGCGACGACTGCTCGCAGACGGTGACATCATGCCCCGCGGCGGCCAGGCGGGCCGCGGCGGCGAGCCCGCCCACCCCGGCGCCGATCACTACCACCCGGGCCACGGCGTCGACTCTACGAGCCGGCCCGCGGGCCGCGCCGCCGCGGGGGTGCCGTGACCGGTCGGCCCTTCCAGGCCGCGGTGCCACGCCGCCGCCGCCACCACGACAGCGCCGTCAGGTATCCCAGCAGGCCGACCGAGACCGGATGGGCGGCGGCGTCCGGCCAGCTCCGCCCCCCGGTGCGCCGGGCGGCGACCACCCGGCCGGCGACCCCGGCGAGGTAGCCGGCCAGTCCGGCGCGGGAGCCGCGCGCCGCCGCGGCGGCAGGCAGGACGAACAGCCACCACAGCAGGCCGACCTGCGCGGCGCTGGCCGCCGGGCTGCCGCCGGCGGCGGCCAACGACTTGGCGTAGCCGTCGCGCAGCTCGGCCCAGCCGACATACATCCGGTTGGTCGCCAGGGAGGTGCCGTCGACGATCACCCCGCGCCCCCCGAAGCGCTTCACGGCCCGCAGCAGGGCGATGTCCTCGAGGATCTGGTCGCGGACCCCGGCGTGCCCCCCGGCCCGGCGGTACGCCGCCGCGTCCACGCACAGGAACTGGCCGCCGGCCGCGGCCAGCGACGGCCGCGGGGACCGCTCGGCCGCGCGCAGCGGCAGCAGGGCCAGCCATGACCAGGTCAGCAGCGGCTGGACGAGCCGCTCCGCCGGGCTCGCCGCGACCTGGCGCGGATACGGCGAGACCAGGTCCAGCCCGCTGTCGCGCAGCAGCGCAACGGCCCGGGCCAGCCCGTCGGCGGCGATGATCACGTCGGCGTCGACGAAGACCAGCACGGTGCCGGTCGCGGCGGCCGCGGCCCCGGCGCAGGCGTACGGCTTGCCCAGCCAGCCGGGCGGTGGGCCGGCGCCGCGCAGCGGGACGATCCGCCCGTCGCGCCGCGCCCAGCCGGCCAGGATCCGCCCGGTGGCGTCGGTGGAGGCGTCGTCGTAGACGACGATCTCCAGCTCGGGCACGTCCCGCGCGGCCAGCAGGGCCGCCAGACAGCCGTCCAGGCGGGCGGCCTCGTCTCGGACCGGCAGGATCACGGACACCCGCTCCGGCACCGGCCGGGCCGGCGGCGCCACACGCAGCAGCCGGGCGTTCACCGCCGCGTGCGCCGCGATACCCATGGACGCCAACGCCGCCGTCCGCACCACTCCGGCTCGCACCGCCGCTCCGGCTCGCACCGCCGTCACCGCCACCCCCACCGCCCGGGATCGTCCGCTCTGCGGTCGGCGCGCCAGGGCCGCAGCGCCACGGCCAGCACCGCTCCCATCGCGACCCCGCCGGTGACCGCGACGCCGGGCTCACCGAAGAAGACGAGGTTCGCCAGCACCGACGACAGGTAGGTCCAGGCCAGCAGGGCCAGCGGGATGCGCTCGTCGCGGTGGGCACGGCGCGTCGGGTCGGGCAGCGCGAGCAGGGTCGCGGTCATGATGGTGCCGACCAGCAGCCAGCCGAGGAAGTTCGTCAGCGGGATCCCGTTGAGCGCCGGACCGCCGCCGAGCCAGTGCCAGTGCCCGGCGGTGACCATCTGAGGGTCGAGGAACAGATCCCAGGTGGCCAGCACCAGGCCGCCGAGCACGGCGGCGCGGACCGGGGCGCGCCGGTGCCGCCGTACCAGGACGTAGGTGGGATAGGCCATCATCGCCCAGGCCAGCGGCACCACGACGGCGACGCCGCACAGGCGGGGGCCGAGCGAGCCGGCATAGTCATAGCGGCCGAACGGGACGCCGGTGTGAACCCCGACCGTCTCCACGGCGAGCCCCCCACCGACGGTCACGGCGAGGAAGCCGGCGGTCCAGAGCGGACCGCGGGTGGCCAGGGCGTGCGCCGTCGACGCGGCAAAGAAGAGCAGGACCGTCGCGACGGCCAGCGCGCTGCGCCCGGCACCGCCGACGAGCGGGTAGGGGATCTGCACCGCCACCGTGGCCAGCGCGGGAATCCATCCCCAGACCGGTGCCCGGTGCCCGGGCGGTTTGCCGGGGATGCTCCGGCGTACGGGCCGGGCCGACCCGAGCGCCGTGGACGCCGGGCCGCGGAGGGTCACCGCACGGGTTCCGGCTGGTCGGCGTCGCCGGCGAGCTCGCCGGCGGGGCTGGCGGCCGACGGACCCCGCAGCTCCTTGCCGAGCACCGCGTAGGGGGNGAGCGTCCCGGGGAACTGGAAGTCCGACAGCAGCGGGACGAATCCCTCGCTGGCATACAACCGGCGTGCCCGGCTGCCGGCGGGTTCAAGCGCGGACAGCGCCGCGGTCCGCTGCGGGACGTCCCGCAGCAGCTCCCGCAGCAACTGACGGCCGATCGTGCGGCCCTGGTAGGAGGGCAGCACGTGCAGCTCGACGATCTCGAGGCAGTCGTCGAGCCAGTGCGCCGCCGTGGCTGCCGAGGCCGCCGCAAGCGCGTCCACGACGACGTCGTGCCACCACTGGCCGGGCTGGCCGGGCAGCGCGTAGGTGATGCCGACGAGGGTGTCGTCGGGGGTGACGGCGGCGACGGCGAGCAGGTCACGGCGGTCGAAGTGGCGACGCGCGTGCAGGGCCCGGTCCCGGGCGGCCCGGACGGGGTCGGCCTCGTGGTGATCGAGGAACGCGGCCTTGTAGACGGCGATCACATCGTCGAGCCGGGCCCGCATGCGGCTGGGCGGCCAGCGGACCACGCTCACGTCCCCGTCCCCGTCGGTCACCGGCGTCGCCTCCTGTCCGTCCCTCGGCGCGTCGACCTGGTCCCGCGAACGGGTCTGGCGAGCCAGGAGGTCGGGGCACACCAACACGTTGCTCGACGATAACGCGCCAGTTGCGGGGCGCGCCGGGCGACGGGAGTGCCTGCCACGTAACGTCATTACTCTGATGCGCAGAGCATTTTTTCCGGGATGTGTGGGAGGCCGATCCGGTCGGCCGCCATCGCGAGGCCCGCGCAGCGGGGAGCGTCGTCGAGCAGGTCCGCGACCAGGAGGGCGACGGCCGGCGCCTGCACCGCGCCGCCCGCGTTCGTCCCCGCGGCCACCAGGACCCGGCCGGCGTGGCCCGGTAGTGCGGTGACGAGGGGGAGTCCGTCGGGGGTGGTCGGACGTTCGCATACGCGCACGTCGCGCACGTCAGGGCTGCCGTCGGCCCGCTGCAGCGCCGGAAACAGGCCGGCGATGGCCCGTTCGGCGACGTCCCGCAGCCCCGCGATCCCCGCCGCCGCGGACTGGCGCTCGGCCAGGCCCAGGTAGCCGAAGCCGCCACTGACGTGGATGAACGTGCCGTCGGGGGACAGGGAGACGTTGATCACGCCGAGGGGATCGCCGGCGTGGATCTTCGCTGGGCGGCGCAGCCCGGGGTTCGGCAGGGTCAGCGACAGGCCGAGCAGATGCGCCACCGCGCCGGCCCCGGGCCAGGCGGCGCCGAGCAGCCGGTCCAGGTCACGGCCCCCGGTGGTGATCACGACGTGATCCGCCGGCAGCACCGAGCCGTCGTCGAGACGCAGCCGCACCGCCGGTTCTGGTTGCCCCGCCGGTTCCGGCCGCCCGGCCGGGCCGCTCCCGGCCCAGGCGGCGCTGTTCGTGCCGGGGCCGCGGCCGGGGTCGAGCCCGCGCACCCGGACGCCGGCGCGCACCTCGACGCCGAGGTCGGTGAGCCGGCTGGCCAGCGCCGTCGCCAGATCGTGGATGTTGACGGCGTAGCCGTCCACCTCGACCGCGCCCGCGATCTCCCGCACGCCGCTTGGCAGCGGCACCGAGGTGCCCAGGCCCGGCCAGTCCCGGGCCAGCGCCTCACCGGGCAGGCGGACGGCGCCGGTGTCGGCCGCGCGCTGAAGCCGTTCGCCCGCGGCGAGGTCGGCGGCACCGAGGTAGATCCGGGCCAGCCGGGCGTCCCGGCGCAGGCCGGCCAGCCAGCCCGCGCCGTCGACGGCGAACAGGCGCTCCCAGCCGCGCAGCCCCAGCCGGTTGAGAGCGATCACCAGCTCCTGGGTCGTCGCGTGCAGGCCCGGCCGGTCGGTGCCCCGGTCGAGCGCCTCTGACCAGGCGAGCTCGGCCGCGCTCAGGGAGGCGGGGTCGCGCAGCCGCCAGCCGCCGTCCGCCGGGCCGCGCTCGAGGATGCCGGCCCGGCCCGCGTCCGTCGGGGGCAGGGTCTCGGTCGCCGACAGGTGCCGCGCGTTGGCCCCCCCGAACGTCGTGCCCTGCCGGTCCGGATCCGCGCGATCCGCCGGCGCAGCATCGAGCACCCGGATCCGGCGATACCCCCGCAGCCGCAGCAACAGCGCGACGGTGAGTCCGACGATCCCGCCGCCGACGACCACCACGCCGTGGCCGTCCGCGGCGGGATCGTCAGGTGCCGGGTCCTCGTCGACTCGGCGGTCGGTGCCCCGGCCCGCGCCGGGATGATCGAGTTGTGGTCCGAGCAGGTCGGCGCCGGTCAGCTCGTCCAGGTCCGCCCGGCCGACCACGGCGAGCATGGCCTGATCCAGGTCGTCGTCGCAGGCGTCGGAGCGCATCGCCGCGGAGCACAGGGTGAACCCGGGGCGCAGGGCGCCGCCGTCACCGTCGATCCGCGCGGCCAGCAGCTCCCGCACCGGGGCGAGCAGCCGGGGGGCGTTGTCCAGGACGACCGTGAGATCACGCCGGTCGTAGGCGTCGAGCAGGGCGCGCTGGGCGAACACCTCGGGCTCGCTGACCGAGATGATCCGTTCGCCCGTGAACGCCTTGAGTTCCCGCTCGTCGATCATGCCGACGGTCGCCCACGGCCCGGCGTGGACGAGCGGCGCGGCGACGGCGACCACGTCGGCGGCCTCGAGGAGCTCCTCCACGGTGCGGGCGATCCGCACCCGGTCGGCGGGCAGCCGGTGGTGGCGCGCCCAGGCGCCTACCGACGCGGGATCGGCGACGAGGGAGGGGGAGTGCACGACCAGGCGCCAGCCCCGCGCCGCGCCGTCCCGGGCCACCCGTCCGTTGATGTTGCCGGCGCCGAGCAGCCCGAGGATGCCCGGCCGCCGTGACTCCTGCGCTCGGGCGAGGGGCTGCGCTCGGGCAGGGGGCTGCTCTCGGGCGGAGGGTTGCTCCCGAGCGGAGGGTTGCTCCCGAGCGAGCGACGCCGCCCCGCCGCCGGCGGGGTCGAACAGCCGGTCGACCATGAACCGGGCGACGTGGCGGGCGTTGACCTCCGGGGTGTTGCGCACCTCGATCCGTAGCCGGGCGGCAGCGGCGGTGTCGACGGCGGCCAGCGAGGTGCCGCGGCGGACGAGCAGGAGCTCGCGGTCGGCGTCGGACCGCGCTGAGCCCACGGGGACCGGACCGCCCGCGGGGACCGGACCGCCCGCGGGGACCGGACCGCCCGCGCGGACCGCTGCGGCCCATCGTCGCAGGGTGGTGGCGTCGACCGCGTTCGCGCCGACGACCAGCGTGTGCGGGCGCAGCTCGACCAGCGCGTCGGCGAGTTCGGCCGGGCGGGCGGCCAGCTCCGGGCGCAGGACCGCGCTGCCGGCCCGAGTGACCAGGTCCGCCACGCGGGCGCCCACCGCCGTGGCGATCAGTATCCGGCGGTGGGGGGTGGACCTGCGCACAACCGGGGGGTGCGGTCCTGGACCGCGGGGTGTCGCTTCGGAGGGTGCCTGGCCTGCGGACACCTGGGCACGTGCCTGGTCACGGGGCATCGGCATGCGGTTCGCTTCATCCGGTTCGTCGGGCTGCCTCATCCGGTTCGCCGCCGGACCTCCCCACCGTGGCGGACGTCCGTCAACGGGTTGTCAAACCGCCGAATCCGTTGCCGGCCCGGGGCGCCAGGCCGGCACGGGACCTTCAACGAGTCGTCAACGTCGGGGGGCCTGCCAACGTCGGATCGGGGAGCAGGGCCAGCAGCGGATCGCGTCCGCCGAGCGTGCCGCGGGAGCCGAGCACCGCGAACCGCGCGAACAGCTCCTCGCTGTACCAGCCGACCTCGGGGGTGCGGCGGACGACCTCGCTGTGCGCCGGCCGGCCGTAGGCGAACCGGCGCAGCGACGCCGCGTCCTGCCAGAGGCTGAACGTCCCCTTCAGCCCGATCGGTGCCTCGCCGATCCCGGCCGCGAACAGCAGCCCCTCGGCCTGAGCGAGGTCCGCGACCACCGGTGGGACCGCCCGGCGGAAGGTGAGCGTGTGCCGGGGGGCGACCCGGGCCCGGGTGATCACCGCCACCTTCGTGCCCGTGGCGGTGGCGGTCGGCGCGGCCGTGGCCGTGGGGTCGCCGAACGGCTCCTGCCGCGACCACCGCCCGCGCGAGGACAGCGGGTGCAGGTCGATGCGCCACCGTTCCTCGGCCAGCACCGACCAGGCCCGCACCTGTGCGGACCGCTCGAACGACCGCGCCGCCGACGGCGTCTCCCAGACGGCGACCATCGCCCACTGGCAGGGGTCGGCGCCACGCAGGCCGAGGCTGCTCGCCGAGCCGGTGCCGAGCAGCTTGACGAACGTCAGCCCGGGGACGTGCCGCAGCGCGGAGCGGTCGGCGGCGACCCGGGCCAGGGCGTGGCCTATCCGGCGGCGGGGGACCCGCCAGAAGTCGACGGTCACCAGCAGGGCGGCAGGGTTGGCCGGGTTCATCGGGACCGCAGTTCTCATCGCGTTCAACTCCGCACCGAGGACAGTCGCAGCAGGCCGTCGCGCGCGGCCCCGTACTTCTGCGTGAAGGCCGTCGCCACAACTCCGGCGCCGACGTCGTCGCGCAGCGGAACCACCCGGCCGCGGCCGATGCCGGACAGCGCGTGCCGGCCGTTGCCCGCCACCGCCGCGACCAGGCCGTCCGGGCCGCTGCGGCGCAGCAGGGCGGCCAGCTCCGGGGAGGCGATGTACACCGCCCCGTCGAGCCGGACGAACTCGGCGCGCACGTCGACCGGGTCGGCGTCCGACCGGAGGACCTGCAACGGCACGCGCAGGTAGTCGTCCAGGGCGGCGCTGCCCGCCGGGCTCCACAGCCGTTCGAAGTGCTGCTCGACGAACTGGACGAGGGTCGAGGAGATCGTCGCCTCGTGCTGGGTCGCGGCGGCCGAGGAGTAGCCGACGGGGAAGCTCGACACGAGCGCGCCGGAGTCCCAGCGGTGGTAGGTCGTCAGCGGCTGCTCTGCGTAGAGCCGCACGGCGAGGCGGGGACGCAGGACCGGGGTGAGCCGTTCCCGCAGCCCGTCCAGGACCAGCAGGTTCGCCCGGATCTCGGCGGGTACGTCGATGCGGTGCGACAGGTCGGCCGTCCGCGCCGCCGCGGCCGGCGAGTCCGGGTCGAGCAGCAGGATCTGGACGATCGCCCCGGCGTCGATCGCCGCCAGCACCGCGTCGGTGAAGGCGTCCCGGTGCGGCGCGGCGACCAGGTCCGTCCACGTGTTCAGTAACCGCACGCTGCGCCGCGAGGCGGCGACCCGGGCGATGAAGTAGGCCGGTTCGAAGGCGCCGAGCAGCCGGCCGCCGGTGAACTGGGTCGGCTCGGTGGTCACCGGTGCGGTCAGCCGATCCTCGGCGGCGGCCAGCTCCGGGGAGCCCTGCTGGCGTAGCAGCGTGATGCCCTGCTGNCAGGAACGCCGGGCCGCGGGATGGTCGTCGAGCTGAGCGAGGATGTCACCGCGGCGGACCAGCACGCGCGGCTCCCACAGCGGATCGGGCAGCTCGGCCAGCAGCGGCAGGCTCTCGTTGTAGGCCGCCAGCGCCTGTTCGGGGCGCTCCCGGTAGCGGTAGAGATCGCCCAGCCGCCGCTGGGCCTGCGCCTCCAGCGGCAGGTTGGCGAGCTCCCGGGCGATCGACAGGCTCATCGTCAGGCAGGTGATGCCGTCGGCGAGTTCCCTGCGGTCGCCGTGGGTCATGGCGAGGGCGACCAGCGTCTCCGCCTCGAGGCGGCGGGCCCCGGTCCGCCGCATCGTCCCCAGGCAGGTCTCGAAGTGGGCCAGTGCCGCGGCGAACTCGCCGCGGCCGCGGCAGGCGTCGGCGAGCCCGCGCACGGCCCGCGCCTCGCCCAGCTCCGCACCGAAGCCGGCGAAGATCTCCCGAGCCCGGGCGAAACGTTCCGTGGCCAGCGCCAGGCGCTCGAGCGCACCCTGGGTGACCGCCACCGCGGGCTCGCCGTCGGGGTCGGCTCCGGCGGCGTCCAACCGCCAGAACGCCTCCTCGAACGTCAGGACGATCTCCCGCTCCCCGAGGCTGGTGAGCAGCTCGGCCTCGGCGAGGCGGTGCCCCGTGCGGCGGGCGGCGGCCAGGCCCAGGACATGGGTGCGCGCCCAGTCGCTCCAGTGCGCAGCGAACGCGTAGAACTCCGCCGCCTCGACGGCGAGCAGCCAGGTCGGCTGGTCGAGCCCGGCCGCCTGCGCCTGCTCGACCAGGGCCAGCAGGTTCGAGCGTTCCCCGCCGAACCAGACCAGCGGCTGGCGGACGACCTCGGCGAGGTCCGCGCGGGCGAACCGGGCGGCGGCCTGCGCGGCGAAGCCGGCGTCCGGCCCGTCGGCGGACAGGGTCCGGACGCGCCCGGGGCTGAAGGTGTCGACCGCCTCACGCAGCATCACCTGATAGGCGTACAACAGTCGGCTCAGCGCCGCTCGGTGTTCACCGGACAACATCGGCGGATCATCGGGTTTCGCAGCGTCGAGGGCGCCGTGCCCGTCGCCGCCGCCGGCGGCGGCGCCACCTTCGGGCGCGGCCGCCGGGGACCGCGCGTCGTGGCCGTCCCCCGCCCGCTCCCCGTCCGCGGACCCCGGGTGGGCGCTCGGCGCCGTCGACGCGGGCTGGCCGATCGCCGTCCCGACGCCGGTCTCCCGCTCCCGGGCGAACACCCGCAGCAGGTCGTGGAACCGGTAGCGCTCCGTGCCGGTCGCGTCGACGCCGCGCCGCTCCAGCAGTTGCGCGTCGGCGAGGCGGTCGACGACGTCCTCGGCCTCGTCCAGATCGACGTCGAGCACGGCCGCCGCGGCCCACGGCGCGAAGTCGTTGACCGCGGGCAGCGACAGCAGCCGGAAGGCACGCTGCTCGTCGGCCGGCCGACCTTCGTAGCTCAGCGAGAAGCTGGCCCGGATCTCCAGGTCGCCGACCTCCAGCCAGGACAACCGGTCCCGCTCGTTGGCGAGCCGNCCGGCCAGGCGCGCCAGCCGCCAGTGCGGGTGCGCGGCCAGCTTGCGCCCGGCGATCTGGATCGCCAGCGGCAGGTACCCGCACAGGCCGACGATGTCGCGCGCCGCCTCGGGCTCGGCCTCGATCCGCGCCGCCCCGACCACCTTGGCCAGCAGCTCCACCGCGTCGCTGGGGATGAGGACGTCGACCATCCAGTACGGCACGGTGAGCCCGTGCAGCCGCGACCGGCTGGTGATGAGCACGGCGCAGCCCGGGCTCGTCGGCATCAGCGGACGTAGCTGTGCCTCACCCGCCGCGTTGTCCAGGATGATCAGCACCTTGCGGGTGGCGAGCAGCTCCCGGTACATCTCCGCCAGGTCGTCCGGGTCGGTGGGGACCGCGGCCCGGCTGACCCCGAGCGCCTGGACGAACCGGGCGAGCACCCGCGTCGNCTCCAGCGGCTCGCTGGTGCCGCGCAGGTCCACGTACAGCGCGTCGGTGAACCCGGCGCGGATGCGGTGCGCGATGTGCACGGCCAGTGCCGTCTTGCCGGCGCCCGCCTTGCCGGCGAAGGCCGCAGTGACGGTGCCCCGGGCCAGGGCCACCTGATCGGTGAGCACGGCGTGCGCCCGGGCCTGGATGGTGTCCCGCCCGGTGTACTCCGGAGTGTCCGGCGGGAGCTGGTGGCCGCCGGAGCCGGTGGGCGCGACCTGGGCGGGGCGACCCAGCGAGCGCGGCGGCGCCCAGGCGAGATCCGGCGCCCCGCGCAGCACGTCCTCCTGNAGCCGGCGCAGCATCGGGGAGTCCAGCCCGAGCTCGTGCAGGGCCTCCAGACCGTCCCGGCAGGCTCGGGCGGCGTCCTCGGTCCGGCCGTCCCGGTAGAAGGCGACGACCAGCTCCCGGCGCAGGCCGTCGTCGTGCGGATGGCGGGCGACCAGCATCCGCAGGTCGCCGATGACCTCTCGGTGCCGGCCCAGGGACAGGTCGGCGGCGATCCGCGTCTTGGCCACGTCGAGCTGGAGCTCGGTGAGCGCCTCCGCGTAGCCGTGCGCGAACGGATGGTCCGCGACGTCGACCAGCGGCGGCCCCCGCCACAGCGACTGGGCCTCCTGCAGCGGGGCGATCGCGCTCACCGGGTCGCCGTCGTCCACCGCTCGCCGGCCCTGCGCCAGCAGCCGCCGCGCCCGCTCGACGTCGATCTGCTCCGCCCGCACGTCGAGCAGGTAGCCCGCGCCCTTGCGCGGCAGCATCCGCGGCGGCTTGTCGTCCCCCATCACCCGCCGCAGCTCGCTGATGTGGGTGCGCAGCGTGCGCAGCGCCCCCTCCGGCGGCGAGTCGCCCCAGATCACCTCCATCAGCCGGGGGATCGGCACGGCCTTGCCGGCCTCGAGCAGCAGGACGGTCATCAGGACCTTGCGCTGGGCGCCGCCCAGCGAGACGGGTGTCCCGGCCGCGGTGACCTCCAGCGGACCCAGGATGGCGAACTGCAGGCTGTCGCGGTCGGGCATCAGGTCCTCTCGTCATGGCCCCGGGGTGATGTCTGTTTATCGCAGCGTGCGCCCGAGGGGGAGCCGGCGGCAACCATCGGACCCCCGCGGGCGCTGTCGGTTCCGCGTCAGGACCGCACCCGCGGTGATCCCGGCGCGGCNCACGGGATCTGTCAACGACCGCTCAACGTCTGCGGTGACCGTGCGTGCACCTCTCATTGACACCGCAGGTGTGCACTCCGGATCGACGAGAACCGAGGATGACGGACCGTCGGCAGTCGGCCGACGGTAGGAGGTGTCGGGATCATGGCGATCGCGGTGACGAGGATCCTGTCGCGACGGCCCGGGGCGCCGGGGCGGGCGCCGTCCCCGGCGGCGGCGTCGGGGACGCGGGCCGAGGCGGTCGCGGGACGGTCGGGACGGCCGGGACAGCCCGTGACCTGCACGCGGCCGTTGCCGGAGGTCGGCGCCGGGGCGGAGGCCCTTCCCCGGCGCGCCGGCGGTCTGCCGCACGAGGTGGTCTTCCAGGTCACCGCGGCGAGCCGGTGCAGCGCGGTCCGGCAGGTGTGGGTCGAGACCGACGAGCAGGCGGTGCTCGCCGACTGGGCGTCGCGGGGGCGGGTCGAGCTGATGGCCGCCCGGCGCCCGTTCGTCCTGGAGCTGGATCTCGACGGCCAGGGCGTGCGGCTCGTCGAGCCGATGGGGCGGGTGCCGGTCGCGTCCTTCGCGGCCGACCGGGCGGGCGGCCGGGTGCGCCTGGCGGACGGCTGCGTGCTGCGGTGGCTCACGCCGACCCGCGGCGCGTTCGCCAGCGGCCTGGTGGGGCACCGCGAGGTCAACATCATCCGGTTCGCGCTGGACGGGACGGCGCTCGTCGTGGCCCACCCCGACCTGCTCGCCCCGGAGGTCACCCGGGTGGTCCGGGCGTCGGACGCGGGTCCGGGGGATACCCATCGGGGGGATGTCCCGGACCCGCGCCTGGGCTGGGTGCCCGACGTGGTGGCGCTGCTCGTGCTGGCCTGGTTCCTGCGGCTGCTCGAGACCAGCACCGTCGTGCCGGCTCGCTCGCGTGTTCGAGAGCTGGGTGTTTGACGGGCCGGCCGGCGGGGGGCTACCTTCCAGGTATTCGAACCTGTGTTCGACACCGGGAGGGTGTCATGGCCGTCGTGAGTCGACCTGTCAGCGGCGCGGGCCCCGCGGGCGGAGCCGTCGGGGTGGAGGGTGCGTCCGCCGGGCACGGAGCATCCAGCAGCCCACCCGGACGGGCCCTCCTGCCCGCGGCGGGGCTGCCCCACCGCTCCCGGGACGAGCTGCTCGCCGCCGCCCGGCGCGGTCTCGGAGAAGCGGAGTACGCCCCCCGGGCCGGGGAGCGGTATGCCCTGGCCCATCTCGCCGCCCTGCGGGCCGCCGCCGCCGTGCTGGCGGACCGGGCGCGGCCCCGGCCGGGCCGGCGGGGCCGGCCGGTCAGCGCCTGGTGCCTGCTCGTGCGGGTGGCCCCCGAGCTCGTCGACTGGGCGGACTTCTTCGCGGCGGGCGCCGGTCGGCGGGCGGCCGCCGAGGCCGGCCTGAACGTGGTGGGGCGGCGGGAGGCCGACGATCTGATCCGTCAGGTCGACCAGTTCATCGGCGTCGTCGAGGGTGCGCTGGGGCTGCCGTCCCAGCCGGTGCTCGCCGGCACCGGTCCCGCCGATGTCGTGGCAGTCGCGGCCGTCCCGCCGCGGCGGGGTTAGCCGGCCGTGGCCGGCCCGGCGGGAGGCAGCCGGGGACGGGATGCCCCGGCCTCGACGGTCCCCTACGCCGAGCTGCACTGTCATTCCGCGTTCAGCTTTCTCGACGGCGCGAGCCAGCCGGAGGACCTCGTGGAGGAGGCGGTGCGGCTGGGGCTGTCGGCGCTCGCGTTCACCGACCACGACGGGCTCTACGGCGTCGTCCGCTTCGCGGAGGCGGCCCGGGAGGTGGGACTGCGGACCGTGTTCGGAGCGGAGATCTCGCTCGGGGCGCGGGCGCCCCGCGCGGGGGAGACCGATCCCGGCGGCGACCATCTGCTCGTTCTCGCCCGCGATCCGGAGGGCTACCGGCGGCTGGCCCGGCTGCTGTCCGATGCCCACCTGGCCAGCGGGGAGAAGGGCCGGCTGGTGGCCGAGCCCGAGGCCTGCGCCCGGGCGGCCGGCGGGCACTGGCAGGTGCTCACCGGATGCCGCAAGGGCACGGTTCCCCGGGCCCTGGCCCGCTCCGGTCCCGCCGACGCCGGGGCCGCCCTCGCGGAGCTGGCGGAGCTGTTCGGCCGGGGGAACGTGGCGGTGGAGCTCGCCGATCATGCCCATCCGCTGGACTCGGCCCGCAACGATGCTCTGGCCGAGCTGGCCCGCGCCGCGCGGCTGCCCCTGGTGGCGACCGGCAACGTCCACTACGCTGCGCCCGGCGCGGCCCGGTTGGCGGCGGCGATGGCCGCTTCCCCGGCTACCAGGGGCGGCAAGAGGGCTTCCGCCTTCAGGCGGAAGATGAATCGCCGTGAATTCGGGTAGAATGAGCCATGGCCCGACTTGTTCATGTCGCCCGCTTATACCCGGAGGTGGGTCAGGTGGGGAAGCTGGACGGGCAGGGTCATGCGGCGCGGGGGCTGTGGAATCTGTTACATGAATGGCACATTATGTGTCGGGAGCATCGCCGTTCGGCGTTGCCGTTGGCTGCGGTCGACCGGCAGATGCGGGAAGCGCGGAAGAGCCCGCCGGAGGGGTTCGAGTGGCTTTCGCTTCTGCCCGCGCAGGCGTGTCAGCAGGTGTTGAAGCAGTATCAGGCTGCGTGGAAGCGTTGCTATGCGGGGTTGGCTCGTCCGCCGCGTTTCAGGTTTCGGCGTCGTGCCCGCCTGGCGGTGGATGTGCCGCAGGCGAGTGGGCTGCAGGTGATCCGACGCAGTCGCCGGTGGGGTGTGTTGTCTGTTCCCGGGGTTGGTCGGGTGCGGTTTCGGTGGACGCGGCCGCTTCCCGGGGTGTCTCGTGGGGTGCCGGGCCGGTTGACGGGTGCCCGGCTGGTCCGCGAGGTGAACGGCTGGCATGTGGTGTTCCGGATCGAAACCCCTGATGTGCGGCCGGAGCCGCATGGCGGCCCGGTGGTCGGGGTGGACCGGGGGGTGACGCGGACCCTGGCCCTGTCGGATGGGTCGTTTCGGGATCTGCCGGTGCTGCTGTCCGTGGGTGAGGCGGGCCGTCTGCTTCGCCTGGAGCGGAAAGCAGCCCGGCAGCGCCGGGCCCGGGCTCGTGGCGCGGCGACGTCGAACCGGCTGACCAGGACGTACGACCAGATCGCCAGGGTGCGCGCGAGAACCAAACGCCGCCGCGACGACTGGGCACACAAGGTGACAACCGGGATCAGTCGGGAGTTCGGGCTGGTCGTGATCGAGGATCTACGGGTCGGGAACATGACCCGCTCGNCCCGGGGCGCCGTCGAGAACCCCGGGCGGCAGGTGCGGCAGAAAGCCGGGCTGAACCGGTCGGTTCTGAACGCCGCATGGGGACGCATCGGCGCGCATCTCGCCTATAAGACGGCCTGGGAGGGTGGGGTGCTGGTGAAGGTACCGGCGCCGTACACGTCGCAGCGCTGCCACGTCTGCGGGGTCGTCGACCGGGCGTCCCGCCCCGACCAGGCAACATTCCTGTGCACGTCGTGTGGCTGGTCGGGGAACGCGGATATCAATGCAAGTCTGAACATCAGGGCGGCTGGACTGTCGTCCATGGACGTGGAGATCTCCGGGTTGCCGGGGACGGTGAAGCGTCAACCATCCGGGGAGGCGGCATGACCGCCACCGGGAATCCCCNTCGTTCACGAGGGGGAGGAAGTCAATCGCCGCAGAGCCTGGTCGCCGGCGCCCGCCGCCACGGCGTCGAGGTGCTGCGGCCGGACGTCAACGCCTCCGCGGTCGGGGCCAGCCTGGTCGGCGCGCAACCGCGGGTCCGACTCGGCCTGTCCGGGGTCCGGCGGGTGGGGGAGAGCCTGGCCCGCCGCATCGTCGAGACGCGGGCGGCGGGCGGCCCTTACGCCGACATGGCCGATCTCGAGGAGTCCGTGGCCGACCTCTGGGCGACGGGGATCACGACCGAGGGCTACCCCACCCGGTTCCTCCGGGAGCGGCTCGCCGCCCGGGGGGTGACGGCGGCATCGGGTCTGCGCGACGCCGAGGCGGGCCGGCGGGTCCTGGTCGCCGGGATCGTCACCCATCGTCAACGGCCTGCGACGGCAGGCGGCACGACCTTCGTCAACCTGGAGGACGAGACGGGCCTGGTGAACGTGATCTGCTCGCCCGGCGTCTGGACGCGTCATCGGGTGGTGGCCCGCACGGCGGTGGCCCTCGTCGTCCACGGTCGCCTCGAACGGGCCGAAGGGGTGACCAACGTGATCGCCGAGCGGATGTGGCCGCTGCCGGTCGCCGTCGCCTCCCGCTCTCGGGACTTCCGATGATCCGCCGGCCCGCTGTTGCGCGCAGCGTAGCCGTCGTTCACTATCGGTTATCTCTTGGGGTGCTGCGCGTGACGAAGCAGGTGATCATCGATGGCTCTCACCGGTTCCGGGCTCCGGCACCACGGCGCGCACCGGGGGGCGCGCCGGGTCGTGCCGTCCGCCGTGGCCCGCCGCAACGCCTGGGTGCTACGGATCCTGGGACTGTCGGTCGGCGGGCTCGCGGTCGGCGTCGCCATCGGCCTCGTCGTGGGCCGCTGACCCGCCCGCGCCCGACCGGGGCAACCAGGGCGGGCGGCCGGGAGGAGGAGGCGATGTCGATGGTCGACCATGTCACCGGCGGCGATCTGCGGCAGGCCGCGATCTGGCACGGTCTGTGGGCCGTCCTGCCCCGCCCGGCCCCCCTGGCCCCGGTCGACCAGGCAACGGCGGCTGGGACGGGGGCCGGGACGGGGGCACCGGGTGAGCCGATGGTGGGGGCGCGCCGGCCGCTCGTCGTCGACGCCGGCGGCGGCAGCGGCGGTTTCGCCGTGCCGATCGCGGCCGCCGGCTATCCGGTCGTCGTGGTGGACCCCTCGCCCGACGCGCTGGCCGCCCTGCGCCGGCGCGTCGCCGAGCAGGGGCTCGGCGGGCGGGTCACCTCGATCCAGGGAGACCTGCGTGACCTGACCGGCATCGTCGGCGCCGGGCAGGCCGACCTGCTGCTGTGCCATTCGGTGCTGGAGATCGTGGACGACCCGCAGAGCGCACTCGCGCAGGCGCTGGGGGTGCTGCGGCCGGGTGGTGCGCTCAGCGTCGTCGTGGCCGGTCTCGCCGCCGCGGTCCTCGCCCGTGCGCTGGCCGGGCAGTTCGAAGCGGCCCTCGCGGCACTCGTCGAGGACATGCCCCCCGCGCACCGGCCGTCCGGGGCTGATCACAGCTCGTCGGCGGCCAGGGAGCCGGCGGTTGGTCGGGTGCCTCGGCGGTTCACCACCGCGGAGGCCGTCGCGCTGGTCCAGGCCGCGGGGGCGGAGGTGCTCGACGTCCACGGGGTGCGGATCTTCGCGGATCTGGTGCCGGGGGAGCGCCTGCCCGACGCCCTGGCGACGCGGCGGCTGCTGCGTCTGGAGCTTGCGGCCGCCGGGCGCGAGCCGTTCCGGGCGTTGGCGGCGCAGCTCCACGTCCTTGCCCGCAGCCCGGGCGGCACGGGTCCCCATGCGCGCTGAGAGCACGATCCTGCACGTCGACATGGACGCCTTCTTCGCCTCGGTGGAGCTGCGCCGCCGGCCCGAGCTCCGTGGCCGGCCCCTGATCGTGGCGGGGGGNGAGCGCGGGGNGGNGCTGTCGGCGACCTACGAGGCCCGGGCGTACGGGCTCCGCAGCGCGATGCCGATGGCGCGGGCGCTGCGCCTGTGCCCCACCGCGGCGGTGGTTGCGCCCGACCATGCCGCGTACCGGGCGGCCTCGATCGAGATCATGAAGATCTTCCGGGACGTCACCCCGCTGGTCGCGCCGCTGTCGGTCGACGAGGCGTTCCTCGACGTCGCCGGCGCGCGGGCGCTGTTCGGGTCGGCGCCGCGGATCGCCGCGGACATCCGCCGGCGGGTGGCGACCGAGCAGGACCTCACCTGCTCTGTCGGCGTCGCGCCGTCGATGTTCGTCGCCAAGATCGCCTCGACCCGGTGCAAGCCGGACGGGCTGGCGGTCATCGCCCCCGACGAGGTACTCGCCTTCCTGCATCCGCTGCCGACCGGGGCACTGTGGGGCGTCGGCCCGCGGGCGGAGGCCACCCTGACCCGGCTGGGGCTGCGCACGATCGGGGACATTGCGAACACCCCGGTGGACACGCTGCGCCGGGCGCTCGGGGACACCGCCGGAGCCCACCTGCACCGGCTGTCGTGGGGGATCGACGAGCGGCGGGTGGATCCCGCCACCACGGAGGTCACCGTCGGCGCCGAACGCACCTTCGCCACCGACATCACCGAGCCGGCGGCGCTCGCTCGGGAGCTGCTGCGCCTGTCCGGACGGGTGGCCGGCCAGCTCCGGCACCGGGACCGGCGCGCCCGGACCATCTCGGTCAAGGTGCGCTACGGCGACTTCCGGACCGTGACCCGCGCCCGCACGCTGCGTGATGGCACCGACGTGTCCCAGGCGATCTACTCCACCGCGACGGACCTGGTGACGGATCTGGGCCTGCTCGGGGGCGGCCGGGTTGCCGGCGCCGAGGTCATGGCCGTGCGCCTGCTGGGGGTGCGGGCCGGCAACCTCGTCGACGCGGGCGGCGGCAGCAGGCAGCTACTGCTCGGGGAGCGGCCCGACGGCTGGGCGGAGCTGGACCGGGTCGCCGACCGGGCGCGTGACCGGTTCGGCGCGGGTGCGGTGGGTCCGGCGGCCCTGCTCGACCGGCCCGAGGGGCCCTCACCGGGCCCACCGTGACGACAGCGTGTCCCGGCATGAACGGTGCTGCTTCGGGCACGGGACACGTGAGGTGATTGGCTCGGTTCCAACCGGCATGACGGGTTGCCTACCGCACCCGCCCGCGCATGCCTATTCTTGGTTGTCAGGTTCCGTCTGCCGGGCCTGTAGGTCGTGGGAGGAGCGTCGATGCCGCTCTCGGAGAACGAGCAGCGCCTTCTGGAGCAGATCGAGCGCGCTCTCGTTGAGGATGACCCGAAGTTCGCCAGCACCGTGCGGTCGACAGACCCCCGCACGTACCTGCTGCGCCGGGTGCGCCGCAGTGCGGTGGTCTTCCTGCTGNGGCTCGCCGTCCTGGTGGTCGGCGTGGTGCTCAACCGGGTGCCGCTCACCGTCATCCTCGGCATCCTCGGGTTCCTGATGATGCTGTTCGCCGCGCTGCGCGGGGCCGCCGACCTGCGTCGCATCAGCGGGCGCGACACGGGCGGCCGCCGGCCCGGCGGCCGAGGCCGGTCGAAGGGACGATCCCGGACGAAGGCGCCCTTCATGGAACGGGTCGAGGAACGCTGGCGGCGCCGCTGGGAAGACCGGTCCTAGCAGGCGCGGAATCTCCCCGTCGTCCGGGCGATCTCAGGGGCCGTCCGGCGGCGCTGATCCGCCGCTGTGCGCCGGCTCCGGGACACGGGCCTCGGCATCGTTCACCGCCGCGGGCTGCGGCCCGCCGCCGGAGCGGCCTGGTCCGGTGTCCGTGGGGTGCCGCCGCAGGTACCGGCGGATCCGGCCGGCGCGATCGCGGCCCGGTTCGTCCGGCTCACGGCGGCGGAACACCGACGGCGGCGCAAGGCGCGCCATGATCCGGCGGGTTCGCGGGGCGACCGACCAGAGCGTCCCGGAGGCGGTGGCGACGTCCCGCCTCACCTCGGCGTGCGGCGGCGGGGCGGCGAGTTCCGGGGGCGCGTATCGGGCCCGCTCCTCCGCGGCCGCCAGCCGGGCCAGCGCCTCGCGGGCCTGGGGGTACGACGGGACGGCCGGCGTCGGGTCGGTTTGGGAATTAGCCTGCGCCGCCGCGGTGGCATCGGCCTGCCGGTCGGCCGCCGGCTCGGCCTGCCGCGCGGACGCGGACGCGGGNTCGGCGTCGAGGTAGGCGGTCAGCCGGGCGACCCCGGCCCGCGGCGAGTCGCTGACCCGGATCGTGATGCCGAGGTCGGAGGCGACGTCGAGCAGCTCCGCCCAGGCATCGTGCACCTGGTCGACGCCCTGCGCGCCGGTCCGGCCGGCCGGACCGCCGCCGGCGCCGGCGCCGGCGGTGTCGTCGGGTCGGCCGTGTCGTAGCCGGGCCCGCCGCCGCCGGAACCGGATGATCGCCGGGGTGGCCAGCAGGGCCGCCACGGGCGGAACGGTCGCGCACAGCCAGATCACCCAGGCAGGGATGCCGGGGGAGGTGTNGGTGTCCTCGCCCGCGGTCGGGGGGTGCGTCGCGGTCGGGTCGTCGGGGTTCGCCCCGGCGCTGGGCATCGGAACCTGCACCGGTGCGGGCAGCGGCTGGGCACCGGACGCGCTCTGTTCGCCGGGCGGCGCGGCCGCCCCGTCCGGATCGTCGATGCCGGCGGGCGCGTACGAGGGCGCCGCCGTCGCCCCGTCCGAGCGGCGGGTCGGCTCGAAGCTCACCCAGCCGACCGAGGGGAACCACACCTCGGGCCAGGCGTGCGCCTGCCGGTTCGTGATCAGGTAGCTGCCATCCGCCTGCTGCTCGCCGGGCACGAAACCGATGGCGACCCGGGCGGGGAGGCCGAGCATCCGCACCAGGACGGTCATCGCGGAGGCGAACTGCTCGCAGTACCCCCGGTGCGACTCGAAGAGGAACTCGGCGAGGGCGCCTTCCTGGGTGGTCGGCGCGCCTGCCAGGTCGTAGGTGAACAGCGGCCCGCGCAGGTGCTGCTGGATCGCGTACACCTTCTCGTAGGGGGTGCGCGCGTTGTGGGTGATCGATTCGACGAGCTGGCGCAGGCGGGGGTCGAGGTTGTCCGGCAGCGCGGTGTCCACGGCCAGCTCGGCGGGGGCCGGCCCGGTCGCGGCCGCCAGCTCGGCCCGGGTCGGGTTCGGCACGGTCGCGTCGACCTGGTAGCGCACGCCCGCGGTCGAGGTCCGGGTGGAGAAGATCGTGCCGGTCGGGGCCGCCAGCCGCCAGTCGCCGGTAAGCCCCTTGATCTTGGTGGGGATGCCCGGGACCGGCAGGTAGAGCTCCTTGAACCGGGTGGTGACGGCGATGTCCGCGCTGACCTGCGCCGTGGTGCCGCCGAGGCGCGGCTTCGGTAGACCCTCGCTGACCCGGTTGTCCCGGGTGGCGTTGAGCGCCCGCAGGGTGAACAACTGCCCGTCGAAGTTCTCCAACGCCGTCAGCCGCAGATACCGCGGGGTCTGCGAGCGCACGCTGAACAGGGGCACCTGCTTGCTGGCGTGCAACTGCTGGCTCACCGAGACGATCGGCTGTACGACGCTGGCCGAGCTCGGCCCGTCTCCGGCGCCGTAGCCGCCCTTGCGCGACACCAGCCCCTCGCCGTCCAGCGACGGCAGGCCGAGCGGCACCGCGACGGCGACGAGCAGCGCGGCGAGCGCCACCCCGAGCGCGTTCACGGTGAGCCGGCCGCCGAACGCCTCGCGCTCGCCGCGCCCCCGGCCGGCGTCGGACACCGTCCGGCCCCACCGGCCGAACGCCAACCGACCGTCCAGCAGCAACAGCGCGACGAAGCTCGCCGCCCCCAGCAGGAACGGAACGGTGCCGACGCCGCCGGGCAGGATCGCCGCGGACACCGCGTACAGGGCCAGCAGGGGCAGCCCGCCGAGGGCCGGGCGGTCCAACGTCACCACGATCAGATCGACGACCATGACGACGAGGTAGATGCCGACGACGGTCAGGACCACCAGCCCCGGCCGGTGCGGCACCGGCGCCGCCAGCCGGGAGATGTCCGAACTGCCGTCGGCGATGAGCGCGCGCAGCGTCCGCACCGTCCCGGCGGTCGGCACCACCCCGAGCAGCGCCGTCCCCCGGGCNCACAGCACGGTCACGGTGCCGACGAGCCCGGCGAGGCTGAGCAGGATGGCGGCCGCGACCGGCAGCCGCAGCAACCTGCCGAGCGTCGCGGTCGCCACCGCGACGACGACCGCGATCACGACGGGCCGCATCCACCACAGCGTCCCGTCGAACAGCCGGGACAGCGCGCTGGTGGACAGCAGGCAGGCGGCTGCGGCGACGACGGTGGAAACCGGGCGGACGGTCACCGGGCCGCCCGGCGCGGGGGCTGGCCCGCGGCCCGGGTCGCCGAGGCCGGCCCGCCGCCCCCACGATCGTCCGCGGGGCGGGCGCCGGCGAATCCCCGCTGGCCCGCCAGCGCCGTCACCCGCGGCCACACCGAGGCGAGACTCATGCCCTGCCGTGCGACGAGGACCGCCCAGCCGGCGCGGGTCAGCGCCGTCCGCGCCGTCGCGAGGTCGGCGGTGGCCGCCGGGTGGGGGTGCCAGCTCGTCACGTCGACGAGGACGGCGATGGCGGGGGCACGGTGTGAGCGCGCGGCGGCCAGCGTCGTGAGCTGGGCAGGCTCCGTGTGGCCGAGCACGGCGACAAGCAGGCCGCCCCGGTCGCCGCCGGGGCGGCGCAGCGCGGCGAGGGCCGGGTGCAGTGACTCGGCGTCGACCGGGGCGAGCGTGGCCAGCTCGTCGAGCAGTCCGGAGACGGTCGCGCCGGCCGCGGTCGTGACCTGCCCCCGGTCGGTGAGCAGCCGGACCCGGTAGCCGCCGCGGACCAGGTGGAGCCCGATCCCGCCGACGGCGCTGACCGCCCATTCGAACGCCGATGAGGGGCCGGAGTCCGGCCAGGCCCGCATCCGGGTGTCGAGCAGGATCGCCGCGGCGCCGATCTGCGGGTGCTCCTCGCGTCGAACCATCAGCTCGCCGCTGCGGGCCGTCGTCTTCCAGTGCACCTTGCGCAGGTCGTCGCCGGACCGGTACGGCCGGGTGGTCGTCTCGTCCTCGCCGACGAGGCCGGTGGCCCGGCGCAGCTCGGCGCTCACACTGGCCGAGGCGCCCGGCCGGGCCGGCGGGAGCCGCTCGACGGCGGGCGCGACGATCAGCTCGTCGATGCTGCGGAAGCTGCGGGACAGCTCGCAGAGCCCGAACGGATCGCCGAGCCGGATCGCCATCGGCCCGATCTGGTAGCGGCCGCGGACCGACGCGCGCAGGGCATAGGAGAGGTCACGGCTGCCGCCGGGCTCGATCCGGTCGAGCACGAAGCGGGCGCCGCCGCCCAGACCGGAGCCGGTCGTGTCCTCCACCAGCAGCACCGACGACGGCGAGCGGCTGACGTTCTCCAACTGGATGCGCACGCTGACCCGGTCGCCCGCGGTGACCCGGCGCGGTTCGAGCCGGCGCGTGCAGGACAGCCGGTAGCGGGTGCGGCAGACGACCGCCGCCGCGAGCACCGGCAGGCTCGCGACGAGCAGCCCGATGCGCAGCAGGTCCTGCTCGCCGAGGATGATCGCGGACACGGCGCAGGCCGCCCCCGCGGCGAGAAAGGACCGGCCGCGGACCGTCAGGCCGCGCAGCGCCGCGACGAAGTCCCGCACACGGATCTCTAACGGCCGTGCCGGGCCGGGCGTGCCGTGCCGGGCCGGGGAATGGGGATCCGGTGCAGGACCTCGGTCAGAATCCGGGCGGCGACCTCGGTGCCGGGCTCGCCGGAGAGCATGATCTCCGGGTGTAGCAGCAGGCGGTGCGCCATCACCGGGATGGCCATCTCCTGCACGTCGTCGGGCAGGACGAAGGCGCGCTGGTCCAGCGCGGCGCGGGCGCGCGCGGCCCGGATGAGGTGCAGCGCCGCCCGGGGAGACGCTCCGAGCGCGATCTCCGGATGCACCCGGGTCCCGCCGACGAGGTCGACGATGTAGTGCCGCACCTCGGGAGACACGTGCACGGTGCGCACCAGGGAGATCAGTCGAGCGATCTCGGCGGCGTCGGTGACCGGGGTGATGCCCGTCAGAGGGTTGGCGTTGCCGTGGTTGTCGAGCATCGCCATCTCGGCGGCGGGGGAGGGATAGCCCATGGAGATGCGCGCGGTGAAGCGGTCCCGCTGCGCCTCGGGCAGCGCCCGGGTGCCCTCCATCTCCACCGGGTTCTGGGTCGCGATGACCATGAACGGCGACTCCAGCCGATAGGTGACCNCGTCGACGGTGACCTGATGCTCCTCCATACATTCCAGCAGGGCGGACTGCGCCTTGGGTTCGGCCCGGTTGATCTCGTCGCCGACGACGATGTTGGCGAACACCGGGCCGGGGCGGAACTCGAAGTCCCGCGTGCCCTGGTTGTAGACGCTGACGCCGGTGACGTCGCTGGGCAGCAGGTCGGGAGTGAACTGGATGCGCCGCACCCGGGCGTCGATGGAACGGGCGAGGGCCTTGGCGAGCATGGTCTTGCCCACCCCGGGGACGTCCTCGATGAGCAGGTGACCCTCGGAGAGGAGGACCACCAGCGCCGTGGTGATCGCCTCGGACTTGCCGTCGATGACCGTCTCGACGCGCGCCCGGACCCGGTCGGCGATCTCGGCAAGGTGGCCGATGTCGGCCACCGGGTCACGCCAGTGGAGCAGACCTGGGTCGGTCACCACTAGTTGGCCCCCCTCCGGGCGTCGGGCTTTCGGGCTGCGCGGAGCCGGCCCCGACGAAACCCGTCCCCCTCCCGAGTGTGACATCCACAGCGGCCGTGCAGGCCACCGTGGTCAAGGAAACCTGCGCGAGACCGGGCCGGCGGGNGGGGGNACCAGGTAGCGGGCCCCCCACCCGCCGAGCCCCGGTCGGCGCGTGGGGGGGGAGCCGTTCGACCCTCGCAGTTAGGGGACTTTCCTACCAATTTCTGCGGGTTTATACCAGTCCTTGTCTGGGCATCACGCGCGCCTGATGTCGGAGTGGTTTCGGTGGGGTGGCGCGGGGTGTTGAGGGGGTGTCGGGTGGGGGGCAGTGGAGTAGAGTGGCGCGCAGTGGGGGGCAGGAGCTAACGGTTGACCGTCGCGGGGTGATCTGGCGCTGTCTTCCCCGCAGCGGCAGGGAGGTTGCCGGTGTTTCTCGGCAGCCACACACCACGGCTGGATGACAAAGGGCGNCTGACTCTGCCCGCGAAGTTCCGCGACGAGTTGGAGGGGGGGCTTGTGATCACGAAAGGGCAGGAACGATGCCTGTACGTCTTCCCGATGGCGGAGTTCACCCGGATCAGCGAGTCCCTGCGCACCGCCCCGGTCACGGCGAAGGCGCTGCGTGACTACAGCCGGGTGTTCTTCTCCTCGGCTGCTGACGACGCGCCGGACCGGCAGGGGCGGATCACCATTCCCACCCCGTTGCGCACCTACGCGGGGCTGACGCGCGACTGCGTCGTCAACGGGGNGAACACCCGGGTCGAGATCTGGGACGCCCAGCGCTGGCAGGCCTACCTGGAAAGCCAGGAGGAGAGCTTCGCCGAGCTGTCCGAGGAGGTCCTGCCCGGAGTTATCTGAGCTGCCCTGGGATCTCACGATCCGGATGCCCGGAACATGTGTTCCGGCCCACGCCCGCACCCGCCTCTCCGGCCGCCCCTTCCCCGGCGGCCGGCACGGCGGGGAGCGTACGGGGTTGGCCACACCCGGCGGTCCCGCGTGCGGATTCCGCCGCACCGGCGGTGCCCGTNCGTCCTGCTCGGGATGCCGCCGTACCGGACTAGCCCGTCAGCACATCTGAAGACGAGGTCCACGAGCGGTCGAGGGAGGCTCAGCGCTGAACGCCATGCACACGCCTGTGCTGACCGACCGCGTACTGGAACTGTTGGCCCCGGCCCTGAGCAGGCCGGGAGCCGTGGTGGTGGACGCCACGGTGGGGCTCGGCGGGCACGCCGCGGCCCTGCTCGTCGCCTTCCCCGAGGTCCGGGTCGTCGGTCTCGACCGCGATCTCGACGCCCTGACGCACAGCGGTGAGCGGTTGCGAGCACTCGCACCCGAGCGGGTGCGGCTCGTCCATGCCGTCTACGACGAGATCGGCACGGTCCTCGCCGGGTTCGGATCCGCGCGGGTCCAGGGGGTCCTGTTCGACCTCGGGGTCTCGTCGCTGCAGCTCGACACCGACGCGCGCGGGTTCGCCTACTCGCGGGACGCGCCGCTGGACATGCGGATGGACGCCACCCGCGGCCGGACGGCCGCCGAGGTCCTCAACACCTATGACGCCGCCGAGCTGGCGCGGATCCTGCGGGACTACGGCGAGGAGCGGTTCGCCCGCCGCATCGCGGAGTCGGTCGTCCGGGCCCGCGCCGTCGAGCCGTTCACCACCTCGGCGCGGCTGGTCGACCTCGTCCGCGACGCCATCCCGGCGCCGGCGCGACGCACCGGCGGCAATCCGGCCAAGCGCACCTTCCAGGCACTGCGCATCGAGGTCAACTCCGAGCTGGACGTGCTCGCCCGGGCGTTGCCCGCCGCCTTCGACGCGCTGGCCGTCGGCGGCCGGCTCGTCGTGCTGTCCTACCACTCCCTCGAGGACCGGCTGGTCAAGCGGGAGCTGCGCGGCTACGCGGAGACGCTGGTGCCGCCGGACATGCCCGTGGTGCCGGCCGGCGCCGAGCCGCGGTTGCGCTGGCTTACCCGTGGCGCGGAACCGGCGAGCGAGGTCGAGAAGGCCGACAACCCGCGGGCGGCGTCCGTGCGGTTGCGGGCCGCCGAACGCACGGCTCCGAACCNGGACCGTGCCCAGCCCACCACCGGAGGTGCATCGTGACCGCTCCCGCGCAGCCGCTTTCCCGGGCGGGGCGGGGCGGCGCCGGCCGCGCCGGTGGCCCGCCCCCCGGCGCCCGCGCGGCCCGGGTGCCGGGTGCCGCGGCGGTGCGCACCGCCGCGGCGACGGCTCCGATCCTCGACCCCCCGCTGCGGCGGGCCCCCGCCCGGACGCGGCTCACGGTGGTTCGCCCGGCCCCGACGGGGGCTCGCAAGGGGCCGTTCGTCGTCCTGCTGCTGGTCATGCTCGGCGCCGGCCTGCTGGGTCTGCTGGGGCTCAACCTCGCGCTGATGGAGAACTCGTTCCAGGAGAACACCTTGCGTAACCGGGCTTCCGCCCTGGCGGACGAAGAACAGTCGCTCGCGGTGCGGGCCGACCAGCTCTCCGACCCGGCAGCGCTGGCCGCCCAGGCGAGCCGCTTCGGCATGGTGCCCGGCGGGGTGCCCGAGTACCTCGCGCCGGGTACCCCACTGCCGCCGGGCGCGCGGGTGCTGTCCCGGGAGCCGGGCAGCGGTTCGGTCCTGGTGATCGTGCCCGCACCGGCGGGCCAGCAGCCTCCGGCCGGCGCGGGCACAGCCCGGTCCGGGACGGGCGCAGCCGGGTCCGGGACGGGCACGACGGCGGTTGCCGGCACCGGCGCGGCTACCGCCGGTGCCGCGGGCACCGCCGCCAGCACCACCGGGACCGCGGGCGCTGCCATCGGCGCGGAGACGACCGTGCCCGGCGCCGCGGGCGCCACCGCGGCCGGCACGAGCGGCGCGGCGGCCGGCGCCGCAGTGGGATCGCAGCAGCCGGCTTCGGGGACCGCGCCGGTCCCGGGCACGGGCGGCAGCGGGCTGGGCGCCGGGGCGCAGTCGGGCACGGCGACCTCGACCGGCACGGCCGGCGCTGACCGGGGTGGGCCCGCGCAGTGAGCTCCGCCCTCTCCGGCTCACCCCGGCGCGGGCGCGGACGGCTACGGCTGGTGACACCGCCGCCGGCCTCCGTGCACGGCGGCCGGTTGCGCCGCGATGATGACACGGCTCGGGGCCCGGCGGACGACCGGGATCACGACGATCCGGGTCGCCCGCCCAGCAGGTCGGGCCAGCGGGCCGCCCGGCCCCGCGGTGCGCAGGAGCATCCGCGGGCGCGTCGGGGCGGGAGCGGCACGGCCCGGGGGGGCACCCGGGGACGAGGCCGGGCGGGTGGCGCCCGCGGGCACGACGGCCGCTACCGCGACCACGGTGCTGGCGACTACGCCGACGCCGCTGGCTATGACGAGGCCGTCGACTACGACGGTGCCTACGACTACGACGGTGCCTACGACTACGACGGTGCCGTTGCGCCCGGCCGGGGCCGCAGCGGGCGGGCCGGCGGTGGCCGCCGGCCACCGCGTCCCCCGGTCCGGCGCAACTACCGGCTGAGCAGCCCGCGGCGGCGGCTGCGGGTGACGATCGTGTTCATGTGCGCGCTGCTCGGCATTCTCGCGCTGCGACTGACCCAGCTCCAGGGCTTCTCCGCGTCGACCTACGCGGCGCAGGCCGAGAAGGAGCGGCTGCGCACGATCGTGCTGCCCGCGGTGCGCGGCGCCATCACCGACCGGTCCGGCCACACCCTCGCCCAGCACGTCGAGCTGCGCGCGGTCTACGCGAACCCGACGAACGTCAGGGACATCGGCGCGACCGCCGCGAAGCTCGCCCCCGTGCTCGACGACAGCGCGGCCAGGCTGACGAAGCTGCTGACGGACCCGACCAGGCACATCAAGTTCGTCTACCTCGCCCGCGGACTGAACCCCGACGTCGCGAAGAAGGTCAGCGCCCTGGAGCTGCACGGCATCGGTATCACCGAGGAACGCGGCCGCACCTACCCGGCCGGTCCGCTGGCGGCCAACGTCGTCGGGTTCATGCGGCGCGGCGACGGGGACGTGCTGGAAGGCGCCGGCGGCCTCGAGCTCGAGTACGACAAGGTGCTGCGGGGAACCGACGGCCAGCGCGTGCTGGAGGCCAACCCGGAGGGCATCGAGATCCCCTCCGGACACGGCCGGCAACGCGATTCCGTCCCCGGCTCGGCGCTGCGGCTCACCCTCGACCGTGACATCCAGTGGAACGCCCAGCAGGCCATCGCCAACGCGGTGCGATCCTCCGAGGCCGACGGCGGCACGGTCGTGGTGATGGACCCCCGCACCGGGGACGTCCTCGCGATGGCCGACGCGCCCGAGTTCGACCCGCGCAACATCACTCCGCGGGACCAGCCGGCGTTGGGTAACCGCTCGACCNGGGACGCCTACGAGCCCGGCAGCGTCAACAAGGTGATCACGATGGCCGCCGCGCTCGACCGCGGGCTCATCACCTCGGAGACGCCGCTGACCATCCCGCCATCCATCATCCGCGGCGGGGTGCGCATCAAGGACTCCGAGGAGCATGGCGTCGAGCATCTGACCACCGCCGGGGTCCTGGCCCGCTCCAGCAACATCGGCACCGTGGAGATCGCCGAGCGGGTCGGCCGGCCGGCGTTGGAGCAGGCGCTTCGCGCCTTCGGTCTCGGCGCGAAGACGGGGCTGGGCTTTCCCGGCGAGGGCACCGGCCTGCTGCCACCGGCGAAGGACTGGTCNGGCAGCCAGGCCGCGACCATCTCCTACGGGCAGGGCATGTCGGCGACGGCGCTGCAGATGGCGTCGGTCTACGCCACCGTCGCCAACGGCGGCGTGCGGGTCACCCCCCGGCTTGTCGACGCCGTCACCGGCCCGGACGGGACCGTCCAGGTCACCCCCCATCCCCCCGGCCAGCGGGTGATCAGCGCGCAGACCGCGGCGACGCTGAGCCGGATGCTGGAGACGGTCGCGACGAACGAGGGCACCGCGCCGCTCGCCGAGGTCCCCGGCTACCGGGTGGCCGGCAAGACCGGCACGGCGTACCGGCCGGACCCGGTGCACGGCGGATACGAGGGCTACACCTCGTCGTTCATCGGCTTCGCGCCGGCCGACGACCCGAAGGTCGTCGTCGAGGTCGTCCTGGACAACCCGAAGAAGGGGTATTTCGGCGGGCAGGTCGCCGCGCCGGTGTTCCAGGGTGTGATGAGCTTCGCCCTGACCACCCTCGGCGTGCCGCAGCCGACGACGAAGCCNTCGCCGCTCGTCCTCGATCTGGACAAGTAGCACTGGAATCGCAACAAGGAACTCGGAGAGCTGGACAAGCCGCGCGGGACCGGTCCACCTGCGGCATTCGGTGGACCACCGCCAAGCCCGGGCGCCCCTGCCGATGGCCGAGCTTGCTCCCACTAAGGTCGTCAGCGTGACCCCACCGGCACCCCGACCGGCCGCCCCGACGGCGTGCGGCCTGGCTGATCTGCGCGCGGTGCTCACGGCCGCGGAACTCCCACTCCCGCCGGCCCCGCCGCCCGTCGGCCCTGGTCCGGACGCCGCGGCGCCCGCCGGACCCGGCCTGGACGCGGTGGTGCGCGGCGTCACCCACGACTCCCGCCGGGTGGCGCCCGGCGACCTCTACGCGGCGCTGCCGGGCGCGCACGTGCACGGGGCCGACTTCGCCGCCGCCGCGATCGCCCGCGGCGCGGTGGCGGTGCTCACCGACGCCGAGGGCGCGCGGCGGATCGCCGCCGCGGGCGGGCCGGCGGCCGCGCTGCCGGTGCTCGTCAGCGCGGACCCGCGCCGCGACCTCGCCCCGGTGGCGGCCCGCGTCCACGGCGACCCGTCGGCGGCGCTGCGCCTGCTCGGCGTCACCGGGACCAACGGCAAGACGACGACCGCGTTCCTCCTCGACGCCGGGCTGCGCGCGGCGGGCCACACCACCGGGCTGGTCGGCACGGTGGAGACCCGCATCGCCGGGGACCGCCTGGCCAGCGTCCACACCACCCCGGAGGCCAGCGACCTGCAGGCGCTGCTGGCGACCATGGTCGAACGGGGCGTGGACGCCGCCACCATGGAGGTCTCCAGCCACGCGCTGGCCCAGCACCGGGCGGACGCGCTGCACTTCGCCGGGGCGCTGTTCACCAATCTCAGCCAGGACCATCTCGACTTCCACCCCACGATGGCGGACTACTTCGAGGCGAAGGCGTCGCTGTTCACGCCCGGCCGGGCGGCGGCCGCGGTGATCGGCGTGGGCGACGAGTGGGGCCGGCGGCTGGCGGCCCGCCGCCCGGACGCGGTCACCTTCGCCGTCGACGGCCCCGCCGACTGGACGGCCCGCGACATCACCGCCGGCCCCACCGGCAGCGAACTGCTGGCCGCCGGGCCGGGCGGCGAGCGGGTGGAGCTGTCCGTCCCGCTGCCCGGGCTGTTCAACATCGCCAACGCGCTGGGCGCGCTGGCGCTGCTCGTGGCGGTCGGGGTGGATCCGGCCGTCGCGGCCGCCGGGATCGGTTCGCTGCCCGGCGTGCCGGGACGGATGGAGCGGGTCGATGCCGGCCAGCCGTTCCTGGCCCTGGTCGACTTCGCGCACACCCCGGACGCGGTCACGACGCTGCTGGCGACCGTCCGTCCCCTGGTGAAGGGCAGGATCATCATCGTGCTCGGCTGCGGCGGGGATCGTGACCGCGGCAAGCGCCCGCTCATGGGCGCCGCCGCCGCCACGCTCGCCGACCTCGCGATCCTCACCAACGACAACCCGCGCTCGGAGGACCCGGCGGACATCATCGCCGCGATGCTCGCCGGGGTGCCGGCCACCGCGCGCGCGGCGGGCCGGGTGCTGGTCGAGCCGGACCGGGCCGCCGCGATCGCCGCGGCCGTCGCCGCCGCCGGCCCGCAGGACGCCGTCGTCGTCGCCGGCAAGGGGCACGAGTCCGGGCAGGAGCAGGCCGGGCTGGTGACCCCGTTCGACGACCGGGCGGTGCTGCGGGCGGCGCTGGACGCGGCGGCGCGCGGATGATCCCGCTGACCCTCGCCGAGGTCGCCGCGGCGACCGGCGGACGCCTCGACGCGGTCCCCGACCCGGCCGCCGTGGTCGGCGCCGTTGCCGTGGACTCCCGCCAGGTCGGCCCCGGCACGCTGTTCGTCGCCCTGGTCGGCGCCCGCTCCGACGGGCACGACTTCGCCGCCGCGGCGGTGGCCGCGGGGGCGCCGGCGGTGCTCGCCGCCCGGCCGCTCGGCGTGCCGGCGGTCGTCGTGGCCGACCCGTCCGCCGCCCTCGCCGCCCTCGCGGCGCACGTGCGCGACATCGCCCGCGCCACCATCGTCGCCGTCACCGGCTCGGCGGGCAAGACCACGACCAAGGATCTGCTCGCGGACCTGCTCGCCGAGCTCGGCCCGACCGTGGCCGCGCCCGGGTCGTTCAACAACGAGATCGGCCTGCCGCTGACCCTGCTGCGCACCGAACCGGACACCGCGTTCGTCGTGCTGGAGATGGGCGCGCGCGGCCTCGGGCACATCGCCACCCTGTGCGCGGTGGCCCGCCCGTCCGTCGGGGCGGTGCTCAACGTCGGCAGCGCGCACGTCGGCGAGTACGCCGACGGCCGGCTCGGCATCGCCGCGGCCAAGGGTGAGCTCGCCGAGGCCGCCCGCGACGCCGTCGTCCTCAACGCCGACGACCNGCTGGTGGCGGCGATGGCGCCGCGGGCGCGTGGCGAGGTCATCACCTTCGGCGAGGACGCCGCGGCGGACGTGCGCGGCGCCGACGTCCGCGTCGACCCGCTGGGGCACGCCTCGTTCGACCTGCTCGCCGGCGGCGAGCGCCACCGGGTCACCCTCGGCCTCGTCGGCACGCACCAGGTGCCCAACGCCCTCGCCGCGGCGGCCGTCGCCCTGCGCCTCGGCCTGAGCCCCACGCGGACCGCGGCGGCGCTCGGCGCGGCGCGGGCGCGCAGCCGCTGGCGGATGGAGGTCACCCGGACCGCCGCCGGGGTCGTCGTCGTCAACGACGCCTACAACGCCAACCCCGAGTCGATGCGCGCCGCCCTGGCGACCCTGGTCGACATGCGCGGGGTGGGCCGGGCGATCGCGGTGCTCGGGGGCATGGGAGAGCTCGGCGACGCCGCCGACGACGCGCACGACGCGCTCGGCCGGCTCGCCGTCCGGCTCGGGATCGACCAGGTGATCGCGGTGGGGCCGGCGGCCCGGCGCATCCACCTGGCGGCGTCGCTGGAGGGTTCCTGGGACGGCGAGTCGCGGTGGGTGGCGGACGCCGACGAGGCGGTGGCGATGGTGGTCGCGCTCGCCCGGCCGGACGACGTCGTGCTGGTCAAGGCCAGCCGGTCCTACGGACTGGAGCGCGTCGCCGAGGACGTGGTGACGAGGTTCGGCGTGGTCGGCGCCGGGATCGAGGGGGCATGAGAACGGACCGCTGNGTGCACCGGGGCGGACACGCGCGGGTGACACACGCGTGAGAGGCGTTCTTATCGCGGCCATGGTCGCGTTGGTCGTGTCGTTGCTCGGTACGCCCTGGGTGATCCGGTTCTTCCGCCGGCAGGGGTACGGGCAGGAGATCCGCGAGGACGGNCCGTCGAGCCACCTGACCAAGCGCGGCACGCCCACCATGGGCGGCACCGTGATCATCGTGGCGACGCTGGTCGGCTACTTCCTCGCCCACCTGGTCACCGGGATCGGCTTCACCGCCTCCGGTCTGCTCGTCCTGCTGGTGATGACCGGACTCGGCGTCGTGGGCTTCCTCGACGACTACATCAAAATCCGCAAGCAGCGCAGCCTCGGGCTCACCGCCCGGATGAAGTTCGCCGGCCAGGCCGCGGTCGCGATCGCGTTCGGCCTGCTCGCGGTCCGGTTCAAGAACCATGCCGGGCTGCTGCCGGGGTCGACGTACATCTCGATCGTGCGCGACACGTCCCTGTCAGTCGGCATCATCGCCTTCCCGCTGCTGGCGTGGATCATCATCGCCGCGACGTCGAACGCGGTGAACCTCACCGACGGCCTCGACGGCCTCGCCGCCGGCACGTCGGCGATGGTCTTCGGCGCCTACGTGGTCATCTCGTTCTGGCAGTTCGGCAACCTGTGCGAGCCGGGGGACTCGCCGGCCGGCTGCTACGCGGTGCGCGACCCGTTGGACGTGGCGCTGGTCGCGGCGGCGGCGATGGGGGCCTGCTTCGGCTTCCTGTGGTGGAACGCCAGCCCGGCGAAGATCTTCATGGGGGACACCGGCTCGCTCGCGCTCGGTGGCGCGTTCGCCAGCATCGCCATCGTCAGCCGGACCGAGCTGCTGCTCGTCGTCCTCGGCGGCCTGTTCGTCATCGAGACCCTGTCGGTGATGATCCAGGTGGCGTTCTTCAAGGCGACGAAGAAACGCGTGTTCAACATGGCGCCGATCCACCATCACTTCGAACTCGCCGAATGGCCCGAGACAACGGTGATCATCCGGTTCTGGATCGTCTCCGGCCTCGCGGTGGCCTTCGGGCTCGGCCTGTTCTACGCCGAGTTCCTCTCCCACGGAGGTGGCTAGCCCCATGACGGCGGTTGGCCCCACGGAGGCGGTTGACCCCGTGACCGCAGCGGAGCCGCGCACCTGGACGGGGCTGCCCGTGCTGGTCGTCGGGGTGGGGGTGTCGGGGCTCGCCGCGGCCCGGGCGCTGCTCGGCCGCGGCGCCCGGGTGCGGGTCGTCGACGCCGGCGACACCGAGCGGCACCGAGCGGCCGCCGCCGACCTGCGGGCGCTCGGGGCGACGGTGGAGCTCGGCGGCCTGCCGGCGGATCCCGGTGGGGCGGGGCTCGTCGTGACGTCGCCCGGCGTCCCGCCGACCGCGCCGCTGATCATCGGATCGGCGGCGGCGGGGGTGCCGGTGTGGGGGGAGGTCGAGCTCGCCTGGCGCTGGCGCGGCGCCACCCGCTGGCTCGCCGTGACGGGCACGAACGGCAAGACCACGACCACCGAGATGCTCGGGGCGATGCTCGCCGCGGGGGGTCGGCGCGCGACCACCGCCGGCAACATCGGCACGCCGATCGTGGAGGCCGTCGCCGCCGAGCCGCCCTACGACACGCTCGCCGTCGAGCTGTCCAGCTTCCAGCTCCATTACACCCACACCGCGGCCCCGCTGGCCGCGGCCGTGCTCAACGTCGCGCCGGACCACCTCGACTGGCACGGCGGCGCGGACGCCTACGCCGAGGCCAAGGCGCGGATCTGGCGCCATCCCGCGACGATCGCGATCGGCAACGCCGACGACGCGGCGAGTACCCGGCTGCTCGCGCAGGCGCCGGGGCGCCGCGTGCTGTTCGGCCGGGACCCTGCGGCCCGCCCCNCCCCGGGGCTGACCGTCGAGGCCGGTCACCTCGTCGACCGCGCCTTCGGCGGCGGCCGGCTCGTCGCCGTGCGCGACCTGCGCATCGCCGGCCCCCACCTGATCTCCAACGCGCTGGCCGCGGCGGCGCTCGCCCGCGCCGAGGGCGTCGACCCCGCGGCGATCGGCGCCGCGCTCGCCGAGTTCCGCGCCGGTGCCCACCGCAACGCCGAGGTCGCCGTGATCGACGGCGTCCGCTGGGTGGACGACAGCAAGGCGACCAATCCGCACGCCGCCGCCGCCTCGCTGGCCGGCTACCCGTCGGTCGTGTGGATCGCCGGCGGCCTGAACAAGGGCCTCGAGTTCGACGAGCTCGTCCGCGACGCCCGCGGCGTGCTGCGCGGCGCGGTGCTCATCGGCCGCTGCGCCGACGAGATAGCCGTCGCGCTCGCCCGACACGCCCCCGATGTCCCCGTCGAACGGGCCGCCGGCATGGACGATGCGGTGAAGGCCGCGGCGGCGCTCGCGCGCGCCGGTGACACGGTGCTGCTCGCGCCGGCCGCGGCCTCGATGGACATGTTCCGCGACTATGCGGCCCGCGGAGACCTGTTCGCCGAGGCGGTGCGCGCACGAGAGGGGTAGCCGTGGCTGGTTCAAGGCCGGTGTCGCCCTCTACCGGGCTGTCGGTGCGGCCGATCGCCGGCCGATCCGTCCGGTCCGGCCGAGACGCTCGAGACGCTCGAGACGGCCGTGACGGGGGGCAGGGGCGGGGCTCGGGCAGGGCGTCGGCCCGCGGCCCGGGCCGCGCCCGCGGCGAGGCGCCGGCCGGCGATGACGACGGCCCGGTGGACAGAGAAACCGCCGAACTGCGGGTGCCGCTGCTCGACCGGCCGTTGGCCTCCTACTACCTGCTGCTGTCCTCGGCCGGCCTGCTGCTGTTGCTCGGGCTGGTCATGGTGCTCTCGGCGTCGAGTGTGCGCTCCTACGCCCTGTTCGGCTCGGCGTACACGCTGTTCATCCGGCAGGCGATCTNGGTGGGCATCGGCCTGCCGATCGTCGTCGCGGCCAGCCGGTTGCCGGTGCGGGCCTTCCGCGCCCTGGCCTACCCGTTGCTGGCCGGCACGGTGCTGCTGCTCATGGCCGTGCTCGTCCCCGGCATCGGCAGCGTGCGCGGGGGTGCCCGGCAGTGGATCGTTGTCGGCCCGATCACCATCCAGCCCAGCGAGCTGGCGAAGATCGCGCTGGTGCTGTGGTGCTCGGACCTGCTGGTGCGCAAGCGGCGGCGGCTGTCCGACCCGAAGCACCTGTTCGTCCCGCTCGTGCCGGTGTTCCTGTTCATCGACCTGCTGATGCTGCTCGAACCGGATCTCGGCGGCGCGATCTGCGTGACGGTCGTCCCGCTGACCATCCTGTGGGTGATCGGCACCCCGAAGCGCTTCTACGGCGCCGTGATGGGTTCGATGATCATCGCGGCGACGGTGCTCGCCGTCGTCGAGCCCTACCGGATCCGGCGGCTGCTGTCGTTCACCGACCCCTTCGCCGACGCCAACGGTGACGGCTTCCAGGCCGTCCAGGGCATCTACGCGCTGTCCACGGGCGGCTGGTGGGGGGACGGGCTCGGCGCCTCCCGGGCGAAGTGGCCGGAGCTGCTGCCCGCGGTGCACACCGACTTCATCCTCGCGATCATCGGCGAGGAGCTGGGGCTGGTCGGCAGCCTCGTGGTGGTCGGGCTGTTCGGCGTGCTCGGCTACGCGGGCCTGCGCATCGCCCACCGCTCCGACGACCTGTTCGTCCGGCTGGCCGCCGCCGGCGTCACCGCCTGGATCATCGTCCAGGCGGTGGTGAACATGGGGGCGGTCGTCGGCCTGCTGCCGATCACCGGCGTCACCCTGCCGCTGGTGTCCTTCGGCGGGTCCGCGCTGCTGCCCACCCTCGCCGCCCTGGGGATGCTGCTGTCCTTCGCCCGCTCGGAGCCGGCGGCGGCGAAGTACCTGGCCCGACGGGCCGAGGAGCGCCGCGCGGCCCGGGCCGAGCGCGCCGGTGTGCGCCGGCGGCCGCGGCTGCCCGGCCGCCGCGCCCGCCGCGCCCGCCGACCCGACCTGGAGCTCGTGCCCGTCGACGGTCCCGACATAGCACCCGGCACCGGTGGGCGAGCGACCGGTACCGGGCTGTCCGTGGGCCGGCCCGATGTGTCATCGTCTTGAGCGATGTTGCGAAGCGTAGTGCTCGCCGGCGGCGGGACAGCCGGCCATGTCGAACCCGCGCTCGCCGTGGCGGACGCCCTGCGCGCCGCCGAGCCGCGGGCGCGGCTGACCCTGCTGGGCACGGCCACCGGCCTGGAGGCGCGCCTGGTGCCGGCCCGGGGCTACGAGCTGGCGACGGTGCCGAAGGTACCGATGCCGCGCCGGCCCACGCCGGCGCTGCTGAAGCTGCCCGTCCGCCTGGTCGACGCGGTGCGCCAGGCAGGCGCGACGCTGGACCGGGTCCGGGCGGACGTCGTCATCGGCTTCGGCGGATACGTGTCGGTGCCGGCCTACCTCGCCGCCCGGCGCCGCGGCATCCCGATCGTGGTCCACGAGGCGAACCCGCTGCCCGGGATGGCCAACCGGCTCGGTGCCCGGTTCACCCCGTTCGTCGCCACCTCGTACCCGAGCACCCCGCTGCGCGGCGCGACCCTCACCGGGATCCCGCTGCGCGCGGAGATCCTCACCCTCGACCGCTCGCCGGCCGCCGCCCGCGCCGCGCGGGCCCGCTACGGGCTTGACCCGCACCGCCCGACCCTGCTCGTCTTCGGCGGCTCCCAGGGGGCCCGCAGCCTCAACCAGGTCATGACCGCGGCGGCGCACCCGCTGACCACCGCGGGCGTCCAGGTGCTGCACGCGGCCGGACCGAAGAACTTCGAGGAGGTCGCGGCGGCGCTGCCCCACGGCCTGCCGGCTCCCTACGAGCTGCGGCCCTACCTGGACGACATCATGTCCGCGTACGCCGCCGCCGACATGACGCTGTGCCGCTCCGGTGCGATGACCTGCGCCGAACTCGCCGCGGTGGGCCTGCCGGCGGCCTACGTGCCGCTCCCGCACGGCAACGGCGAGCAGCGCCGCAACGCCCTGCCGACGGTGGAGGCCGGCGGCGGCCTGCTCGTCGACGACGCCGAACTCGACGCGGACTGGCTGCTGGCGAACGTGCTGCCGGTGCTCACCTCGGCGGAGCGGCTGGCGAAGATGTCGGCGGCGTGCGCGGGCAGCGGTTACCCGCAGGCCGCCGCGGCGATCGTCGCCATGGTCCGCGACGCGGCGGCGACCCGGCGCCGGTCCCGGCCCCGCCACGCCGCCTCCTGACGGAGGCGTGACGCGGCTGCGCGGAACACCACCCCGGGGCGACTCCCGCGGAGGGCCGCCGTCGGCGGTGGGGATCCGTCAGCGCAGGGCGGCCAGGACGACGACGGGGATCTCGCGTTCGACCTGCTCCTGGTGGCCGCGGATGCCCGNCATCGTCTCCACCAGTGCCTGGTAGAGCCGCTCCCGCTCGGCCCCGGTGGCGGTGGACGCCTCCGCGGCGAACCGGGCGGTGCCGAGCTCCACGGTGACCTTGGGGTTGGCTGTGAGGTTCCGATACCAATCCGGATGCCGGGAGGCCGCCATGTTGGACGCGAACACGATGATGCGGCCGCGCCCGCCGGCCTGCCCGCGCCCGCCGGCCTGGTCCGCACCGTCCACCTGGGCCGCTCGGCCAGCCCGGTCCTCGTCGCCCGCGTCGCCAGCCCGGTTCTCGTCGCCAGCCGGGTTCTCGCCCGCCGCGGTGCCGGGGGCGCCGTCGGTGACGTAGCCGAGCGGCGTGGTGTGTTCCCGCCCACTGTGCCGGCCGGTCGTCGTCAGCAGCACGAGTCGGGACCCGGGCAGCGTCTTCTCCAGTGCTCCGCCGGTGGCCCGGTATTCGGCGATCACGGTCTGGTTGACCGCCCGGATGTCGAAGCCGGGNCTGCGCGGGTCCTGAGTGTCGGACATCTACCTGATCCTCACCGGTCGCCGCCGGCCGTGCCGGCGGTGGGCGTGTTGCGGCAGTCAACCATCGACGCAGCGTCACGGCCGGGAGGATCAGGCCGGGTGCCGCCGCGTCGGCGTCAGCCCGCCGGCGGCTCGTCCAGTGCCGCCAGCAGCCGCGGGCCGACCGTGGTGATCGTCCCGGCGCCCAGGGTGAGCAGCAGGATGCCGCCGGCCGGGGCGGCGGGGACGGGGCCGTCGAGCGCGTCACGGACGTCCGCGGCGAGCCGGTCGACCAGCTCCGGCCAGGGCACGTAGCCGACCGCCGCGGGCCCGGCCAGCCGCTCGACCAGATCCGTCGGGTGNCGGCCGAGGTCATCGGTCTCCCGGGCGGCGTAGATGTCGGTGACGTAGACCCGATCGGCGTCGGCGAAGGCGGTGGCGAAGCCGTCGAGCAGCGCGGCGAACCGGCTGTAGGTGTGCGGCTGGAGCACCGCCCACACCGCCCGGCCGCGGGCCCGGGAGCGGGCCGCGGCGAGCGTCAGCCGGATCTCGGTCGGATGGTGCGCGTAGTCATCGATGATCTCCAGGCTCCGACCGCCCACCGGGTCGGCGACGGCGGCCGCCGGCCGGAGCTGCGATCGCGCAGCGGGCGTGCCGGTCTGGGCCGGTGTGGCAGCCGACCGGCCGAGGCCGGGCGCGGGGGCCAGCGCGGTCGCCGCCGCCGGCGCGCCCGCGGCCGAGGGTACGGCCCGGGGGAGGGCGGAGTCGGGCGGTGTGGCCCCGGCTGCTGTGCCGGCGGCCGCCGTTGGCGTCGTGTCGGGTGGCCTCGGGGCGGCCGGGATGGTGACGGGATCGGGCGTGCCGGCGCGCCAGAAGCCGACGAACTCGAAGCGGCGGGCCGCGCCGGTGTAGGTCGCGAGCGTCGCGAGGGTCTGCGCCGGCGCGACACCCAGCTCGGTGGCGACCGCGAGGACCGCCAGTGCGTTGAGGAGCGAGTGCCGGCCGGGGACCGCCAGCGTCAGGGTGCCGATCTCCTGGCCGGCGTGCAGGATGACGGCGCGGGCCGTGTCGTCCCCGACCGCGGTGGCGACGTCCACGGCGCGCCACCGACGATCGGGGCCGAAGCCGTAGTCGAGCACGGGCGCGGACGCGGACGGCGCCTGCCGGCGCAGCTCGGCGAGCACGGCGGCCACCCCCGGATCGTCCCCGCAGACCACCAGCCGGCCGTCGGGGCGCACTCGCCGGGCGAACGCGGTGAAGGCGGCCCGGACCGACGCCTCGTCCGGGAAGATGTCCGGGTGCTCCCATTCGACGTTGGTGATCACGGCGATGGCGGGTTCGAGGCCGGCGAACGCGCCGCCGTACTCGTCGGATTCCAGCACGAACACGTCGCCGGAGCCGGCGAGGGCGTTGCCGCCGAGCTGGGAGACCTCCGCGCCGATGACGGCGGTGGGATCGAGCCCGGCCGCGCGCAGCACCAGGGTCAACATCGCCGAGGTGGTCGACTTGCCGTGCGAGCCCGCCACGGCGACCAGCCGGTAACCCGCGGTCAGCTCCGGTAGCCACTCGGACCGGCGGCGGACCGGCAGGCCCAGCGACCGGGCGGTGACGATCTCCGGGTGATCGTCGGCGAGGGCGCTGGAGGCGACCACGACATCCACCCCGGCGAGTTCGGCGGCGATCGCCTCCGCTGTCGGCGCGGGTCCGACGCGGACGGGCACTCCGCGGGCACGCAGGGTCGCCACGCGGGGGGAGTCCTCGGCGTCGCTGCCGCTGACCCCCCCGCCGCCGGCGAGGTGGATCTGGGCCAGCGGCGACAGGCCGGCGCCGCCGATGCCGAGGAAATGGACGTGCTGGGTGCNCTGACGGGTCACGCAGGCAGTACACCATCACGCCCCCGCCCCACCACGCTCCCCCTTGATCGCGCCCCCCGAACCGTCCAGGCCCCCCCGCGAATCGCCGAGGGGAGCGCTGGCGTGCCTGGAAGATCGCCGGAGGTGATCTGACGGAAGTTGGCTGCCATAGTAGGTCAGGGGTTCCCGCGCATTGCCGAAGGCGGCGCTGTCGTTCCAGGAAGATCGCCGGAGGTGATCTGACGGAAGGAGGCTGCCACAGTAGGCCAGGGGGCCCCGCGCATTGCCGAAGGCGATGCGTGGGGAAGGCTGTGACGAAGCGGACGTGCCAGGAAGGGGTGTGACGCGCCGACAGCTTCCTTGACCACCGACGTAGCCGTGCCNACTGTCCGATTCACAGTCGGAAGTTGACATAACTGTAACCGTCTAGCTGACGGTGAAGGTTGAGACTGTGACTGTTTCCCCCGCTCGCCGCGTGAATCCGCCATCCCGCGGCGCCGCAGGGGCGGGGTAACCCCCCGTCCGACCACCGACGCCGCTGGAGGACCGACACCGCATGGCTGCCCCACAGAACTATCTCGCGGTCATCAAGGTCGTCGGGATCGGTGGTGGTGGCGTCAACGCCGTCAACCGGATGATCGAAGTCGGTCTCAAGGGCGTCGAGTTCATCGCCATCAACACCGATGCCCAGGCCTTGCTCATGAGCGACGCCGACGTGAAGCTCGACGTCGGCCGCGAGCTGACCCGGGGCCTCGGCGCCGGGGCCGATCCCGAGGTGGGCCGGCAGGCCGCCGAGGACCACCGCGAGGAGATCGAGGAGGTCCTCAAGGGGGCCGACATGGTCTTCGTCACCGCCGGTGAGGGCGGTGGCACCGGTACGGGTGGCGCCCCCGTCGTGGCGAACGTGGCCCGTTCGCTCGGCGCGCTCACCATCGGTGTCGTGACCCGGCCGTTCACCTTCGAGGGCAGGCGCCGCGCGACCCAGGCGGACACGGGCATCGACACCTTGCGCAACGAGGTCGACACGCTCATCGTCATCCCGAATGACCGCCTGCTGGCGATGACCGACCGCGACATCAGCGTCCTGGACGCCTTCCGCAGCGCCGACCAGGTCCTGCTCTCCGGTGTCCAGGGCATCACCGACCTGATCACCACCCCCGGTCTGATCAACCTCGACTTCGCCGACGTGAAGACGGTCATGTCGCACGCCGGCAGCGCGTTGATGGGCATCGGTCGGGCCCGCGGCGACGACCGGGCCACGGTGGCCGCCGAACAGGCCATCGCCTCCCCGCTGCTGGAGGCGAGCATGGACGGCGCCCAGGGCGTCCTGCTCAACATCTCCGGCGGCTCGGACCTCGGTCTGTTCGAGATCAACGCGGCCGCGGAGCTCGTCGCGGACGCGGCCCATCCCGAGGCGAACATCATCTTCGGTGCGGTGATCGACGACGCCCTCGGCGACGAGGTGCGGGTGACAGTCATCGCCGCCGGGTTCGACACGGTGCAGGACCGGCGGATCAGGCCGTCCCATGCGCAGCAGCCGCGGCGGTCCCCCGGCCAGGGTGGGACCGCCGGTGGCGGCACCGGGAGCGCGCCTCCGGCTCCGGCCGCCTCGCCGGCCACGACGATCCTGCCGCCGCTGCCGACGATCCCGAGTGCCTCGGCTCGCGTGGCCCAGGCCGCGCCGCCGCCCCCGCCGCCCCCTCCGCCGCCGCCCACCCCCGCGCCCGTCCAGCCGGCCCCGCCGACGCCGAGCTACCTGCAGACGCCGCCGTCGCCGATCGGCCAGTCCAACGTCGGGCACTACCACCCCGAGCCGCTGCCGGGGGCGCCGGCCGCCCACGAGCGCGTCTCTCCCGGCGAGTCGACCGTGATCCCGACGGTGGAGTCGCGCATCGCTCCGCCCGCGCGGGAATCCGTGGAGCCGGCGGCCGACCCCGGCTACGCCCAGCCGCACCGGGTCGATCCGCCGCGGGCGACGGGGCCGCGGCCGNCCTACCCGCCGCCGCGCCGCCCCGTCCGGCCGGTGGTCGACGACGACGAGCTGGACGTGCCGGACTTCCTCAAATAACCCGCGCCGGGCAGACTTCCGGCCATGCCGGTTCTCGTCACCTCCCGCGCGGGCGGGGTCAGTGCGCCGCCGTTCGGCGGGCTCAATCTCGGTGATCATGTCGGCGACGCCGAGGATGCCGTCGCCGCCAACCGACGCCGGCTGGCCGAGCGGCTGCGGATGCCGGTGCAGTACATGCGCCAGGTGCACGGCACGCGGGTCGTCGTCGCGCGCGAGCCGGCTCCGCCACCAGAGGCGGACGCCCTCGTGACCGATGTGCCGGGCCTCGCGCTGGCGGTGATGGTTGCCGACTGCGCGCCGGTGCTGTTCGAGTCCCCGACGGCGGTGGGGGTCGCGCACGCCGGGCGGGTCGGCATGGCCGACGGTGTGATCGACGCGACGCTGGCGGCGTTCGACCGGCTCGGTGTCCCGGCGGATCGGCTCATGGTCACCGTCGGCCCGTGTGTCTGCGCGGGCTGCTACGAGGTGCCGGCGGAGCTGCGCCGGGAGGTCGAGCGGCGGGTGCCGGGCAGCGCGGCGGCGACGCGGCGGGGGACCGCCGCGATCGACCTGCGGGCCGGCATCCACCATCAGCTCGTCGCGGCGGGTGTGACCGACATCGCCGTCGCCGCCCGCTGCACCGCGGAGGACCCGGAGCTCTACTCCTACCGCCGGGACGGCCGTACCGGTCGGTTCGCCGGGGTGGCGTGGCTCGGGCCGGCCGCGTGATCGGGCGTCCGGATCCGTTCACCGGGGCCGATCCGGCCGCGGCGGCGGGCGTCGACCCGGTGCGCCGGGCGGAGCTGGCCCGCCGGCTGGCCGTGATCGAGGAGCGGATCGCCGCCGCGGCCCGCGCGGCCGGCCGCGATCCGGCCGGGTTAACCCTCATCGCGGTGAGTAAGACCTATCCGGCCGAGGATGTCGTGATGCTGCGCACACTCGGGGCGCGCCAGTTCGCCGAGAACCGCGAGCAGGAGGCTGGCCCGAAGGTGACTATGGTCACGCGTCAGCTCGAACAGTCGCGTGGCGATCCGACGGTCGGCGGCGGAGGCGGGCCCGGCGGGGCGGGCGTGGCGTCGGGCGGGACGCCGGGAGGATCGGATCTCACCTGGCACTTCGTCGGCCAACTCCAGCGCAACAAGGCCCGATCCGTCCTGCGTTGGGCGGACTGGGTTCAGTCGGTGGACCGATCGGGCCTGGTCGGCGTCCTGTCCCGGCTCGCGGTTGAGCGAGGCCGCCCGCTGTCGATCTGTCTGCAGGTATCGTTGGACTTGCGGAGTGATTTCGGGAGGCGGGTGGGGTCCGTGGTCGCCGATTCGGGCCGGGGCGGCGCCGATCCGGCGGAGCTCCCGGCGCTGGCTGATCTCGTCGACGGGGCGCCCGGGCTGACACTGCGTGGCGTCATGGCGGTTGCTCCTCGTGGCGAACCAGCACGTCCCGCATTTGAGCGGCTGCGGGCCGTTGCCGAACGGCTGGTCGTGGACCACCCTCAGGCCACCGTCATCAGCGCCGGCATGTCGGGCGATCTTGAGGCCGCGGTGGCCGAGGGCGCGACACACCTTCGGATCGGGACCGCTTTGTTCGGTGAACGGCCTGGTGTCCCTTAGAGTCGCGCCCATGGGGCTCGGGCGCAGGGCGATGGTCTACCTCGGTCTGGCCGAGGAGGACGAGGACTATCTCGACGACGACGACTACGACGACGGTCGTGCGGTCGGTCATGACGATCGGCGTGCCATGCACGAACCGGTCCCGATGGATCGCACGGTCCGTCGGATCGACGCACGGGAGGAGCCGGTCGCCATGCCGCGACGTCCACCGGTCGAACCACTGCGCCCTGCCGGACCTGTGCCGATGCGGCGGGTGATGCCCGTCGAGGAGGCACACCCCTACCGGATCACGACGCTTCAGCCACGTAGCTACAATGAGGCGCGGCAGATCGGCGAGGAGTTCAGGGACGGTACCCCCGTTATCATGAACCTCACCGACATGGACGATGTCGACGCCAAGCGGCTGGTCGACTTCGCCGCCGGGCTGATCTTCGGGCTGCGTGGCGACATCGAGAAGGTGACCAACAAGGTCTTCCTGCTCTCGCCGCACAACGTCGAGGTCACCGAGACGGACAAGCGACGCATCCGTGAGGGTGGGTTCTACAACCAGTCATGACGGGGAACGCGGACCACTGACGCGTCCCCAGGTCCCCAAGGTTCCCAGGAGAGAGCACCATCAGCACACTAGGCGACTTGATCTCATGGGTGCTGCTGGTCTACTTCCTGTTCCTGATAGCGCGGTGGATCACCGACCTCGTTCTCGTCCTCGGTCGATCGTTCCGTCCGACCGGCCCACTGTTGTTGATCTTCGAATCCGTGTACACGGTGACTGACCCCCCGTTGCGGTTCATCCGGCGTGTCCTGCCCCCATTGAGGGTGGGTAGCGTATCGCTTGACCTCGGGTATCTGGTGCTCTTCTTGGTGATCTTGGTGCTGCGGAGCTATGCCCAGAGGCTGTGACGGGGTTGTGTGCACACCGCGAACGCGGGCGCGGCAGACTGCCCGCAGACCGCCCTCTCTTCGGGGAGCGGCGATGCCGCACGAGGAGGNGACGTGGCTCTGACACCACAGGACGTACAGAACAAGGTCTTCAGTCCGACGAGGTTCCGCACCGGCTACAACGAGGATGAGGTCGACACCTTCCTCGACGAGGTCGAGGCGGAGCTGACCCGGCTGCTCGACGAGAACAGCGATCTGCGCCGGCAGCTCGACGAGGCCCGCCGCTCCGGTGGCGGCGGCCCTGGGGTCCCCGCGCAGATCCTCGAGGAGAACCAGGGGCTGCGTCGCCAGGTCGAGGAGACCCGCCGCCAGCTCGCCCAGGTCCAGGCGCAGGCCGCGCAGGCTGCTCAGGCCGCCCGGGAACGCGCACAGCAGCAACAGCAGCAGGTGCCCCCGCCTGGCGCCCCGCAGGGTGGCGCACCGACCACGGTGATCCCCGCCGTCGGCTCGGGCGGCGGCGGCGTGCCGGCTCGCACCGGTTCCGGCCAGGCCTCGGAGGCCGAGATCGAGCAGCGGGTTGCCCGCACGCTCGTGCTGGCCCAGCGCACCGCCGACGAGGCGCTGCGCGAGGCGCGCGCCGAGTCCGAGCGGGCTCGCCGCGAGGCCCGCTCCGACGCCGACCGCATCATCGGCGAGGCCCGCGCCCACGTCGCCGAGCAGCTCGGCGGCCTGGAGGACGACAAGCGCCGCCTGGAGGGCCAGGTCGAGCAGTTGCGGGCATTCGAGCGCGAGTACCGCACCCGGCTGCGCGCCTACCTGGAGATGCAGTTGCGGGACCTGGACGGCATGCCGACCCAGCCGCCGGCAGTCGGCGCGGGCAACACCCCTCGTCCCGGCCTGAACCCCGGTGGTCCGACGCCGCCCCCGGCGGTGGGAATGGGCCCGAACGGCGGCCAGCAGAGCCCCGGCCACCAGCCGACGTTCCCGCCCGGTCCGCCCATGCCCGCCGGTGCCATCGCCCGGGACAACGGCCACGGCGGCCGCCCGGATCTGGACCCCAGCCGGCGCGACGCGCCCGGCATGCAGGAGTTCTGATCCGTCGCGTCGCGGCACCGCGCCCCGTCGAGATCGTCTCTGCCATGGCCGCGTCGTCCGTGACCACGCCGCGTGCGGCCTGGCCTGTCAGTCCGGTGTCGGCGAGCACCGCCGTGGCCGCCGCGGTGCCGCCAGACCCGCCGGCCCGCCCCGCCAGCGCCGAGAGCGACCCGGCCTTCGGCCGCGGTGACGCCCGGTGCCCTGGCCTGCCGCCGGTATCCCCGCCTCGTCGGGACGCGCCATGCTAACGCTCTGTGGTGTGCTGCTCGCACTCTGTGCGGTTCTGGCGATCGCCGGCATCGTCGCCGGCAGCGGCTTCGTCTACGCCTCCCTGATCCTGACACTCATCGCCGCGGCGCTGCTTCCGCTCGGCGCGCTGCGCCGAACGCCTTCCTGAGCGCCGCGGCGCCCGCCGGCGCCGGGGATCGACGCCGGCCACCCGCCCATGTTCGACCGGCCGCGTGCCTGACCGGCCGCGTGCCTAAACGGCCGCGGGAGCGTGGCGCGCCAGGCTGAACACCAGTCCCAGCTCCGCCGCCGATCGCAGACCCGCCTCACCACCCGTGACCTCGGTGAAGGAGACCGCGAGCACCTCCTCGGCCACGGTGGCGCGGTGGGCGCGCAGGGCGAGCGCGGTGTCCTCGCGGGTCGCCGACCAGCGCACATCCACCCGGTCGGTGATCTCCAGGCCGGCGGCCTTGCGCGCGTCCTGCAGCACCCGCACCACGTCGCGGGCGAGCCCGGCCCGGGCCAGCTCCGGGGTGATCTCCAGGTCGAGCGCGACCGACAGGCCGGACTCGGCGGTGACGGCCCAGCCCTGCCGCGGCGTCTCCGTGATGATCAGTTCGTCGCCCGACAGCTCGACGGGTTCGCCGTCGACGGTGACGGTCAGCCGGCCGTCCACCGGCGTTCCGGCGGCGGCGATGGCGGCCGCGACCGCCTTGGTGTTCTTGCCGAAACGCCGGCCCAGGGCGCGGAAGTTCGGCTTCACGGTGATGTCCACGACGTCCGAGGTCGCCGCCTCGACGACGGTGACGTTGAGCTCCTCGGCGATCTGGGCGCGCAGCTCGGCGGACAGCTCGCCGAAGGCGGCGGCGCCGACGACGGCTCGCGGCAGCGGCTGGCGGGTGCGCACCCCGCTGCCGGCCCGCGCGGCGCGGCCGAGTTCGACGATGCGCCGCACGAGGTCCATCTGCGTGGACAGCCGCGGGGAGTGCAGGCCGGCCGGCAGCTCGGGCCAGGCGGCCAGGTGCACCGAGTCGGGCGCTTTCGCCGACGCGTCGGCGAACAGCCGGACCCACAGCCAGTCGGTCAGGAACGGCGTGAACGGGGNCATCACCCGGGTCAGCGCGTCCAGGCAGGTGTACAGGGTGTCCAGGGCATCCGGGTCGCCGGCCCAGAACCGTCGGCGGGAGCGGCGGACGTACCAGTTGGACAGGTCGTCGATGAACCGGGCGATCCGCCGCCCGGCGCGCAGTGAGTCGAAGCCGGCGAGCGCCTCGTCCACCTCGTCCACCGTGGCCGCGAGCTCGGACAGCGCCCAGCGGTCCAGCACGTGCCGCTCGGCCGGCGCCGCCGCGGCCGGGCCCTCACCGGGACGCCAGTCGGCCGCGCCCGCGTACAGCGCGAAGAAGGAGGCGGTGTTCCAGTAGGTCAGCAGGACCTTGCGGACGATGTCCTCGATCGCCTCGTGGCCGACCCGGCGGTCCGCCCACGGGGAGCCGCCGGCGAGCATCAGCCAGCGGACCGCGTCCGCGCCGTGCCGCTCGAACAGCTCGAACGGGTCGAGGACGTTGCCCACGTGCTTGCTCATCTTGNGGCCCTCGGNGTCGAGCAGCAGCCCGAGGCACAGCACCGTCTCGTAGGAGGAGCGGTCGAACACCAGGGTCCCGATCGCCATCAGGGTGTAGAACCAGCCCCGGGTCTGGTCGATCGCCTCGCAGATGTACTGCGCCGGGTACTGGCGGGCGAACTGCTCGGCGCCCTGGTGCGGCGCGCCCCACTGGGCGAACGGCATCGCGCCGCTGTCGTACCAGACGTCGATCACCTCGGGCACCCGGTGCGCGGTCGCGCCGCAGGTCGGGCAGGCGATGGTGACCTCGTCGACGAACGGCCGGTGCGGGTCGAGAGCGGCGAGATCGCGCCCGGCGAGCTCGGACAGCTCCGCGATCGAACCGACGCACACCAGGTGGTCCGGGTCGTCGTCGCAGCGCCAGACCGGCAGCGGCGTGCCCCAGTAGCGGTTGCGGGACAGCGCCCAGTCGACGTTGCCGCGTAGCCACTCGCCGTAGCGGCCGTTCTTGATCCGCTCCGGGTGCCAGTCCGTCGCCGCGTTCTGGGCCAGGAGCTGGTCGCGGATCGCCGTGGTGCGGATGTACCAGGACGGCAGCGGGTAGTAGATCAGCGGGGTGTGGCAGCGCCAGCAGTGCGGGTAGCTGTGGGTGTACGTCTGGGCCCGCCACAGCCGGCCCCGCTCGCGCAGGTCGGCGGTCAGCGCCGCGTCGGCGTCCTTGAAGAACACGCCGCCGACCAGCGGGGTGTCGGCGAGGAACCGGCCGTCGGTGCCGATCGGGTTGACCACGGGCAGGCCGGCGGCCCGGCAGACCGCGAGGTCCTCCGCGCCGAACGCCGGCGACTGGTGCACCAGGCCGGTGCCGTCGGTGGTGGTGACGTACTCGGCGAGCACGACCGAGTGCGGCGTGCCGGTGCCGGCGGCGAACCGCTCGGCGGCCAGCAGCTCGAACGGGCGGGCGTAGCGGGCGCCGGCGAGCGCCGTGCCGCGGAAGCGCTCGACGACCTCGGCGTCCTCGCCGACGGCGGCGGCGACCAGCGGCTCGGCGACGACGAACAGCTCCCCGCCGGCGGCGCGGACCAGGGCGTAGTCGACGTCCGGGTGGGCGGCGACGGCGGTGTTCGACACCAGTGTCCACGGCGTCGTCGTCCAGACCAGCAGCTCCGCGCCGCGCTCGGCGAGCCCGAGGTCGTCGGCGACCAGGGGGAAACGGACGTAGACCGAGGGGTCGTCCACGTCGGCGTAGCCCTGGGAGACCTCGTGGTCGCTCAGCGGCGTCTCGTCGCGCGGGCAGTACGGGGTGACGCGGAAGTCCTCGACAAGCAGACCCTTGTCGAAGATCTGTTTCAGCGACCACCAGACGCTCTCGATGTAGCTGGTGTCCATCGTGCGGTAGGCGCTGTCGAGGTCGACCCAGTAGCCCATCCGCTCCGTCATCGCGGAGAAGTCGGCGACGTGGCGCAGCACCGACTCGCGGCAGCGGGCGTTGAACTCGGCGATGCCGTAGGCCTCGATGTCGTTCTTGCTGGTGAAGCCGAGCTCCTTCTCCACCGCGAGCTCGACGGGCAGCCCGTGGCAGTCCCAGCCGGCGCGGCGGGGGACGTGGAAGCCCTTCATCGTCCGGTAGCGGGGGAACAGGTCCTTGAAGACCCGCGCCTCGACGTGGTGGGCGCCCGGTTTGCCGTTCGCGGTCGGCGGCCCCTCGTAGAAGACCCACAGCGGGCGGTCCGCCGTGGACTCCAGCGAGCGGTGGAAGACCTTCGCGTCGCGCCAGCGGGCGAGCGTCTCGCGTTCGAAGGCGGGTAGGTCCACCTGCGCGGGCAGCGGGGCGAAGGTGGGGGTACGCGGGGCGGTGGTCATCGTGGCGGACCCGGTCTTCCTCGGTCGTGGCTGGCGTCGGACCAACGGAGGGACGACGCCTCACCGGCCGCGCGTGGCGACGGCCGGCGGGCCTGCCCGCCGCCGCGTCCCGCCCGGGACCGGGGGTACCGCGGTACCACCCTCCTTGCGCGCCCCGCTCGACCGCTCCGCCGGAGGCGGAGCGGGCCGTGGGACGGCCTCTCGTCAAAGCTCGCGGCGGCCGGGTCTACTGGGGGCTCCGCCGGCTCGCGCCCGCGGGGTCCCGTTCTGCCGGCGGCTCGGGGGTGATCTTCGCAACGCGCTGGCCACCGGGCTTCCACCAACCCCGGCTCGCTCGGGCTGCGCCCGCCGCTACTCGTCCCCGTCGATGCCGTGCCGCTACCAGATGGAGTCTAGTCGACCGCTCGGGCGCTCGGCCGGTGCCCAGTGGGGATCCATCGGGGCGCCCCGTGTGGGCTGGCCCGTAGAGTGGATCGGGTGGGGGCGGAGACGACCATCGGGAGCAGTGTGTCCGAAGATCCCGCCGACCGTGGGTCGGCCGCCGCGGGCGGCGCCGGGGGCCCAGCCCGGCGTCCGGTGGCCACGCTGACGGCGGCGGCCGCGGTGATCCTGCTGCTCGACATCGTGACCAAGCACATCGCGGTGGCCACGCTGTCCGACCGTGGTCCGGTCAACATCATTCCCGGCGTCCTCGACCTGCGGCTCACCCGCAACTCCGGGGCCGCGTTCAGCCTCGCGGGCGGGGCGACGGTCGTGCTCAGCCTCGTCGCCCTGGCCGTGATCTCGGTGGTGGTCTTCACCGCCCGCCGGCTGCGGTCGGTGGGCTGGGCGATCGTGCTCGGCGCACTGCTCGGCGGCGCGCTGGGCAACCTGACCGACCGGATCTTCCGTGCCCCCGGCCCGCTGCGCGGCCACGTTGTCGACTTCGTCTACCTGCACCACTGGCCGATCTTCAACGCCGCCGACTCGGCGATCGTCTGCGGCGGCATCCTCGCCGTCGTGCTGTCGCTGCGGGGCATCGGGCTGGACGGCACCCACTACGGCGATCCCGACCCGGTCGTCGGGGACGGCGGCGCGCTGCGGGCCGACCCGCCCGCCGATGCCGCCGGCCGAGGCGGCACCGGGCCGGGCGGCCAGTGACCCGCGCCGGGGGAGACGTGAGCGCCGGGGAAGACCTGGGTGCCGGAGGAGACCTGCGTTCGCTGCCGGTCCCGGACGGGCTCGACGGCATCCGCCTGGACGCCGCGATCGCGCGGATGTTCGGGCTGTCGCGGACCGCGGCCGCCACCCTCGTCGACGACGGCCAGGCCAGCCTCGACGGTCGGGTCCGCGGCCGATCCGACCGGGTCCGCGGCGGCGCCTGGCTGGAGGTGCGGCTGCCCGCGCCACCGCGCCCGGTCACCGTGGAGCCCACCCCGGTGGCAGGTCTCGGCATCCTGCACGATGACGACGACATCGTGGTGGTCGACAAGCCGCCCGGCGTGGCCGCCCATCCGGCCCCCGGTTTCACCGGGCCGACCGTGATCGGGGCGTTGGCCGCGGCCGGCTACCGCATCTCCACCTCGGGCGCCGCGGAGCGGCAGGGGGTCGTGCACCGCCTCGACGTCGGCACCTCCGGGGCCATGGTCGTCGCCAAGAGCGAGCGTGCCTACACGCTGTTGAAGCGGGCCTTCCGGGAGCGCCAGGTGGACAAGCGCTACCGCGCCGTCGTGCAGGGCCATCCCGACCCGCTCAGCGGCACCGTCGACGCACCGACCGACCGCCATCCGCGCCGGCCGGGCCTGTTCGCCGTCGTCGCGGACGGCAAACCCAGCGTGACCCACTACGACCTGGTGGAGGCGTTCCGCTCGGCCTCGCTGCTGTCGATACGCCTGGAGACCGGCCGGACCCACCAGATCCGGGTGCACATGTCGGCCCTGCGCCATCCCTGCGTCGGCGACCTCGCCTACGGCGCCGATCCCACCCTCGCCGAGCGTCTCGGCCTGACCCGGCAATGGCTGCACGCGGCCCGCCTGTCGTTCGACCATCCCGGTCACGGCGGCCCCGTCGAGTTCACCAGCCCGGACCCGGCCGACCTGGCGGAGGCGGTGGAACGGCTGCGGGAGCAGGCATGACCGAACCGGTGGCGATCGGCAAGCCGTCCCTGCCGACCCCCGACGTACTGCCGACCCCCGAGGTTCCGCCGACCCCCGAGGTTCCGCCGCTCGTGCCCGCCGAGGCCGAGCCTGTCGCCATGCCGGCCTCAGGAGGGCCGGCCTCAGGCGGGCTGACCACGGCGGTCCTCCACGCGACCGTCGAGGCACGGCCGGTGACGGCCCGGCCCGCGGTGAACCCGCTCGACCGGCTCGACGACGCCGCGCTGCCGCCCGTGTTCCGCATCCTCGACACCGCCCGGTCCCGCCTCGCCGGCACCGCCGATCGCGAGGCCTGCCGGGCCCGCCGGCTGGCCGAACGGGCCCGGCGCGGGCGGGTGGGCCGGGACGGGCCGGCCGACGCCGGGGCCGAGGGCTCGCCGGCCCTGCTCGACGTGGTCGGCGTCGCGCCCGGTGGCGTGGTGGACCGGGGGGCGCGGGTGCTCGTTCTCGGGCTCGTCGTGCTGATCGTGGTGAGCGCGGCGGCGGCGATGCTGCAGAGCGTCGACCGGGATCGGCCGTCCAACGCGACGGCGCCCGCCGACGCGCCGACCGGCTCCCCGCCGGCGGCGCAGCCCCTGACGCCGACGGTCACGATCGGCCCAGGTGCGCACGACTCGGTCGCCGAGTACCTCGGGGCGAGCCGGCAGAACCTCGCGTCCCTGACCGCCGCAGCCCCCGCCGCGGACCTCTACGCCGTCGCGAGCCTCGCCGCCCCGGTCACCCCCGACGAGATGCTCGGGGTTCTCGGCGCGTACCGGGCCGTGCAGGTGTTCTTCACTGCCGGGACCGGCGGGGAGGTCGAGCAGGCCACCGTGCGCGACCCGGTCGCCGACGTCCACGCCGCCTTCGCCTCGGCGGCGACGCAGGCGCAGACGCGGGCCGCGGCCGAGGCGGGAGCCGGCGAGGCCGGCGCGGAGGAGCGGGACCGCCAGGCCGAGGCGCAGCTACGGGCCGGGTGCGCGTGCCTGTTCGCCGCCGTGGTCCGGGCGCCGGCCGGGCGATTGTCGCAGCTCGCGGCCGATCCCCGGGTCCGGGTCGTCGATCCCGCGCCACCCGGCGCCGGGCCGCCCAGCGTGAGATTCCTCCCATTGTCGCCGGATCGCCGCTGACCTGGGGCGCGCCGTCCCTCATCATCTGGCCGGGTCACTGCCATCCGGTGGACGAGGCGCGGGCCTGCCGGCCGCCGCCGGCGTCGACCCCCGTACCGGTCGCGGCGGCCACAAGGGAGGATGAGGCACAACGCCCTCGTCAGCGCGGGTTGCCGGGCTCGGACGACGCCGGTCGCGGTGTCGCGGGCAAGCACCCCGGACGACACGGCGACGATGGCAACCACGGCGACGATGGCAACGACAGTGACGATGACGACTGCAGTGACGATGACGANGACAGCGACGACTACAGGACGATAAGGAGCCCANGGGTGAAGTTGGCGAAAGGCACCCGGGAGGTTTTCGACGCGGAGAGCCTGGTGGAGGAGTACCTGGGTCCCCGCAAGCGCGGGCTGCGTTACGCCTACCCCTACTACGACGGACTGGTCACCAACGACGACCCGGATCTGCTGTGCACGGGCGACCTGCTGGCGCCCAGCCTGCTCGGCGTGCACGTCGACGTCGACCGGATGCACACCCTGACCGCGCTCACGCCGCTGTTGCAACGGGCGCTGGACAAGCTGCCGCCCGGCATCGAGCTGATCGANGCCGACGAGGTGACCCTCGACCTGGTCGCCGCTCTCTACGACCCGCTCGACGACCCCGACGTCTCCGATCGGGACGTCAAGGGCTCGCTGATCGCCAAGGTGCTGCACCGCAAGCGGCCCGCGCTCGTCCCCCTGTTCGACTCCAAGGTTCGGATCTTCTACCAGCACGAGGACTGCGTCCCNCCGTCCCCGCGCGACGGTCGAAGCTGGCGGCAGTACATGGGGTTGCTCGTCCGGGCCATGCAGTACGACCTTCGGGAGAACGCCGAGGAGTTCCGCCGGCTCGCCGCACTGGTGCCGTCGAGCGGCCCGCCGGTCACCCCGCTGCGCATGCTTGACGTCGTGGTGTGGATGAGCAGCGCAGTGTGACTCGTCCCGACGACGGCCCGGGGCCATCGCCCGCAGCCGGCTGCGAGAATGGGTGACGTGCTGAGCTACGCCGTCCGCGGGCTCACCCGACGACACGGGGTGGGCGGGCACTCCGTCCTCGCCAACGACCGGATCGATCTCGACGTCCGGCAGGGCGAGGTGTTCGGGGTGCTCGGCCCGAACGGCGCCGGGAAGACCACGCTGGTCCGCCAACTGATGGGGCTGCTGCGCCCCGACGCCGGCACGATCACGATGTTCGGCCGCGATGTCCGCGCAGCCCCGGACCTGCCCGCCCGGCTGGCCGGCTATCTCGGTCAGGACGATCTTGCGCTGGCGGAGCTGCCCGTCGCCACCGCGGTGGCCACCACCGCGCGGATGCGCGGCGTTCCCCGCGCGGCCGTGCGGGAGGTCCGCGACGCCATCCTCGACGAGCTCGGCCTCACCGCGGTGGCGGACCGGCCGCTGGCCCGGCTGTCCGGCGGGCAGCGGCGGCTGGCCTGCGTGGCCACGGCGCTGGTCGGCGATCGGCCGGTCCTCGTCCTCGACGAGCCGACCACCGGGCTCGACCCGGTCGCCCGGCGCGCGGTGTGGGGGGCGTTACAGCGCCGCCGTGACGCGGCCGGCACCACCGTCGTGCTGATCACGCACAACGTGCTGGAGGCGGAGTCGGTGCTCGACCGGGTCGCCGTTCTGGAGTCCGGGCGGGTGATCGCCTGCGACACACCCGGCCAGCTCAAGGCGTCGGTGTCCGGCGACGTCCGGCTCGACCTCGCCTGGCGCCACGAACCCCCCGCCGACGACCCCACCGTCGCCATGCTGGCCGGCCTCGCGACGACCAACGGCCGGCGCTGGACGGTCCGCCTGGACCCGGCGACCGCCCGCGAGGCCCTCGGCCGGCTGACCACCGGCGCGGCCCTCGCCGCGCTGGACGATTTCAGCCTCGCCACCCCATCCCTGGAGGACGTCTACCTCACCCTCGGCGGGGCGTCCCGAGACCTGGAGCGGACATGACTGTGCACGTGCGTCGTCCGGGCCAGCAGGCGTGGCCCCGATGACCATCGTCCCGGACGCGCGCGACGCGCCGGCGATTCTCGCGGCACTGCAGCCGGCGCCGTCCCTGGAACCGTCGTCGGAGCCGTCCCTGGAGCCGTCTCTGGAGTCGACGTCGGGGCTGTCCCTGGAGTCGTCTCTGGAGTCGACGTCGGGGCCGTCCACGGTGCCGCTGCCGTTGCCGATCCCGATGCCGGCGCGGCTCGGGCCGCCGAAGATGCCGCTGGCCACCCGGTTCGNCACGGCGTTCGGCGCGGTCTACCGCGGGCAGCTCGCCCGGTCGAAGGTCGGCCGCATCCCGTTGCTGTTCGTGGCGTCGTTCCAGTCGATCGGGATCCTGGTCCTGCTGCGCGGCATCCTCGACGTCGACAACACCACCGCCGCCGGCCAGGTCGTCGCGGGTTCCACCGTGCTGGTGGTCGCGTTCGTCGCGCTGAACCTGCTCGCCCAGCGCTTCGGTGCCCTGCGGGCGGCCGGCGCGCTCGACTACTACCTGNCCCTGCCGATCCCGCCGGCGGCGGTCGTGCTGGGCACGGCCGCCTCCTACGCGACGTTCGCCGCGCCCGNCACGGTCATCACGGCCGTACTCGGCGCCCTGCTCTACAACCTGCCGATCACGGGACTGTGGCTGCTCCTGCCCGTCGTCGTGCTCTCCGGGGTGTGCCTGGCGGGCCTGGGGGCCGTGGTCGGTCTGCTCGCCCCGCGCCCGGAGCTGGCGACCATCGCCGGTCAGCTCGGGATGAGCATCGTGCTGTTTCTCGGGGTCATCCCGGCCGACCGGCTGCCCGAGATCGGCCGGGTCGCGCGGGACGTGCTGCCCAGCAGCTACGCCGTGGACGCCCTCGCGGCCGCCTTCCAACCGGGCGTGGACTGGTCGAAGGTGGTCCTCGACCTCGCCGTCTGCGCCGCCGTGGGGATCGCGGCGCTGGCCGTCGCGGCGGTGACGCTGCGCCGCGTCGGAACCTCCTGACCAGAGCGTAACCGTCCAGGATCGCGTCGCCCGGGACCACTGTCACACCAGTGTGGCCGGGACGACCGCCCAGCACGATAGTGTCAACCGTCCGCGGTGGCCGACGACGCCGCCGTAGGTGATGTGGACGAGGAGACGGACACCTCTTGGCGGGACGGGCGACGTGACGGAGAGTTCAGCGGAGTTCCGGGGGGTCCCGACGGACAGCCCGGGAGCCGAGCCGTCTGAGACCTCCCCGCTGCCGGCCCGCTCGCGGCGGCCACTGCCGTTCGGTGTCCGCCCGGACCTGATCGCCGGCCTGATCTGCGCGGCGGCGATGGCGGTCGCCGGGTTCCCTCTCGGCCTGCTGTGGGCCGCCGTCGCGCCGCATCTCGACGTCCCCGGCGCGCTGCACGGCAACGAGTCGGCGTTCGCGGTCCAGAGCGACATCGACGCCCGCTTCGCGCTGATCTGCGGGGTCGCCGGGCTCGTCGGCGGCCTGGTGGCGTTCTGGCGGGCCCGGGACGCCGGCTTCCTGGTGCCGCTGGGGCTTGCCGTGGGGGGCCTCGGCGGCGCGCTGATCGTCGGCTGGATCGGTCATCTTCGCCGCTCTCCGGACCTGCTGCACAGCCTGCCGAGCAACGCCTCGCCGATCCTGGTGGACCTGGTCGACCTGCGGGTCCGCGCGCACGGGCTCTACCTGGTCATGCCGGTGGTCGCCCTGGGCGTCTTCGCGATCGGCCTGTGGGCGACCTCCCGCCCCCGTCGGAGCCCACGCGGCGCGCGTCCGCCCGCGCCCTTCTCCGGTCCTGGCACCGAGTCCGGGGCCGCCAGCACCAAGGGCGCGGAGGGCCCGCAGCGTCCGGCGGACGCCGCGGGCGAGCCGGCCCCTAGCGGACCCGACGCCCCCCGGGTATCCGGCTGACCCTGGCCGGGCCTGTCTCAGTTGGGGCTCGGATCCACCCGGCGCAGCTCGCTGGAGCCGATCGTGGTGATCTTCTGGAGCAGGCCGACCTCCCGGTGTAGCAGCGCCCGCTCGACGCGCAGTCGGGTGGCTGCGTCGGCCNCCGCGAGCAGGCCCTGGCGCTCGGTGAGATCGGTGACGGCCGCCGCGGCGATCACGTAGGACAGGGCGACGGGATCGTCGGGCAGGTCCGGCAGGGAGATCTGCACCGTGCCGGTGGCGGCCAGCCGCTCGGCGTAGGCGCGCATCAGCCGCTGCACCGGCGCGACGGACTCGCGGGCGGACTCGGCGTCACCGACCTCGTCGGGCAGGAACTCCACGTCCCCCACCAGATACGGCGCGCTGCGCTGATCCACCGCGCCGATGCGGAACCGCTGCCCGCCGACGGTGATCAGGGAGAACCGGCCGTCCGGATGCTCCTGCACCCGGCGCAGCACGGCCGTGCAGCCGACCTCGTGGATCGCCGGCAGCGCCGGCCCCGTCTCGCGGCCCCGCCGGATGGCCACGACCCCGAAACTGCGCGCCTCGTCGGCGGGCTGGGCGAGCAGCTCCCGGACCAGCGCCCGGTAGCGTTCCTCGAAGATCTCCAGGGGCAGCACGAGCCCGGGAAGCAGGACGGTCCCGAGCGGGAACAGCGGGAGTCGCGCGCTCATCGCCGGTGCCCTCCCCTTCTGGCCCACCCGGATCCTGCCCACGCCCGAGCCGGCCGCCGCCGGTCGGCCGCGGCCGGTCGGCCTTCGCCGCCGGGGTGACGCACCGCGGCGGATCCGCGTGCCGAAGCCGGCCGTTCGATCCAACCTTGTCCCGCGCCGGCCGCGGTGTCCATCGGCCGACCCCTGTGATTCTCGCCGAACGAGGGCGTGTCGGCGCCGCGGGTGGTCCGCCCGGGGTGGCGCCACCGGGCCCGGGGTCCTCCTTCGGTCGCCATTCGGGCGAGAATGGACCGGTGTGGGGAACCGAACCTGAGCTCCTGGTCGTCCTCGAAGGAGCGGGCCGCGCCGATGGTCCGCTGGCCACGCTCGCCGAGTTCGGACCGGTGACCTCGCAGCTGCCGCCGCGACTGGCACTGCTGGCGGTGCCGGCGTCGCGAGCGGCGGAGCTGGGGGCCTGCGCCGGCGTGCGCGGCGTCTTCGTCGACGGGGTGCCCCCGGCGCTGCGGGAGACCCTCAGCCCCGCGGAGGCCCTGTTCGTCGACGGTTGGCTGGCGCGCCGCAGCGCCAAGGACCGACCCGCCGAGGGACTTCCCTGGGACGCCCCCGGCGCCTCACCCCCCGACCCGCCGCCCGGTTCCGTGGTCGGCTAGAACACGCGGCGCGGGGTCGACCAGGTCGCCCCGGCTCCGGATGTGCGCCACACCATGTGCAGCTCGTCGCCGACGCGGGCGAGGACCTCCAGGTGGCCGTCGAAGTTGCTCTGGATCATCGAGACGGCGTCGACGTTGCCCAGGGTGGCGGCGAACGGGCGCGGCCCGCTCCAGAACGGCGTGGGCGCGCCGTTGTTGCGGTAGTAGTGGATGAGCCCGCCGCCGGCGGCGGGGACGACCACCTCGAAGTTGCGCGCCCCGTCGGCGAAGGAGCTCTGGATCAGCGACGGGTTGCCCGCGACCCCCTCGCCGAAGACGGGGCCGGTCCGCCACACCGCCGAGTTGTCCCGGGTCAGGTGCACCAGCCGGCTGCCGACCCGGGCGACGGCCTCGAGCATGCCCGCGCCGCCNCCGAGGGTGCCGTGGATGAGGCTGACCGCGTCGACCCGGCCCAGGTTCGCGCCGAACAGCCGCGGCGCGCTCCAGGGGTAGCCGTAGACGTCGTGGTTGCGCCACAGGTGCAGGATCCCGACGTCCGCGGCCGGGATGAGCAGCTCGAAGTTGCCCTTCGTCCCCAGTCGGCTCTGGACGAGCGACGGTACCCCGCCGACGCCCTGGGTGAGCTGCTTGGGGTCGTGCCAGGCGAACGCCCCGGTGCTGTCGCGCCACAGGAAGTACAGTGTCGAGCCGACCCGGACGGCGACCTCCAGCGGCCCGGGGTTGGCCAGGGTGCTCTGGACCATGGTGAGTGCGTCGACGCGGCCGAGGGACTGCGCGGTCTGCCACGGATCGCGCCAGGGGAAGCCGGCGGCGTCGTTGTCCCGCCACACGTGGGTGATCCCCGCGAACGCCGACGGCACGACGACGTCGAAGTTGCCGGCGCGGCCGAGCCCCTTCGACTGGACCATCGCCGGGTTGCCGCCGACGCCGTGGCCCCACCCGATCTGGCCGGGGGTGTAGCGGCACAGCGCGAAGCTGTTGGAACGCATCAGGCAGTCCGCCGGCGCCGGCGCGCAGGCGTCGCAGTTGCCGTTCGGGACGCCGAACGCCCCCCACGCACCGCCGCAGTCGCAGCCCNCGCCGCCGTACTCGTCCGGGGCGCCGAAGATGTGCCCGGTCTCGTGGGTGAAGACGCGGTCGATGTTGTCGGGGCCCCAGCCGTCGTTGGCGTACGACATGACGATCCGGGGGCCGCCGACCGACGAGTAGGCGAAGTAGCCCAGCGGGTACTTGGTGAAGAAGGCGCAGTAGGCCCACCGGGTGCCGAGCCGGGCGCGCAGCGCGTCGACGTAGTCGTAGACGCCGTCGAAGGTGGCCGCGTGGCCAAGCCGGCTCATCGCCGGATCCCGCCACAGGGCCTCCAGATCGGCCGCCTTCGGGTCCGCCGGCACGGACAGGCGTACGAGCTGGATGTCGTAGGAGAACGTGAGACCGGCCGCCGGGTTCGTGGTGGCGTACCAGGACAGCCCGTTCTGCACCTCGGCCACGACCTTGGTCCGCTCGGCCGCCGCGAACTGCAGGTCCGCGGTGGGCCCCTCGACGAGGATCAGGCCGATGGCGACGGAGCCCTCCAGCTTCGAGCTGGTCGGAGAGCCGGCGGCGCCGGCCGCGGGGCCCGTGGCGGGGCCGCTGTCGGCGGCGGCGCCTGTGGCGGTCAGCGTCATCAGCGGGCTCTGCAGGAGCGACTGACCGTTGGCGAAGGCGCGTGGTGTCGGGCGGTCCGGGTCCGGCCCGAAGGACCCCCGCGGGGGCGGAACGTCGGTGCAGGGCCGGTCCATGTCCCACGGATGGCCGTCGCGCGGGCGATCCTGCTTCAGCCGGCGGTAGGCGGCGCTGGCGCGCAGCCGGAAGGCATCCAGACCCAGCGTCTCGGCCCGGTTCAGGCCGGGGGAGACGCCCGTGGTCGACACGACGCTGCCGTCGGCCGGGGGCAGCAGGCCCGCGCCGGCGCGGGCCGCGAGCAGCCCCGGCCCGCCGGGCGCGTCGTCCCGCGGCCGGCCGAGCACCTGGACCCGGCCGTAGCGGTGCAGGGTCCGTTCGCCACCGGCGCCGGCGGCGGCGGGCGGGGCGGGCGTGCCGTCGTCGGTCGCCGCGTTGCCGCCCGTGGCCGGATCGGTCGCGTCAGCCCTCGCGGGAGCGGCCCACAGCGAACGGCTGGCCGCCGCGTCGGCCGGGGTGATCAGGGCGCGTTCGTCGACCGGTANGTCCCCCGCCATGCGTGATCGTTTTCCCTTCGGTGAGGAATGGCTGTGCGGAGTTGTATCGTGTTGCGGCTTTGTTGTGTCGGCTTTTACGGAAGCAAGTGCCGGGAGTGCCGGTCCGTCATATACGACCCGTTTTATCCGCATAGCGGCCGCACGGAGTTCCGGTTCGGGTGCTTGCCACCGTGCGCGGACGGCCGGAGCCGGCCGTGGCTGCGGCGTCGCCGGTGTCCGGCAGAGCGGCCGACCACCGGCGGGTTCACCGCTCGGGTGCGGTCAGACGCTTCGGCGGGTCCGCCGGGTCCACCGCCCGGGTGGGGTCACCGCCCGGGTGGGGTCACCGCTCGGGCGGGAAGGAGTTCTGCCCGGGATTGATGTCCGGCCAGCCGGAACCGACGGCCGATCGGTCCGGCGCGCCCATCGCCGGACCGCCCAGCCCGGCGCCGCCGGTCCCGGGACCGCCCAACCCGGCACCACCCGCCGGGGAGGCGGCCATCGCATCGGCGACCTTGCGCATGATGGCCTCAACGAGGCGGACGGCCTGGGGGGTCGNGAGGTTCAGCACGATCTCCGAATCCCCCGCGACCTGGAATCGCACCGAAACGTCCGCCATGCCGAGTTCCCCTTCCTCGTGGCTCGCCACCCCTGCGCAGGCGCGTTGCCAGAGGTGACGTTACGGGGCGAACGGTGCGTCGCGTGCGGGACCTCGGTACCTCGGCGGCCGCCGTGACCGGCTGGTGGACGCCCGCGACCGTGCGGGTAGGGTCACCGTGGTGAGCACTAGGGTGGCGACGGTCAGTGACTGCGTGGCCGTGNTGGAGCAGGCGTTCCCGCCGGCCTGGGCGCAGTCATGGGACGCGGTGGGCCTGGCGGTCGGTGACCCCGAGGCTCCCGTCTCCGCGGTGCTGTTCGCCGTCGATCCCACCGTCGAGGTGNCCGTCGAGGCGGCGGGCGGCGCCCAGTTGCTCGTCACCCACCATCCCCTGTTCCTGCGCGGGACCCACGGGGTGGCCGAGACCGGACCCGGCGGGCGGGTCGTCGCCACCCTCATCCGCGCCGGGGTCGCGCTGTACACGGCGCACACCAACGCCGACGTCGCCGACCCGGGGGTCAGCGACGCGCTGGCCGCAGCCCTCGGGCTGCGCCGGGTCGGCCCGCTGGACCCGGGGCACTCGGCTGACGTGCACCCGGCTGACGCGCAGCCGGCCGGGGATGGCGCGGGGGCGGGGCCGACGGTGTGTCGGGGGCTGGGGCGCATCGGCGAGCTGCCCGAGCCCGAGCCGCTGGACCGCTTCTGCGCCCGCGTCGCCCGGGCGCTGCCCGCGACGGCCGGTGGGGTTCGGGCGACCGGGGCCGCGGATCGNCTCGTGCGCCGGGTCGCGGTCTGCGGCGGCTCCGGCGGGGAACTGGCCGGCGCGGCGCGGGCCGCGGGCGCGGACGTCCTGGTCACCGCGGACGGGCGGCATCACCACGTGCTCGACACGGTGGGGGAGCATCCGATCGCCGTCGTCGACGTCGCCCACTGGGCGAGCGAATGGCCGTGGCTCACGCAGGCCGCCGCGCGTCTGGAGGCCGGTCTGCGGACCCGGGGACGTACGGTGAGCACATCGGTGTCCGCTATCGTGACCGATCCCTGGCGGTTGCACGTTCCGTCCCGGTAGTCGGCGTCGCAGGCGGATGCCCGGCTCGCCGGGCCGGGTTCGTCACGGTCCCGCCGACCGCTCCGGCTCGCGGGCCGGGCGGCGCGGTACCGGCAAGGGCGTCGTCGATCGCGGCCGACGCCGATGAAGGACATACCGGTGAGGAGTCCATGAAGGCCGACCCAGCAATCCAGCTCCGCCTGCTCGACCTGCAGGCCCTCGACGCCGGCCTCGACCGGCTGGCCGCCCGCCGCCGCGGGCTGCCCGAACTCGCCGTCATCACCGAACGCACCGCGGCCCTGGGCACCCTCGACGACGAGGTCGTCGGGGTGCGCACCGAGCTGGGGGACGTCACCCGCGCCCAGCGCAAGCTGGAGACNGAGATCGAGCTCGTCCGGACCCGCTCCGCCCGCGATTCCCAGCGGCTGGAGTCCGGGGCGGTGACGAACTCCCGGGAGCTGGAGAACCTTCAGGCGGAGCTCGCCTCCCTGGCCCGCCGCCAGGGCGTGCTCGAGGATGACGCGCTGGAGAAGATGGAGGCCGTCGAGGGCCTGGAGGGACAGCTCGCGGCCCTCAGCCAGCGCCGCGCCGACCTGCAGGCGGAAATCGACGCCGCGACCATCGCCCGCGACAAGGCGTACGCCGAGATCGACACCGAGACCGCCCGGCTGCGGCAGGACCGGGAGGCCCTCGCGCCCCGGCTGCCCGAGGCGCTGGTGACGTTGTACGAGCGGATCCGGGCGTCCTCCGGCGGGGTCGGCGCGGCGCCGTTGCTGCGTCGGCGCTGCCAGGGCTGCCATCTTGAACTCTCCGGCGGCGACCTGCGGGCGGTCGCCGCGGCCCCCGTCGACGAGGTCGTGCGGTGCGAGGAATGTCGGCGCATCCTGGTCCGTACCCCCGAGTCGGGGCTGTAGCGGCAGGTCGGTTCGGGCAGGGCGAGGGGAGTGGCAGATGAGCACGGTGCGCAGGCTGGTCGTCGAGGCCGACGGCGGATCCCGGGGCAATCCGGGCCCGGCCGGCTACGGCGCCGTGGTCCGTGACGCCGCGGACGGGACGGTGCTCGCCGAGCGGGCCGCGTCGATCGGGCATGCCACGAACAACGTCGCCGAGTACTCGGGCCTCATCGCCGGGCTGCGGGCCGCCGCCGAGATNGCCCCGGACGCCGAGGTGGAAGCCCGGCTGGACTCCAAGCTCGTCGTCGAGCAGATGAGCGGCCGCTGGAAGATCAAGCACCCGGCGATGCGCCCCCTGGCCGACGAGGCGACCGCGCTCGCCCGCACCTTCCCCGCCGTGCGCTACCAGTGGGTGCCCCGCGCCCGCAACGCCGACGCCGATCGCCTCGCCAACGAGGCGATGGACGCCGCCGCGGCCGGGCGGAGCTGGGAGCCGTCGGTCCCACAGTCACCGGATCCGGCGCCGCACCGCGCCCCCACCACCCACCGGCTTTCCGGCTGGATGGCTCCGCCCGCCCCACCGACGACGACGGTGCTGCTGCGCCACGGCCAGACCCCGCTGTCGGTGGACAAGCGGTTCAGCGGGACGGTGGAGGCGTCGCTGACCGACCTGGGGATGAGCCAGGCCGCCGCGGTCGCCGACCGGCTGCGCGACGAACCGTTCGACCTGATCGTCAGCTCGCCGCTGAAGCGGGCCCGGCAGACCGCCGAGGCGCTGGGCCGCGACTATGTCGTCGACGACGACCTGCGGGAGACCAGCTTCGGCGCCTGGGAGGGGATGACCTTCGGCGAGGTGCGCGAGCGCTTCCCTGACGAGCTCAACGCCTGGCTCGCCGACCCGAACGTGCCGCCGCCCGGCGGGGAGAGCCTGATCTCGACGGTGACCCGGGTGACCCGGGCCCGCGACCGGCTGCTCGCCGAGCAGCCCGGCAAGCGGATCCTCGTCGTCTCGCACGTCACGCCGATCAAGGGATTGACCCAGCTCGCACTGGCCGCCGAGCCGACCGTCCTGTACCGCCTGCACCTGGACCTGGTCTCGCTGACCACGATCGACTGGTACTCCGACGGCCCCGCCGTGCTGCGCGGCTTCAACGACACCCACCACTCCGTGAACCTGACCACCTACGGCGAGTAGTCACCGCAGGTCTGCTGGTGGGCTGCCTGCCAGGCCAGGCGGGCAGCCCACCAGGCAGCCCGATCGCGGGTGCCGACGTCAAAGACGGGGCGGTCGGCGAGGGGCCGGGCGAGGGCGACGCCGATCCACCATCGCCGTTGAACTCCACCGTGGCGGGCGCTCCGGCCATGAGCCGTACCAGGCACCTTCCTGATGCGGATCGGTCGTGGTGGCTGTTGCCGGTCGATGCCGACGCGGACGCGCACCTCGATCCGGTCGCCGAATTCCGCGACGTCGACGCCGGCCGGGATCTCGCCGCGGTTCGTGGCGACGCACAACCGGAGTTCACGTCCGTCGTGACTGACCCGTGCGCGGTCGACGGTAGTCTCCCAGGGTTGAAAGGCGGTCGGGTCGCACGGGAGGGTGGCGAGNCGCGCGAGGAGACGCCGGATGAGCCATTCCGGTGCGATGGCCGGCTCGAGGAGCGTGNCGCCCGGCTGGCGGATGGTGGGATCTTCGTTGGGCGAGGGGAGATGGTCGAAGACCCGTCCCGGGCGGAACTGATCGGCTATCTGCGGGCGTGCTGTGAGAAGTGCCGGCCCGGTGGGCTGATCGTGCTTGTCCTGGTCGAGTGCGACCGGCCAGGCGGCCCAGGAGGAGGAGTCGGCCGCGTCTTCGTCGAACACGAAGCTGGTGGCCGGAGGAATCTGAGCGGAGATGAGAAACGCCTCTGCCCGGATCGGCGCCGGTCCGCCGTCGGCTGCGGTGAACGACCAGGTCACGAACCACGGCGGCGGGTCGATCGACGCCTCCAGACGTCTCCCTGCGCCCACCCCATCACCGTCCCGCTTCCAGCCCGTGATTATTGCGATCGGAGTGCGTCCGCCGCTGCCGTAATCTGTTCTCTCGTGGGCGCCACATACGTGAAGTCTCGGCCGCGGAGGTACTCGAGGAACTCCGGTTCGGGTGGAAGATCGTGCGCTTCCAGGTAGTAGGCGACGGAGGCGTCCCAGATCCAGAATCCATCCGTCAGGAGTGCCATGGGCACCTGCTTCGGTCGGGCCGGGTCGAGCTGGTCGACGTCGAGGCCGGCGGCCCGTAGGATGACTGCCGCGTGTCGCAGGTAGGCCAGAACCTCGCTGCGTTCGCGACCGGGGGGCAGCTCTGGGCGGTCGGTTATGAAGGGGGTGCCGTCCGCTGTGCCATCGAAGACCTTGGCCATCTTCAGATCACCGATAATCTGGGGCATTGCCATCACCTTTGGTTGTCGGGTGGAAATCGATCCAATGGCCGTCGTGTGGTCGGGTTGCCACCAGGATTCCGAACTCGTTCCGTCGCCTTGACGTCGTGACGACATTACCTCTCTCGTCGTTAAAGGCGAGTTCGGTCGGTGCGGTCACGGTGACGCCGAGTTCGTCGGCGACCTTCTGGGCGACGGGGTCGTCGCCCTGTCCAGTCTCGCAGGACACCAGCCGCACCGGTCGGCCGCGCCAGTTCTCGTCCGCGCGGATGAGCGCGCTGAGCTGCCGGGCGTCGAGTCGTGTCCGGCCGACCCGGAATTCCGAGGGGGTACCGTGCAGGTCGGCGGTGTACTGACCCGGGGCCGGTCTAGNTTCCGCAGCGGTTGTGCGCATCTCCACGTCGGACTTCTCGTAGAAGGCCCGTCCGTCGGTGGTCGGCAGGCTGTCCCGCCAGATCCGGGTCAGCTTCCAGCCGAGCCTTTCCGGTCCGTCCGACCCATCCCGCTTTCTGGCTGTCGCGTCCCGGCCCACGTCCCCGGCCGGATCATCACGGGTAGCGTCGTCAAGCAGTGCCAGCTTGCGTTCCAGCGGTGAAAGGCGGGTCTCGGGCTCGACCGCCGTCCGGCGATCGGCCGGCTGCGGCCGATCATCCGACAGTGCGCGACGTTCCAGCGCATCCAGCTTCGACTCGATTCTCGACCGCTCGGTAGGCCCCGAGGGACGGTCGACGCGCGGCTCTCCGGACTGGTCTGGTACCGGCGACCGCTCGGGAGTCGCCGCCGGCCGCTCGATAGACATCGCCACCCAAAGTAGCAGTGCTGCCACATGCATGTCGCGAACCGTCCGTGAGCGGGCTTGTCTGCTGATGGGACGGATATACNTTATGGTAGGCGGCTGGTCTCGTTCCGGGACCGGTTTCGCGGCTTGAACACGTGGGGGCGTGGTGGACGGCGCGTTGCACGCACAGATCGTGAAGCTGGCTCAGGCGTCCCAGAACTTCGGGTTCCTGCTCGAGCACGAGCCGCTGCTCGTCCTGTTCGGGGTGAGCGCGGAGTCCTACATCTATCCCGATCCGAACACGTCCCTGATGAAGGCGCGTCAGTTCGCAGAGACGCTGGCCGCGCGCATGGTCNCAGAGACCGAGACGCGGGTGCGCGGGGACCGGCAGGTGGACCGCCTCGCCGCGCTGGCCAGGTCCGGTCTGTTGGACAGTCGGATCAAGCGCGCGTTCGACGCCGTTCGCCGCGCCGGCAACGAAGCAGTGCACGGCTACTTCGGCGAGGTTCGGGTAGCGCTCGCCATGGTGGGCCACTGCTTCGAGCTCGGCGTGTGGTTCCACCGCTTCCTCACCGAGGACCGCAGCGTCATCGCCTTCGTCCCGCCCGCCCCGCCGGAATCGGGCACCGCGGCGTCGTCCGCTGTCGACGCCGACGAGCTGCGCCAGCTGCGGGAGGAGCTGGCGGCCTATCGGGACCGGCTCGCCCAGACGAAGGTCCGCCTCGACGGACGCCTGGATGAACTGGCGGCCGAGCAGGCGGCGCGAACCGAGGCCGAGCAGGCCGCCGAGCGCGCCCGATCGGAGGCACAGGCGCTGCACGAGACCGTCGCCGAGCTGCACCGGCGCATCTCAGCGCTGGTGGCGGACTCCCCGCGGCAGACGACCCTGACGCCGGCAACCGTAGCGACCGAGTCGGCCGACGCCGACGCGATGGCGGTCCGCGAGGTGCTGTCCGTCGAGGCGGGCATCGGGCTACCCGGGATGCAGCCGCGGTCGACGAATGCGGACCAGCGTGAGGCGCTTATCGAGCGGGCCCGGGTGGCCGCCCGCGAACCGCGTACGGAGGTGCAGGTCCGGGCCGAGATCGATCGGATGCTGCAGGCCGCCGGCTGGGTCGTCCAGAACGTGTCCGCGCTGAACTTGTTCGTGGGGGGTGGAGGTGTCGCGGTCCGGGAGGGACGCACTGCCTCCGGCCCGGCCGACTACCTGCTGTACGTCGATCAGGCACTCGTCGGCGTGATCGAGGCGAAGCGGGAAGGCACCACGCTGACACAGGTCGAGGGCCAGTCCGCCCGGTACGCCGGCACGCTGACCAAGGAACAGCAGATGGCTACCTGGCGCTCCCCGTTGCCCTTCCGGTACGAGTCGACGGCGATCGAGACGCAGTTCACCAACGTCCTTGATCCCGTGCCGAGATCCCGGCGCGTATTTTCCTTTCACCAGCCGGCGACGCTGGCTCGCTGGATGCGGGAGGCTGACGAGGACCCGGACCACCCGACCCTGCGGGCCCGGCTCGCCGCGCTGCCGGCGACGTTTCCNCTGGCCACTGCGTCCCTGCGGCCGGCTCAGGTCGACGCCGTCACCGGATTGGAGCGTTCGCTGGCCACCGGTCGGCCACGGGCGCTCATCCAGATGGCGACCGGCGCGGGCAAGACGTACGCGGCGGTGACGACGAGCGCCCGCCTGCTGCGCCATGCGCGGGCCCGGCGCGTGCTGTTCCTCGTCGACCGCAACAACCTGGGCCGTCAGGCGCGCACCGAGTTCGGCGGCTACATGGTCCCGGACGATGGTCGCCGCTTCACCGACCTCTACAACNCCGAGATCCTGGCCGGCTCCGGGGTGGCCGACTCCTGGCAGGTCGTCATCTCGACGGTGCAGCGGCTGTACGCGGTGCTGTCGGGCCGCAGCGTGCCGGATGCCGACACCGACGACCCGGACCTCGACGACGGGATGGAGGCGTCGGGCGACGAGGATGTCGAGCCGGCCGCCGTCACCTACAGTGCCGCGCTACCGCCGGAGACGTTCGACCTCATCATCATCGANGAGTGCCACCGCTCCATCTACGGGAAGTGGCGGGCGGTGCTGGAGTACTTCGACGCCTTCCAGACCGGGCTGACCGCCACCCCGACGAAGCAGACCCTGGGCTACTTCCAGCGGAACGTGGTCAGCGAGTACTCCAATCAACAGGCGGTCGCGGACGGCGTGAACGTCGACTTCGACGTCTACCGCATCCGCACGAAGCACGGCGAGCAGGGCGACACCATCGAGGCCGGCATCACCGTGCCGCGCCGCGACCGGCGGACCCGGGAGCAGCGCTACGAGGAGCTCGACGACGACTTCAGCTACAGCCCGGACCAGCTCGGCCGGACCGTCATCAGCGAGGGGAACCTCGACCTGGTGCTCGCGACGTTCCGGGACCGGCTGTTCACCGAGATTTTCCCGGGGCGTACCGAGGTGCCGAAGACGCTGGTGTTCGCCCGCGATGACAACCACGCCGACGAGATCGTCCGCCGGATCCGCGAGGTCTTCAACCGCGGCAACGAGTTCGCCGTGAAGATCACCTATTCGGTGCGCAACACCGACGAGCTGCTGGCATCGTTCCGTAACTCGGCGGAGTTGCGTGTCGCTGTCACCGTCGACATGATCTCCACCGGTACGGATGTGCGCCCGCTGGAATGCCTGCTGTTCCTGCGCAACCCGAAAAGCCCGGTCGCCTTCGAACAGATGAAGGGTCGCGGGGCGCGGACCATCGACCCGGCGGAGTTTCAGAGTGTCACGCCGGATGCGCGAACCAAGGATCGTTTCGTGCTCGTCGACGCGATCGGCGTCGTCGACACGAAACGGGTCGACGCGGCCCCGCTGGCCCGGCACACCGAACGGCAGATCAGCCTGGAGGCGCTGCTGCGCAAGGCCGGCAGCCTGGAGATCACCGCCGACGAGACGGCGACGCTCGCCTCCCGTCTCGCCCGTCTCGATCAGCGGCTCACCGCGGAGGAACGCACGGAGTTGGAGACTCTCGCGAAAATGCCGCTCGCAGAGGTGGTCGGCAGCCTGGTTCGGGCCGCCGATCCGGACCTGCTCGCCGACGCGGAGAGGAAGGGCCCGACGGAGGTACGGAAGCTGGTCGTTGCCGCGGTCCGCCCGCTCGCTGCGAACCCGGATCTGCGCGCCCGGCTGCTGGAGATCCGCCGCGCCCACGAGATCACCATCGACGAGGTGAACACCGACGTCCTGCTCTCCGCGGGTGGCGTCGACCGGTCCGAGCTGGCCCGCGACCAGGTGACCTCCTGGCGGGCGTACCTGAAGGCTAACCATGACGAGATCGCCCTGATCGAGGCGGCCTACGAGCACGGCGGCGACCCGCGGTCGGTGTACATCCGGCTCAAAGAACTGGCCGCGCGGATCGCCCGGCCACCGCACCTGTGGTCTCCGCTCAGCCTGTGGCACTCGTACCAGGTCCTCGGGCTCGCGCCCGAGGCACCGGGGGTAAGTTACGGAACGTTGGATCTGATCGGCCTGATCCGCTACGAGCTGGGCATCGAGGAGCAGCCGCGGCCACATCGGGCGGTGGTTGACGAGCGGTTTGCCTCCTGGCTCGCCGCCCAGCGGCAGGCCGGCGTGACGTTCACGGCCGACCAGGAATGGTGGCTGGAGAGGATCAAGGACATCGTGGTGAGTTCGGCGACCTTCAACGACAGCGACCTCGACGAGTCGCCCTTCACCCAGAACGGTGGCACCGACGGCTTCCTCGCCGCCTTCGGCAACGACCGTGCCGAGACCGTCCTCACCACCCTCCGCACCGCCCTCACCGCATGACCAACCTCCCCCTCGGCTGGGAATGGGCTTGCCTCGAAGATCTTCTTGCGGTGGAGTCGAGGGCTATCACTGACGGACCTTTTGGCTCGAATCTAGCCTCTCGCCATTACACTGCCTCGGGTGTCAGGGTAATTCGACTGCAGAACATCGGTGATGGAATCTTCAATGACGAAGATCGAGCCTATATCGCCGATGATCATTTTGAATCTCTGCGCGCNCATGAGGTGTGTGCAGGAGATCTCATAGTCGCTTCGCTGGGCGACAATCTTCCTCGCGTTTGTATTATGCCGAAGTTCGATGTATCGGCGATCGTGAAGGCTGATTGCATTCGTGTTCGTCCTCACCACTCCATCGATCCGCATTGGCTGCTCTACTTTTTGAGTGCGCCACAGTCTCGAAGCTACGCGGCTTCCAGGATTAGAGGGGTTGGTCGGCCTCGTCTGGGTCTCGGAGAGTTGCGGCGTATGCCCCTACCGGTCCCACCGTTGGCCGAACAGCGCCGCATCGTTACCGTCCTCGATGAATATTTGCCGCGACTTGCGAAGGCTGCNGACTCGCTTGGTCGTGTCAACATCCGCAGCCGAGATCTTGCGCTTTCGATAATCTCAAGCGCCGTGGAGGGGCGGCTCGTGAAGCACTCCACCTCATGTATATCTTCCAGTGAGGAAATTGCCGCTAAGCTGGCTAGGCAACGCGAGGTTTCTTGGGCTGCGGCGCGAAGATCAAATTATAATTCTCCCGTAGCTCCGAATATAGAGCCGCCCCCGTCGATCCCGCGCGGATGGGCTCTTGTCAGTCTTGAGGCGGCAACTGACCCCATCAGAACTATTCGTTATGGTATCCTAAAGCCAAATTCTCCCGGCGTGCGAGAAGTTCCATACGTCGAAGTTCGGGATTTGTCTGCGGGGTCTTTGGTTCGCGAATCTTTGAAGCGAACGTCGAAGGAGATGGNCACCCAATTCCCGGGTTCAAGGTTGCGAGCCGGTGATGTTGTGATGGCTATCAGAGGCTCATATGAACGCTCCGCGGTTATATCTTCCGATTTGACCGGCGTAAATATTAGTCGCGATGTTGCTCGAATTTCTCCGCTGCCCGACCTGGCTTCCGATTATCTGCATCTCTATCTGCAGGGCCGCTTTAGCCGCCAGTATTTCGCGCNCCACGCGAGAGGGGTTGCGGTTAAAGGGGTAAATATTTCGGCGATAAGAGCACTTCCAGTAGTGATACCGCCGATTGTAGTGCAACGGGAGATTGTTCGAGAAGTAGAGCGTTGTCTGTCGGTGGTGGAAATCTGGAAAAATTCGACTGCTATAGTTGATGCTCGGTCTCGACGCTTGCGAGGCGCATTACTGGCGGAGGCATTTGCGGGGCGGTTGGTGACGCAGGATCCGGGGGATGAGCCGGCATCGATGCTATTGGCGCAGATCCAAGGAGAGCGCGCCGGTATGGNGAAGGTGCCACCAAGGCGGCGGACTCCAAAGTCGGCTGGGGCCGGNCCGGCTACAGTCCGACCGGCCAGAGGTTGGGACTCCGTCGCTGCCGCATCCGTGCCGATGCTGCCNCTTGGCGACATGGGCATAGATCAAGATAAGGACGTGCTGGGGTGAGCGCGGACGCACGGCGGTTGGTTGCGAAGCTGTGGAAATACTGCGATGTGCTGCGGGATGACGGTGTCTCCACGATCGACTACGTCGAGCAGCTTACTTACCTGTTGTTTCTGAAGATGGCGCACGAGCGGGCCGAACGCAAGCTGAATCCGGACATCGCTCTGAGGNCGGTTGCGGCGCGGTGGCAGAAGCTGCTCGACTACGACGGCGACGATCTGGAGGTCGAGTACCGGCATACACTGGAGGAGCTTGCCAAGGAATCGGGCATGCTCGGGGTGATCTTCCGGAAGGCGCAGAACCGCATTCAGGATCCGGCCAAGCTGAAGCGGCTCATCGTGGATCTGATCGAAAAGGAGCAGTGGTCTTCGACCGGTGTCGACGTCAAGGGTGATGCCTACGAGGAGCTGCTGGCTAAAAGCGCCGAGGACATCAAGTCCGGCGCGGGGCAGTACTTCACCCCGCGGGCGCTGACCGCGGCCATGGTCGACTGCCTCCAGCCACTGCCCGGCGACACCGTCTACGACCCGGCGTGTGGCACCGGCGGCTTCCTCCTGGCCGCCGCCGACTACATCCAGCGCCATCACGGCGCCGACATGACGCCGGAGCAGCGCAGCGCCTTCAGCCGGGGGGCGATCAAGGGCACGGAGCTGGTCGACGGTACCGCCCGGCTCGCCGCGATGAACATGATCCTGCATGGCATCGGCCAGCCCAACGGCAACACGCTCATCGACGTCGGGGACGCGCTTGCCGGGCGGTACGGGGGCAACCCGACGGTCATCCTCGCCAACCCGCCGTTCGGGAAAAAGTCGTCGATCACGGTGATCGGGGAAGATGGCCGCGCCGGCCGGGACGACATTGCCTACAGTCGAACGGATTTCTGGACGACGACGACGAACAAGCAGCTCAACTTCGTGCAGCACATCGCGACGTCGCTGGACGTGAACGGTCGGGCGGCCGTCGTCGTCCCCGACAATGTCCTGTTCGAAGGCGGCGCGGGGGAGACTGTCCGCCGCCGGCTGCTGCTTGACTACGACGTCCACACCCTGTTGCGCCTGCCCACTGGCATCTTCTACGCCGGCGGGGTCAAAGCGAACGTGCTGTTCTTCGACAAGCGCCGAGCCCGGNCGGGCACGCCGTGGACGACGACGATGTGGGTCTACGACCTGCGGGTCGGCCAGCATTTCACACTCAAGCAGAACCCGCTGCGCCGAGAGCACCTTGACGACTTCGTCGCCTGCTACCGGCCTGGGGAACCGCGGAAGACCCGGGTCGAGTCCGAGCGGTTCCGTCCGTTCACCTACGACGAGCTGGTCGCCCGGGACAAGGCGAACCTCGACATCACCTGGCTACGCGACCCGAGCCTCGACGACGCTGACAGCCTGCTGCCTCCCGACGTCATCGCCCGGGAGATCGTCGAGGATCTCGAAGCCGCGCTGGCCGAGTTCGCCGCCATCGCCGAGTCCCTCGCCGCCGGTCCGCGCAGCGACGGTTCCGCGGAACCCGACGGCTCCGCGTCGGCCGACGACGCACCCGCGGTCGGGGAACTTCCCCTCTGACGAGTCCGGCGCACCCGCGCAGCGACGTCATGCGTTCGCGGGTGCGCTCGGCGCGGCGATGCGTCAGTCGGGTTCGTTCGCGCGCAGCACCGCCTCGGCCAGCTCGGCGAGCGAGCCCTCACCCGGCAGCGACCACCGCGCCGGCCCCTGCACGGAGACGGGGGAGCGCTTCCATCCCGCCTGCCGCCACATTTCCATGACCAGGCCGGACGGCGCGTATTGGTGGCCGTCCGCCGCCCAGACCAACGNCCTCGAGCGACTGGGTGTCCACGTCGCCTCGGCCCGCCGCGGATTGGCCGCCAACCAGCTTCCGATCGCGCGCTCCTCGGCCTTACTCGCGGTGGAGAACACCAGCCGTGCGCCGTTTCCGATCCTGTTCGCGTCGACCAGGACCCCCACCGAGTTCGGCCGGCGGCTACGCCGTTCCGCCTTCGGCGGGCTGTAGGCGTCGGGCAGAGTCGGCTCCGGCTGGGGGCTTGCGATGTTGCGAAGCACCAGCTCGACCAGGGTCTTGCACCGCTCGGTGCTAGTCAGCGTGCTGCCGATGAAGGCGGTCTGGCTGAAGTGGACGTCGATGTGCAGGACGAGCCAACCGATCGTCTGCCGGACCAGCTCCGGCACGTCGGCGAGCCGGGCGGACCAGTCGACGTCAGGATCATCGACCCCGTCCAGGGTGATCTTGGCGAAGACGATGTGCGCGATCAGCAGGTCACCGTGCTCCGCGACCGCCTGCGCACGGCCGCGGCGGTCGTCGCGGCTGTCGAGGAGGCTTTGCTGCACCGCGCGCAGGGTCTGGACGCATCGCCAGATCCGCAGTGCCGACGGGCGGCGGCCGCCGAACAGCAGGGTGTAGGCGCCCTTCGGGTCGCGCTCCCACAGCAGGGCGGTGTCCTTCTTCGCCCGCACCNCCAGTTCGACATCGGGATATGCGCAGGCGAGGGCGATGGAGGCGTGCACGACGGAACAGCCGCCCTCGGGCGGCGGGTCGATCTCCCCTCGCTTGATGACATAGGTCTTGTCGAGGGTGAGGGCGAAGTCGTCCCGGATGTCGGTCTGCACCGGGTCCAGGACGACGAAGTCGCGCAGCTCGACGTCGTTCTGCGTGTTCGTCGTCTGGGTGATGGTGGTGGCGAGGCCGGTGGNCTCCTCCCGCACGACGATGACGCGGACGCCGACACGCGCTGCGGCGGCCGCCGGGTTCTTCTTCACCNCCTCGCTGATGGCGACGACGGTCTGCGCTCCGTTGACCACGCTCGCCCCGTCGATCGTCAGCCTGGCCGCGCCGTTCGGCGCACTCAGACTGAAGGGGGTTGAAAGCTGCTGTCTGTCGAGCGTCATCTAGCGTCTTTTGGCGTCGTATAGTGGCCAGGTGAACCTAAAGGAGTGGGCCGAGTCGCAGGGCGTGTCATACACGTCCGCGCGCCGCTGGCACCGCGAAGGCACACTCCCCGTCCCGACCCGCCGGGTCGGTCGGCTGATCCTCGTCGGCGACGTCGAGGCGCGGCCGGCACCGTCCGGTGTGACGGCGGTGTACGCCCGGGTGTCGTCCGCCGATCAGCGGCCGGACCTTGACCGGCAGGTCGCCCGGGTCACCACGTGGGCGGCCGGACAGAACCTGCCCGTCGGCAGAGTGGTGACCGAGGTCGGCTCCGCGTTGGACAGCCATCGCCGCGAGTTCCTCGCGCTGCTACGCGACCCGACGGTGGCGACGATCGTCGTCGAGCACCGGGACCGGTTCGCTCGGTTCGGCGCCGAGTACGTCGAGGCCGCGATGTCCGCGCAGGGACGCCGCCTGCTGGTCGTCGACCCGTCCGAGGTCGACGACGACCTCGTCCGCGACATCNCCGAGGTCCTGACGTCGATGTGTGCCCGGCTCTACGGCCGGCGCGCCGCGGCGAACCGGGCCGCCCGCGCGGTCGCGGCGGCCACCGAGGATCCCTCGTGAGTCGGGTCCTGCAGGCGTACCGGTTCGCGCTCGACCCGAACAACGTCCAGGCCGCGAACCTCAACCGGCATGCCGGTGCCCGGCGCTATGCCTTCAACTGGGGCCTGGCGTTCGTGAAGGCCGCGCTGGGGCAGCGGGAGGCGGAGAAGTCCTACGGGCTGTCCGGTGATGATCTGACTCCGGTGCCGTGGACGCTGCCCGCGCTACGTCTGCGCTGGAACCAGATCAAGAACGGTATCGCCCCCTGGTGGGCCGGCTGCTCCAAGGAGGCGTTCTCCGCCGGGCTGGCGGATCTGGCCAACGCGCTGAAGAACTTCACCGACTCGAAGAAGGGCAAGTGCAAAGGCGGGAAGGTCGGCTTCCCGCGTTTCAAGAAGCGTGGCAAGGCCCGCGACTCGTTCCGCTACACCACCGGGTCCTACGGACCGTGCGGGGAGCTGCACGTCAAGCTGCCCCGGATCGGCCCGGTGAAGGTCCACGAGCCGATGGGGGCGCTGACCAGCCGGCTCGTGGACGGCCGGGCACGGCTGGGGGGTGCGACCGTGTCCCGGACCGCCGGCCGCTGGTTCGTGTCGTTCACGGTCGAGACCGAGCGGGAGATTCCGGACACCCCGTCGGCGCGGCAGGTCAGGGGCGGCGTTGTCGGGATCGATCTGGGCGTGAAGCACCTCGCGGTGCTCTCGACCGGCGAGAAGGTCCCGAACCCGAAGCATGCCGCCCGCGCGGAGAAGGAACTGCGCCGGACATCCCGGGCCTACGCACGGTCGCAGCCGGGCAGCAACGGCCGGGCGAAGCTCGCTGCCGAACTCGCGAAGCAGCACGCGCACACCGCCAACCAGCGGCGCGACGGGCTGCACAAGCTCACCACCGAACTGGCCAGAACCCATCGCACGGTGGTCATCGAGGACCTGAACGTCACCGGCATGGTCCGCAACCGGCATCTGGCCAAGGCGGTCTTCGACGTCGGCATGGGCGAGCTGCGCCGCCAGCTGGAGTACAAGTGCGGCCGGACCGTCCGCAACCCGAAGACCGGGACCGATGTGTACGTGCCCGGCTGGCACGGCGCGCACCTGCACGTCGCCGACCGATGGTACCCGTCGAGCAAGACCTGTTCCGGCTGTGGCTGGCGAAACCCAAGCCTGACCCTGTCGGACCGCACCTTCACCTGCAAACGCTGCGGACTGGTGATCGACCGTGATGAGAACGCGGCGATCAATCTCAGGCGGCTCGTCGACCGCGAGTACATCGGCGACGTTAAAACTGCTCGTGGAGCCGACCGTAAGACCAGTGCGCTAGCAGTACCGGCGCGACGGCAGGTGGCCGCGAAGCGGGAACCCGGCACCGCGCGAGCGGATCAGACCGGGGGTGCCTCGCCGAGAGGCGAGGCGGCATGAGAGCGCTATATGACGCTCACATGCAACGGTTGAAGGTGAGGCCGTCGCAGAGCACGGTGACGCCGTTGTTGTAGTACCAGAAGTTCTCGGGGGTCTTGAGCAGCGTCTCGATGATTCCACTGTTGATCTTTGTGATGCCGAGACTGGTGCGGATGTTCTTGCTGAACAGGAGGCTGCCGTGCTCGGCGTGCCAGTGGGCGATCTCCCCGGCCTACTCGTTGAAGCTCTTCACGGCGTCGTCGAACTTCCGCCGCACTTCCTGGGAGGGCTGTTGACTGCCCATCAGGACCACGCTCAAGGTGATGCGCCGGTTGGCGTCGCTGAGCACGGCACGTATGCGCTCGGCCAGCACCTGGAGCCGCTCGTTGAAGCGGTCGAACTCGTGCTGGTCGATCAGGCGGAGCCCTTCGAGGGTCTTGAGGGCCTCGCCGGAGTTCAGGCCGGCCTCGCCGCGGTCGCTCCACTTCGACTGGATCAACCAGAGCCTCGGCTCACCCGCGGCCACGGCGATGGCGTCGATACCGAAATCATCCCGCCCGTCGATGACCAGCTCGGCGGCGTCGGCCGTGTCGCACGCGGCCCGGTCCCGGGCGACCAGCGCGGCGAGCGCCCGGGACAGGAATTTCCGGCGGCGCTCGCCTGGGTCCGGGTGGGTGACGTCGGCTGTGTCGATGAGCCCCTCGAACTCGCGGGTCAGNGCGGACTGGACCGCGATGACGGCCCCGGGAATCGCCTTACCAGGCTTTCCGCTCATCCGACCGAACGCCCCCTTCGCCGCATCGTGCATGCAAGCTTACGGGGCGTCCCCTTTGCGGTACGCAGTAGTCCCGCTGCGGCGGACCGACCGCCGAGGCTGCCGCCTTGGCCGTCTACTCGACGGCGTGCGAGGGGCTTCGGGCCATATTCAGTCGTCGTCGGGGTGGTAGACCACTTGATATCCACCGACCCTGACCCGTGGATCTCGGCCCGGGCGGCTGGCTGGCCGGGGAGGGCGGAGCCCCGGCCGGTCGACGATCCCCGGCCGGCTAGGCGTCGGTGAGTTCGCGGGCCTGCGTTCCAACCTCGCGGAACATCTGGTCCCAGTCCGGGGTCGAGCCACCGGTCGCGTGGACGGCCGCGCGTGTCGCCGCGAGCGTCTTGCGTAGGGCTTCTTCGAGAGTCGCGACATCCACGATCATCGTGACGTCGAGACGGCCCGTCTTCAGGTTGGTGCTGAGATCGGGGTCGATCACGTCATGAAGTTCGTACAGCGCGTCGGCCAGCCGGTCAGAAACCTCGTCAAGGTCGTCCAGCGGGNCGACTACCTGCAGCTCGATCAGCATCTGGTACTTCATCACGGGGCCTCCTCCCAGCATGTTCGGCTCTTCAGGTGTCCGCGGAGGTTCTTCTCGTAGCGCGGGTCGGATGGAGTGAGATGCACGGTGTGCTTGTGCTCTCCACACGGGCAGTAGATCTTGAAGTACTTTTTGNCCTTCTCGACTCTCCAGCTCTGACTCTCCGCCTGTCGGAGGAACGCCTCCAGCTCCTTGATCGGGTGCCTCGATCGTGGCATCCCGCCACCTCCGCATGAACTTACCTAGGTTCCCGGGCCGGCCGCAGCGCTACATGGGCAACTACACGACTGTAGTTCACTGTGTGTAGCTCTTTTGTGGCCTTGCGTGCGGAGATGGCAGTCTTGGCTCGCCATCGCGGCCGTCGACATTGCTGTTCGAAGGCGGGGCGGAAAGGATGCTCCGGCTCCCACCGACTTTGCCGCCGTCGCCGGTGCCAGTGACCTCCGACAGGGTCAGGGGCCAGGAGATGTCGGNGGCCGGTCCGGGCGAACCGGTCGTGGTGAGCAGTTCGGGCGCCATGTAGCCGACGCTGCCGAGGACCACGCCGGTGACCGTGACGGTCCCGGCACCCCGGTGGCGATCCCGAAGTCGATCACTTTGGCGCCGTCGTCGGCCAGCATCACGTTGCCGGGCTTGAGGTCGCGATGCACCACGCCGGCGCCGTGGATGGCGACCAGGGTCGTCGCCAGCTCCACCGCGAGCGTCTGCAGCGCCGCGGTCGACAGCGGGCCGCTGCGCGCCACCTCGGCCGTCAGGGTCGGGCCCTCGATGTACTCGGTCGCAAGCCACGGAGTCTCCGCCTCCGGGTCGGCGTCCTCGCCGAGGTAGACCATTCCCAGGCCGCCGCTGCCCAGGCGCGCGGGCAGCCGGTACGGCCCCACCGCCCGGGGATCGATGGCGCGCAACGGCCTCACCGGCATCGGACCCCTCCGCTCGTGGCCCACCGCCATCGATGAGCTGTCGGATCGCGACCTGCCCGTGTAGGGCATCGCCACGATGCCCGTCCAGCCACTCCTCGACGTCGGCCCACGGGCGCCGCCGCGGGTCCTCGGCGGACGGACGGCTGATCAGCGGGTCCGGGACGCCCTTCAGGTCGGGCGATCACCTGCGCCCGAGTCCGGGACACCGGCTCGCCGCGTACCCGGTCGAGCATCTCCTGGAGTTGCGTGATGGCCGCCGCCTGCGTGCAGTGAAGGGCCGCGGGTCTCTAGGCGTCGGCGGGCTGTCGAGCCTCTGCGGTCATCTTCTGGATCAGGCGTTCCCAGCCCGGAGTGGCCCCGCCAACGGCGTGAATCGCGGTCCGCACTGCGCAGAGGCTCTTGTAGGCCGCATCAGGGATGNTGTCAGCCTCGATGGTCATGGTGATGTCCATCCGGCCCTCGGTGAGGTTGCCGCCGATGTCGGGGTCGATGAGGTCTTCCAGAGTGAGCAGGGCATCCATGAGCTGGTCGGTGCGAGTCTCGAAGTCGCCGATGGGACCGGTCACCGTGAGCTCGACGAGGCCTTCATACTTCATAGTCCGCCCTCCTTCCAGCAGGTCCTGCTCCTCAGGTAGCTCCGTAGGTTCCGTTCGTATCGCGGGTTCGACGGTGTTAGGTGCACCCACTTGTAGTGACCATCGCCGCACGTACAGAACATCCGGAAGTACCCGCTACCCTTGGTGACTTTCCAACCTTGGGCTTCCCCGTTTCGGAGGAGTGCCTCCAGCTCCTTGATCGGGTGCCGCGGTCGTGGCATCCATCGACCTCCACTCGAACCTACCCGGGCATCGTCGCTGGCACTTGGATTGGTGGCGAACTACACCACGGTAGTTCGCTCCGGGTTACCGCTTCGTGGTCTTCGTGGTGGACCGACAGCTACGCGGCTGAAGTGCGCCGAGGTGGAAGCAACCTCGGGTGTCACCGGTGTCGGAGCGAGGGCGGCCAGTAGCAGGTCATCCGGCCGGCGGCGTGCTCCCGGCGGCGTGCTCCCGGCGGCGTGCTCCCGGTGGCGGGAGACTCACTGACCTCGGGCGCGGCGTCCCACGGCCTCGCAGGGCCGAACCCGCGCAGCCGGGAGACAGGGGGGAGATCGCGAAAGACCAAAGTTCCTGGTAGATCGCGTGATCCGCGAGAACGTGCTGGTAGTGCGGACGAGGTGGCCTGTAAGCCGGGTCCTGTGGCCGGGTCGCCTTGCGGCTCGCCGGTGGCGGCCATCTCTCTCGGGCTGCCGTTGCCGGCAGCCTCCAGCGGTCTACCCGCAGGCTCGGGCGGGCAGCCCTCGAACGCCTGCGCGGCTCGCGACCGGTTACGGCCGCGGGCCTTCTGACCTTGCTCCGGGCGGGGTTTACCGAGCCGCCCAGGTCACCCTGGGCGCTGGTGCGCTCTTACCGCACCGTTTCACCCTTACCGGCGCCGTGACCGGCACCGGCGGTCTGTTTTCTGTGGCACTGTCCCGCGGGTCGCCCCGGGTGGGTGTTACCCACCGCCCTGCCCTGTGGAGCCCGGACTTTCCTCGGCGGCACCGGCGTGAACCGGTGCCGACGCGGCCGCCCGGCCACCTCGTCCGCGTCTTCAGCATAGGGCACGCGCCCGCCTAGAATCCCTGGGCACAGGGGACGGAACTGGACGGCGCGGGGCACGGCCGTGCAGGCGATCATGATGGATGGGGCGACGATGGCGGGATCCGACGAGCCGGGCAAGAGGATCGACCACACCCGCCCCACGAGCCCGCCGCCGCCCCCCGGCGGCCCCGCGGTCCCGGCGCTGGGCGCGGCGCCGGTCGGCGGCACCTCGCCGGGCACGGTGCCTGCGCCCTACCCGGCGGGCACCGCCTACCCGACCGGGGCTGCCGGGGCTCCCGGGGTGGCGGGGACAGCAGGCGGTCCGGCGGCGCCGGGGACGCCGCCGGCGCCCGGCGCGCCGGCCGAGGGGCCGCCGCGGCGGCGTGGGGTCGCCTACACCACCTACGCGATCACGGTGCTGGTACTGGTCATCGCGATTGCCGTCGTCGTGTTTGTGGTCAAGAACGACGCGCGGGTGAGCATCTGGCTCTTCGGCTCCACCCAGCAGATGTCGGTTGCCGCGGCGCTTGCCGCCGCGGCCGCCGCGGGGCTCGTCATCGGCCTGCTCATCGGGGTGATTCCGCAGATCCGGCTGCGCCGCGAGCTGCGTCAGCTACGCAAGGCGGCTCGCGGCCGGTAGGACGCCGAACAAGGGAAACGAACTCCCGCGCGGCGGTCGGTGCTGCGGTGGGCGTCGCGCGGGTATTCCTGACGATCGGCGGCGCGCGCCGCCGATCGTCAGGGTCGCGTTCGCCGCGGAGTTCTCCGGCACTCCGACGGGGTGAAAACGCGCACTCCGCGCGTCGTCGGCGCTGGTATATCCGTCTTCGCTCCGAGCCCGCTGTCGGCGGCAGTACCAGCGTGCGGGACGACGGGTCGATGGCCGGCTTACCGGCCGAGGTTACCGATCTCGCTCAGCCGTCCGTCCCGCCGCGGCCGAAGAACGGGGCTTCCTTCCGGTCGACTTCCGGTCGGCATCCGGTCGGCTGCCGTCTCCTCGCCGCCGCCCAACCGGCCGCGAGGTTGCATAACCGGGGCCCGGGCGGAGCGTGAGAACCCGATGAAGATCCCGCTCCTGTCCGCCGACGAAACGCGGCCGCACCTGTTGCAGATGAGTCATCGACGTGCCGTGTTTCGGCAGCGGCACGCGCATGTGCACGACCATCGAGTGGCAATCCAGGCCGGCGACTTTCCGCGCGGTCCCGTCGCCCATGCCCGCCCCGCCCGGCCGCGCCGGGGAGCGTTCGCGCCGGAGAGCGCGGCCACTGCCCCTCCCCCCGGCCGGGGTGACCCGGGTCGTCCGGCTCCGACCCGGCAGGACTAACGGCCCGCGAGGCGCCGGGCCGGGCGGCGGGACCGGCCACGGATCACCCTTACGGGCCATCGGTGCAGGATGCCGGAGGCCCACCCGCCTCGTCGGCACAAGATGTTCCCTGCTAGGGCGGGCGGGGTGTAGGTGTAGCCCTGGGGCGTTCTGGTGGGGTGGACAAGCCCGTTTCGTGGGTGACCCTTGTGAACGGCTCTGCGTGTGCGCCGCACCGCGGTGGGGGCCCGAACGGCTCCCGCGGTGCTGTCGGTGCCCTGCCCGGCCGGGTTGCGACCCCTGGTGCGGGCCGGGTGCCCGGCCCGTCGTAGCACCCCTGGACCTCGCGTTTTACCGCCGGCACGAGCGTGGCAGCGGAATTCTGCCGGCGGGAAGCGGGGACGCGGTCGGCGCCGGAGGATCATTGTTTTCCTCACATTCACCGGAGTCGACCGGGTGGGCGTTCATCGTTCTCCTGTTGTCGGGTAATGTTTCGAGCAACTTTGATCTGGGAGGTTTCATGGCAGAAACGAGGGCCATTCGCCGACTGGGTCGGACCGCATGTGCGGGAATCACCGGTTCGGGCGTCCCGGGCGCCGCCACCGGCCGGAATGCAAGGATCATCGTCGTGCGCGGCGGTGCCGGCGGCGAGGACGGTCGCGACCTGTCGCCGAGTGTGGCCGCCGTCTCCGAGGAACGGGTCGAACTCGTTGATCGAGTCATTCTCGTGAGGGCTCGGCGGGACATCCCCGAAAGCTGATCGATCCCGCGGCGGAGAAGCCTCCGGGGCGGCGTCACCGGCTTCTCCGTCGCGGTTTGGGGGTGTTTTCGGCCGAAGGGCGGGGGGGCCGCCGGCAGAGGTGGCCGGTTGGGGTAACCGATAGGTGGGTGTCCAGGGAGTCGAATGGCCGGGTAGCTGCGGTTCCATCGGTACAGTCCGATTTGTGACACCGCAGCGCACCGTCCCGCCTCCGGGGGCATACCTCGCGCCGCTTCNGGCGAAGGTACCGAGGCCCGGTACCCCCTGCCGGCGCGCTTTGTCCATTGCTTTGGCGGTGGTGAGCAGTCGGACTTCCGGCCCGCGCCTTCACCGACAGCGGAGCGGAGCTGCGCTAACGGCGGCGTCGAGGGTCCCGTCACCCGGCGGAGATTCGTGCCACGTCTGGTCGCGCCGCGTCCGGCGACGGAACTTCCCCGGCCCCCGGAGTCGTCTGATGAGGGCGTGGGAGGCGTGGCCCGACCGGCGCACATGTGCGTCACAGGTTCCGCGGGCACGGTGGGGTGATGCCGGCGACCGGACCTTCGGCCCCGCCGGGAGCGGGCCGGCGCCGGGCGGCACCTTAGCCGTCCGGCGGGTGGGCCGACGATCGCCGATGGTGGAAAGAACGACGTAAGGAGGGCGTGGTGCCGCCGAGGCCGCTGCGCTCGGGTGACCCCGAGCGGGTCGCCCGGTTCGCGCTGACCGCGCGGCTCGGCTCCGGCGGGATGGGCATCGTGTATCTCGGCGCGGACGACGACACCGGCCAGTTGGTCGCGCTGAAGGTGATCCGGTCGGATTTCGCCGCCGAGCCGGAGTTCCGCTCGCGNTTCCGCCGCGAGATCGAGGCGGCCAGGGCGGTCGGCGGGGCCTGCACGGCCCGGCTGGTCGACGCCGACCCCGACGCCGAGGACCCGTGGATGGCCACCGAGCTCATCCCCGGGCAGAGCCTCGCCGAGACGATCGCCACCCGGGGCGCCATGGACACGCGGGAGGTCGTCGCGCTCGCCGCCGGCCTCGCGGAGGCGCTGACCGCCATCCACGGCGCCGGGATCGTCCACCGTGACCTCAAACCCGGCAACGTCATCCTCGGCGGCGANGGCCCCAAGGTGATCGACTTCGGCATCGCGGCGGCGGTCGACGCCACGGTCGCCACCCGCACCGGGGTCCTGCTCGGCAGCCCCGGCTACATGGCGCCCGAGCAGGTCACCGGGCACGGCGAGGTCGGTCCCGCGGCCGACGTCTTCGCCTGGGGCCTGACCGTGCTCTACGCGGCGACCGGCCGGCCCCCGTTCGGCACCGGCCGCGCCGACGCGCTGCTCTACCGGGTCGTGCACAGCGAGGCCGACACCGGCGACGTCCCCGCCGAGCTGCGGCCGGCGGTGACCGCGGCGCTGGTGAAGGAGCCCGCCGGGCGGCCCAGCGCCGACGATCTGCTGCGGGGACTGATCGGGCCCACCGACGATCCGGCCACGGGTACCCGCCGGCTGCTGCGCGAGGCCTGGAACCCGCCGCCCATCGACCCCGCGGCGTTCGTCCACGTGCCCACGCTCACCCCGTCGCCCACCTCGTCGCGCGCCGGTGACCGGCTGCGCGACGGCGACTTCCACGACAGCCAGACGCTGGCCGGGCTGCCCTCGCCGCGGCCTTCGGTCAGCTTCATCGCTCCGGCCCAGCGCACCCCCGAGCCCAGCCGCCCCACGGCGCGTGCGGTGCGCCGGTTGCGTGGCTGGGCGCCGGGTGTCTTCGCCGCGCCGACCGGAACGTCCGCGCCGGTCCCGCCTGCCCCGCGCGGGCCGTCCCGGGACGCCCTCCCGTCGGTGCCCGACGGCCCTCCCACACCAGCTGACCCCGCCTCGCCGCCGGACGGCTCCCTGCGGCCGGACGGCTCCCCGCGGTCCGATGTCTTCGGTGAGGTCACGCGGCCGCCGGTGCCGGTTACCCCGGGAACGTCGGCATCGCCGGCCGGCCGGCGCGCCGGGGTCGGCCGGCGGGTGGGCGCCGACGAGCGTGCGGCGGCGGCCCGCGCCGCGGACGGCTCCGGGCCGGCGCCCGGCGGTCAGCGTCAGGCCGCGGCCGCCGAGCCGACCCCGGGCCGGGATCCCGGGTCGGCCAACGCGATGACCCCCTGGGCGCCCATCGGCGCACCGGCGGACCGTAAGGAGCTGGATCCGGCGGCGGCCGGCACCGGACTCGACCCGAACTCATCCGGCGGGGCCCCCGCCGATGCGGCTGCCGCAGCCGTGGCCGTCCCCTGGTGGCGGGTGCCGGATCCGGGCGTCCCGGACCGGACCGCGGCGGCGTCCGGCGACGCCGCGCCGCCGGCTGCCGCCGCGCTCGGGCGTGGGCCGGACCATGCCGACCCACGTGCGCCGATGCCGATGCCGATGCCGCCGCGCTGCACGACGGAAGCGGGGGAGTCGTCGCCGGGGGCGCCGGTGCCGGCCGGCGCGCGGACCGCCGGCGCCGAGAACCTGATGGGCGCCGAGGCGTGGGAGGGATCGGGACCGGTGGCTCGCCCGGCCGGCTCGGGCGGGCCCGGCGGTGCGGGCGAGCTCCCCGGTTCCGGGAGGTCTGGCCGCGCGGGCCGGCCGGCGCGGTTGGGCGCGGGGCGCCGAGCGAGGTCCAGCCCACCGACGCCCGCGGGCGCGGCGTCCTCGCCGGCGGGCGTCGCCGCCGGGGCCGTGGGTCACCTGCCGGCGACGAACAGGGCCGGTTTCCCCGCGCAGACGCCTGCCCCGCCCGGTTCGGACGGTTCCTTCGTCTGGCGAGGCCCGGCCGGTTGGGAGGGTTCGGCCGGTCCAGAGCTCACGGCCGGCCGGGATCACCCCGGCGGGGCGGAGCCGGCGCCAGGCCCGACGGGCCGCCCGGGCGAGGGCACCTCGACCGCAGGGCCCTGTCCGGTTGACGCGGCGGCCCTGCCCGGCCCGGACGGGACCGTCGTGGCGACGGGGACCGCGGGAGCCGGGACGCAGGCAGGTGGGTCGCCGGCGAGCGGTGCCGGGGCTGATGGGGCTAATGGGGCTAATGGGGCCCGGTCTGGCGCGCGCGCGGCGGGGCGGACTGCGGAGCAGGCGTGGGCCGCGCCGCAGGCCGGGCCGGCGGCGGGCGGCGATCAGAGCGGGCCGAGCTCGGCGGCCCCGATGGGCCCGGGGGAGCCGGACGTCGGGGGGCGGGCGGACGTCGGGGGGCCGGATGTCGTCGAGGGGCCGGGCGGGACCGGCGAGTCGCGCGGCCGGGCCGGCCAGGCAGCCCGGTACCCCAGGCGGACGGCGGCCCTGGCCGCGCTGGCTGNGGCGGTCGCCGGCCTGGCCGCACTGGGCGCCGCCCACGCCGCGGACGAGTCCGACCACTCCCCGTCCCGGCAACCCGCGGCGCCGCGCGTGATCCAGGTTGTTCCCTCCGGTGTTCCCGGCCCCGGCTCCGGACTGGGCCTGCGACCCCGCTCGGGCGTGGGCCGACCTGCCAACGTGCCCGGCGGCCCGCCGTCCCCGGGTGCTCAGTCCCGGGCCGATCAGTCCCCGGTCGTCACCGTCCTGAGCGCGGCGCAGATGGTGCCCCTGTCGGCGGTCCCCGCGTTCCGTGGGGTGATCGGGCAGCTCTCGCAGGGCCGGCAGTTCGGCGACTTCGTCACCGCCCACAACACCGGCGTCGTCTTCCTGGAGGTCCTCGCGCCGGGCCAGGACAACGCCCGGGCCTTCTTCCCCGGCCCGGACCTCGGAGGCGACCCGCTGCCGAACTTCACCCTGGTCGCGTCGTGCGACGCCCCGGGCGGTGGGCAGACGCCGGGCTTCGGTCCCGACCGGGGCTGCACCGGCACCACCTATCGGCTGGCCGGGTTGACCGGCGGCGGGGCCAGTTTCGACTTCGCGCAGGGCTTCTACCGGCTGCACGGATACTTCCTCGTCGATGTGGTCCCCGGGATGCAGCAGGGCCTGCAGACCGTCAATCTGCACGCGGTCGACGCCCGGATTCTGCCGCGCTGACCGTATTTGCGACCCGGCCTCGGCGGCGAGCTGGGCTTTTTATCTCTATTGTCCGGCCGTGTCGGACGGGTTTGTGGCCGGCCGGTGACGGAGAAAACCAGGGCAGGCTCTCTCTTGGGGGTGTGCGGTGTTTCAAATCATCTGGATTATTCTCGCCGGCCTGGTGATCGGCCTGCTGGCCCGACTGATCCTCCGGGGTAGGCAGGACATTCCGATCTGGCTGACGGTCGCTCTCGGCATCGTGGGCGCGCTGGTCGGCAACGTGATCGCCAGCNCAATCGGGGTGCNNCATACCGGCGGCGTCGACTGGATTCGGCACATCCTGCAGGTCGGTGTCGCGGTCGGGCTGGTCGCCGTCGTCGCGCCGTTGTGGGCGACGCGGCACACCCATGGCAGCGACCGCCATCAGCGGCATACGGCGGGCCGGCTGTGACTGGCCGTCAGCGGCCCCGGCGGACCCAGTCGTCGTAGTCGACGCCCTCCTCGCCGATGGTCGTGTCGTCGCCGTGCCCGGTGTGCACAACGGTGTTCGCCGGCAGGGTGAGCAGTTGCGTGCGGATCGAGGCGAGGATCGTCGGGAAGTCCGAGTAGGACCGCCCGGTGGCCCCCGGCCCGCCGCGGAACAGCGTGTCCCCGCTGAACAGCACCGGTTCGCCGGTCAGCTCGCCGAACAGGCAGATCCCGCCGGGGGAGTGGCCCGGGGTGTGCAGCACCCGCAGCGATCCGCCGCCGGGCAGGCCGACGAGCTGACCGTCGGCGAGCGATCGGTCGGGCGCGCGGTGCGGGTAGATCGTCCGCCACAGCATCACGTCGGCCGGGTGCAGCGCGATCGGCGCCCGCACCAGGTCGGCGAGCTCCGCCGCCGCGTTGATGTGGTCGTTGTGCCCGTGGGTGGCGATGATCGAGGTCACGACGCGGGTGCCGACCGCCGCCGCGATCACCGACGGGTCGTGCGCGGCATCAATGACCAGGACCTCCTGGTCGTTGCCGACGAGCCAGACGTTGTTGTCGACGGTGAACGTCTGGCCGTCCAGGGTGAAGTCGCCGCGGGTGATCACGCGGTCCACCCGAAGCCCCGCATTGCCGGTCATGGCGCCCGCTCCTCTGTTCCCGAATTCCCGATCGGGTCGGAGACCCGGAGGATCCGCCCGCCGTGCACCGGGGCGCCGCCGGTGGCGGCGGTCCCCGACACGTCGACCGTATCGGGCGCTTCGCGGGTTCGGATCGACCCACCGCCCGCGCGACACCGCCGACGCACGCGGCCCTCGCCGGCACCCCGTCCGGGTGCCGGCGTCCCCGCCCGCGGGGACACTCGACGGGCCCTGGATCTTGACGGGCCCTGGATCTTGACGGGCTCTGGATCTCGACGGGCTCTAGAGGACGACGACGCTGCGCAGCACGTCGCCGCGGCGCATCCGGGCGAACGCCTCCTCCACGTCGCTGATCCCGACCGTCTCGGTGACGAAGGCGTCGAGGTCGAGGCGGCCCCGACGGTACAGGTCGATGAGGATCGGGAAGTCGCGGCTGGGCAGGCAGTCCCCGTACCAGGACGACGACAGGTGGCCGCCGCGGCCGAAGACCTCCGCGAGTGGCAGCTCGACGGTCATCGTCGGGTCCGGCACCCCCACCAGGACCAGCCGCCCGGCCAGGTCGCGGGCGTCGAACGCCTGCCGGTACGTCTCGGGGCGGCCCACCGCCTCGATGATGACGTCGGCGCCGAAGCCGTCGGTGAGGTCGCGGACCGCCTGCACGGGGTCGGCCGAGCGGGCGTCCACGGTGTCGGTGGCCCCGAAGTGGCGGGCCCAGGTCAGCTTGCGCTCGTCGACATCCACCGCGATGATCTTCCGGGCGCCGGCGATGGCGGCGCCGGCGATCGCCGCGTTCCCGACGCCCCCGCAGCCGATGACCGCCACCGTCTCCCCGCGGGTGACCCGCCCGGTGTTCACCGCCGCGCCGAAGCCGGCCATCACCCCGCAGCCGATCAGGCCGGCCGCCTCCGGTCGCGCCGCCGGGTCCACGGGCACGCACTGGCCGGCGGCGACCAGGGTGAGCGGCGTGAACGCCCCGATGCCCAGCGCCGGCGCCAGCGGCGTGCCGTCCTCGAGCGTCATCGGCTGGGCGGCGTTGCGGGAGTCGAAGCAGTACCAGGCCATCCCGCGCCGACAGGCCCGACACGTCCCGCACGGCGCCCGCCAGGCCAGCACCACGTAGTCGCCGGGGGCCAGGCCCGTCACGCCCTCGCCGACCGACTCGACCGTGCCGGCGGCCTCGTGGCCGAGCAGGAACGGGTAGTCGTCGTTGATCGCGCCCTCGCGGTAATGCAGATCGGTGTGGCACACGCCGCAGGCGCGCACGCGCACGCGGGCCTCGCCCGGCCCCGGGTCCGGGACGATGATCCGCTCCAGACCGACCGGCGCGCCCTTGTGTCGGGCCACCACCGCTTCCACCGTCTGTGCGCCCATAGGAGAGCTCCCTTCACTCGGAAAACGCCTCGTCGTCGCCCGGCCCGCCGCACGGCTCGGCCCGTATCACCGGCCACCCCGCCGAGCACGCTCGCGGACCGTATCCGTTGCGGTGCAAGCCTGACCGAACCGCATCGGTGACCCCTGGTGCATGATTTCGTACCCCTGTGGGCGTGACCCGTCCAACGCACACCGCCCCCGATGGCGCGACACGCCGCTTTACGGCCACCCAGCGCCGCCGGGAACGGGTGAGTGTCGGTACGCTCCTACCGGTCCGTTTCTGCTCTTTGTNGAAGGAGCAACCCCTCCGTGGTCCGATTTGCCGACGCTCCCTCCGTCGATTCCCCGAAACGCCGCACCTACGGTGAGGTGACCGTCGGTGACCCTCGGTTGTCCGAGGATGGGCGGCTCGAAGCCGGCGGCGAGAGCGTCGACGAAGGGGTGGGCCAGCCCGGCCCCACCGGCCGGCCGCTGCCGTCGTTCCCCGTCCCCGCCTCGCTGACCTCCCACGGTCCCGCCTGGATCGTGGCCATGTGCAACCAGAAGGGCGGCGTCGGCAAGACCACCAGCACGATCAACCTCGGCGCCGCCCTCGCCGAGTACGGCCGCCGCGTGCTGCTGGTCGACTTCGACCCGCAGGGCGCGCTGTCGGTCGGCCTCGGCATCAACCCGATGCAGTTCGACCTGACCGTGCATGACCTGCTGCTCGGCGGGGACGCCCACGTCCGCGACGTCATCGTCGAGACCCAGGTCGACAATCTGGACCTGCTGCCGAGCAACATCGACCTGTCCGCCGCCGAGGTGCTGCTGGTCACCGAGGTCGGCCGCGAGCACAGCCTCGCCCGCGCGCTTGCCCCCATCCTCGACGACTACGACGTCATCCTCGTCGACTGCCAGCCCTCGCTCGGTCTGCTGACCGTGAACGCGCTGACCGCGGCGGACGCCGTCATCGTCCCGCTGGAATGCGAGTACTTCGCGTTGCGCGGCGTCGCGCTGCTGCTGCAGACGATCGACAAGGTGCGCGAGCGGCTCAACTCGCGCCTCGAGCTCGCCGGCATCCTCGCCACCATGTACGACGCCCGCACGCTGCATGCCCGCGAGGTGCTGGCCCGGGTCGTGGAGCGCTTCCCCGACGAGGTGTTCCACACGGTGATCAACCGCACGGTCCGTTTCCCGGAGACGACCGTGGCCGGTGAGCCGATCACGACGTACGCGCCCACCTCGGTCGGCGCCGCCGGCTACCGGCGGCTGGCCCGCGNGCTGATGGTCCGGCACAACACGCCCCCGCTCGTCGGCTGAATCCGGGCTTTTGCATGATCGGGGCGAAAAGGTAGCAACGTGCTTTTCCATCTCGCCGAGCCGGCGGCGCTGCTCGGGATCGTCGTCGCGTTCCTGATCGGGGTGTTCGCGCACGACGCCGCCCAGGTCCTCACCGCGCGGGTGGTCCGGGACCCCACCCCGCTGCGCAGCGGTCGGCTCACCACCGGCGTCAAGGACCGGCTCAGCCCCTTCAGCGGGCTCGCCGTGTTNATCGTCGGCCACGGCTGGGCCGAGTCGGTGCCGATGAACGACGTGTGGCGGCNGCGGCGCTTCCACNTCGCGGCCGCGGTGCTCGCGGGCCCGCTGGCCTACCTGCTGCTGGCGCTCGGTTCGCTCGCGCTGTTCCAGGTGGTCGGCGACCCGGCCAGGATCTTCCTCGGTGACCGGGTGACCGAGGTGACCGTGCCGGACAGCNTCGCCGCCGAGTTCACCCTGTGGCTGGCGATCACCTTCGGTTCGATGTTCATCGTCAGCCTCATCCCGGTCCCGCCGACGGACGCCGGGCGGCTGGTGTTCCTGCTCGGCGGGACGTCGTCGGGCTGGCGCAGCACCTACCACCGGCTCACCGACGGCAACATCGGCCTGGTCATCCTGCTGGCGCTGCTGTTGCTGCCGGTGCTGTTCGTCGGGTTCCCGTCGGTCGTCGGCCAGCTCATCGGCCCGCTGCTGCGCGGGCTCGCCGCTCTGATCGGTCTCCACCTGGCTTGAGCACGATCATGACCGCTGGCCTGGGGCGTAGCGTGGCGTCATGACCCGGGCCAGAGCCGATGCCGCCGGGGCCGAGCCGGCGACACCGACCGCCCGAGGGGGGCGGACCGAGCCCTTCGTCGTCGAGCTGGCCAACTTCACCGGTCCGTTCGACCTGCTGCTCTCGCTCATCGCCAAGCACCGCCTCGACGTGACCGAGGTCGCGCTGTCCCAGGTCACCGACGAGTTCGTCGCGCACATCCGCCGGCTGGGGGACCGGTTCGACCTCGGCCAGGCGACCGAGTTCCTGGTGATCGCCGCGACCCTGCTCGACCTCAAGGCCGCCCGGCTGCTGCCCGGCGCGCTGTCCGACGACGAGTCCGAGGACCTCGCCCTGCTTGAGGCCCGCGACCTGCTGTTCGCCCGACTGCTGCAGTACCGGGCGTACAAGGAGGCGTCGGCGCTGTTCGCCGGGCTGATGGCGCTGGAGGCCCGCCATGTGCCCCGCGCCGTGCCGCTGGAGCCCCGCTACGCCGCCGCCCTGCCCGAGGTGCAGATCGGCATCGGCCCTACGGAGCTCGCGGCGCTGGCCGCGAAGCTGCGTGAGCCGCCGCTGCCGCCGCTGGTCGCCACCGACCACGTGCACCTGCCCCGGATCAGCGTCCGGGAGCACATGCTCGCGATCATCTTGCTGCTGCGGGAGCTCGGCGCCGCGGACTTCCGCACGCTGTGCGCGGGCTGCCAGCAGACGATCGAGGTGGTCGCCCGCTTCCTGGCCCTGCTGGAGCTGTTCCGCGAGGGCCGGATCTCCTTCGACCAGGAGATTCCCCTCGGGGAGCTGACGGTGCGCTGGATCGCCGTCGACCCGGCCGCGGACGGCGACCTGCTGTCCATCGGCCGGGGGCTGTACGACGAGGATCCGGCCGACGAACCGCGGGAGGCGGCATCGTGAGCGAACAGCCGGACGCCGGCGTAGGCGGTGAGGCGGCGGTCGCGTCGCCCGGTGCGGACCGGCCGCCGCTGGCGGCGCTGCTGGAGGCGGTGCTCATGGTTGCGGAGCGGCCGGTCGGCGTCGCGGAGCTCGCCACCGGGCTCGGCGCCCCGGCCCGTGAGATCGAACGGCTGCTTCCCGAGCTCGCCGAGGGATACGTCCGCGACGGCCGCGGTTTCCGGCTGCGTCACGTCGGCGCCGGCTGGCGGTTCTACACCGCCGACGAGTGTGCCCCCTGGGTGGAGGGCTTCGTGCTCGCCGGCCAGTCCGCCCGGCTGTCCCAGGCGGCGCTGGAGACCCTCGCCGTCGTCGCCTACCAGCAGCCCGTCAGCCGCGGACGGATCGCCGCGGTGCGCGGCGTCTCTGCCGATGGCGTCATCCGCACCCTGACCGCACGGCGGCTCGTCGAGGAGATCGGGCACGATCCCGAAACCGGTGCCATCCTGTATGGAACGACCGACTACTTCCTGGAACGGATGGGCCTGCGCGGGCTCGACNAGCTGCCGCCTCTGGCCCCCCTGCTGCCCGGACTCGACGATCTGGATGACATCGTTGCCCCATGAACGCTGCTGCTGACCGCCCCCGCGCGCCGCGCGACGCCCGCGCCCGCCGGGACGGCCGCCCACCCGCGGACGGCCGCCCCACCCGGGAGCCCCGCCTCGCCCGAGGGGAAGCCCGCCCCTCCCGAGAGGCTCGGCCTGCCCGTGGGGAGGTTCGCCCTGCCCGTGGGGAGGCGCGTCCTGCCCGTGGGGAGGTTCGGCCCAGCAGCGGGGAGGCTCGACCCGCCCGCGGAGAGGGCCGTCCCGTTCGTGGGGAGGCTCGGCCAACATGGGAGGCTCGGCCGGCTCGTGGGGAGGGCCGTCCCGCACGTGGGGAGGGCCGTCCGGCTCGTGGGGACGCTCGGCCTGTCCGGGGAGACGCTCGGCCCGTTCGTGGGGAGGGCCGTCCGACGGCCCGTGGGGAGGGCCGTCCCGTTCGTGGGGAGGGCCGTCCGGCTCGTGGGGAGGGCCGTCCGGCTCGTGGGGACGCTCGGCCTGTCCGGGGAGACGCTCGGCCCGTTAGTGGGGAGGGCCGTCCCGTTCGTGGGGAGGGCCGTTCGGCTCGTGGGGACGCTCGCCCCGTCCGTGGGGAGGCGCGTCCTGCCCGCGGGGAGGCTCGGCCGGCCCGGGAAGCGGGGCCGGCTCGGGAGGAGCGTCCCGTGCGGGCGCCGCGGGACCCGGCTTCCGCCGCGGACGAGGGCATTCGGCTGCAGAAGGTGCTCGCCGCGGCCGGCATCGGTTCCCGCCGGCGTGGCGAGGAGCTCATCGCCGACGGCCGGGTCAGCGTGGACGGTGTCGTCGTGCGCGAGCAGGGCCGCCGCGTCAACCCGGAGACCGCGATCATCGAGGTCGACGGCGACCGGATCGTCACGCGCACCGGCCTGGTCCACCTGGCGCTGAACAAGCCGCGCGGGGTGCTGTCGGCCATGTCCGACGACCGCGGCCGGCCCACCATCGCCGACCTGCTCACCGAGTTCGGCGGCGGGCTGTTCCACGTCGGCCGCCTCGACGGCGACAGCGAGGGGCTGCTGCTGGTCACCAACGACGGCGAGCTCGCCCACCGCCTGACCCATCCCTCCTACGAGGTGCCCAAGTCCTACCTGGTCGAGGTCTCCGGGCCGCTGCGCCGCGAGGTACCGCGCACGCTGCGCGCCGGCGTCGAGCTCGACGACGGGCTGGCGCGGGCGGACTCGGTGCAGATCGTCGATCAGGCGAACGGTCGGGTGATGCTGGAGATCGTCGTGCACGAGGGTCGCAATCGCATCGTCCGCCGGATGATGGAGACCGTCGGTTACCCGGTGCACCGGCTCGTCCGCACCCGGCTCGGCGCGGTCTACCTCGGCACCCTGCGCTCCGGCCGAGCCCGCCATCTCACCCGCGGCGAGATCGGCGCCCTCTACCGCAACGTCGGCCTGTAGCCGAGTAACGGAATCCGCCTCAGTCACCTCGGGTCGCTCCTCTATCAACCCTGTGGCGCCGCAGAGTTACCGGCTGCCCGGCTCCGGCCAGATTGCGGCCAGATCGTGCCGAGGCTTGGGTACGTTTTTCCGAAAAACCGTACCGAAGCCTCGGCATGATTGTGTGCATGGATAGTTACGGAAAGCCACAGACGTGTAGGGCGGCCAGTGGGCACCACGCCGGGAGCCGAGGCGACCCCGGTCGTCTGACCAGATCTTCACGGCCACCGACCGAGGGCCTGCTCGCAGCGACACACCTCGGCGCCGGCTGTCGACAAGGAGCGCCACAGGCCCGAGCACGGCGAGTGTGTCNAAAGATGTCGCCATAGGCTGTCGGTCATGGTCGGATCGGGCTGGGACGATGCCCAGTTGCCGCGGCTGCGCCGGGTCGGTGTGGTCGNCACGGGTCTCATCGGCACCAGCATCGGGCTGGCGCTGTCCGCGCAGGGCGTGGAGGTCCTGCTCCGCGACGCCGACGAGGCTCAGGTCGCCATCGCCGCGAAGATGGGCGCGGGGCACCCCTGGGCGGGGGAGCGGGTCGAGCACGCCATCGTCGCCACCCCGCTGCCGACGATCCCGGGCGAGGTCCGGGCGCTGGCCCGCGCCGGGCTCGCCGACACGGTCAGCGACGCCGGCAGCGTCAAGGTCCGCCCGCTGGTCGAGGGCGTCCAGCTCGGCTGCGACCTGTCGACGTGGTGCCCGGCGCATCCCATCGCCGGGCGGGAGCGGCACGGCGCGGTCTCGGCGCGCGCCGACCTGTTCGCCGAGCGGGTGTGGGCCATCTGCCCGGTCCCGCACACCGGCGCCGCCGCCCTGCATGCCACCGTGGCGCTGGCCCTGGCCTGCGGCGCCACCCCCGTGCGGACCACGCCGCAGCGTCACGACGAGGCGATGGCGACCGTCTCGCACGTGCCCCAGCTCGTCGCCAGCGCGCTCGCCGGGGTGCTGGTGGGGCTCTCGCCGGGGGAGGTGCCGCTCGCCGGTCAGGGGTTCCGGGACACCACCCGGCTCGCCGACAGCGACGCCGAGCTGTGGGCGGGGATCGTCGAGGGCAACCGGGGGCCGATCGCCCGGCGGGTGCGCGACCTCGGCTCCCGGCTGACCGCGCTGGCCGACGTCCTCGACGCGGCCGGCGCCGACGAGGTCACCGCGGCGGTCACCCGGCTCATGCGGGACGGGCACACGGGCCGCGCGCTGCTGCCGCGTAAGGCCGGCGCCACGGCGCGGTCCTGGGGCTGGGTCGGCGTCGTGCTCGACGACCGGCCCGGGCAGCTCGCCGCGATCGTCGGCCTCATCAGCGCGTGGGACGTCAACATCGAGGATGTCGGTCCGTTCGAGCACAGTCTGGATGCGCCGGCCGGCATCGTCGAACTGGCCGTCGATCCGGCGGTCGCGGACAGTCTCGTCGACCGGCTCACAAGCACCGGATGGACGGCATACCGACGATCCTGATGCGGTACCGAGTAGCCTGATCCGGGTTGCCCGCGACGGTTCCCGCCGCGGTGCGACCGACGGGTTGACGCCACCGGCCCGCCCTTCGGCCCGGTTCGCGTGCCGGGAGTCGTCTGACGTTCATCGTCCGGTGACCGCGGCCGGCGGGCCGGCTACCGCCCTCGCGGTGGGCGAGGGTCGGGGCGGACGCGGCGCGGGAAGGGGTCCGCGGGGCGCGACCCGACGATTCTCAGGTGTCCGGGACGGAGGAATCGGGTGAAGCCCGAGCACGGGTCTGCGCTGTCGGTGGGCGGGAGTGCCGCCGACGGGGTGAAGGTAACGTCCGCGCCGCTCGGGTCCGAGGGGAGCGCGTCCGCGCTTGCCGACGGCCCGGTCGAGGGGCTGATCGTGGCGGTCGACGGCCCCGGTGGATCGGGAAAGAGCACGGTGGCCCGCGAGCTCGCGCGGCGCCTCGGGCTTCGCTATCTCGACACCGGGGCGATGTACCGCGCCGTCACCCAGCTCGCGCTGGAGCGGCGCATCGACATCGAGGATCCGCAGGCGGTCGCGGAACTCGCCGAGCGGGCCGTGCTCTCCGTCGGCACCGACCCGGACGAGCCGTCGATCGCCGTCGACGGGGTCGGCGTGGACGCCGAGATCCGCACCAGGGCGGTCACCAACGCGGTCAGCGCCATCGCCGCGGTGCCCGCGGTGCGGGCGCGCCTCGTCGCCCAGCAGCGCCAGGTGATCGCCGCCACCCGGCCCGGCGGCATCGTCGTCGAGGGCCGCGACATCGGTTCCGTCGTCGCGCCGGACGCCCAGATCAAGGTGTTCCTCACCGCGTCGACGGAGGTGCGGGCGCTGCGCCGGTCGCGCCAGCTCGGCGAGAAGGGCGTCGACGACGTCGCGCGGACGCTGGCCGAGCTGGACCGGCGTGACGCGCTCGACTCGAGCCGCGCCGCCGACCCGCTGGCCGTCCCCGAGGGGGCGATCGTGCTGGACTCGACGGCCCTGTCCGTCCCCGAGGTGGTCGACGAGGTCCTGCGGCGCTGCGGGCAGTCGTCGAACGTGACGACGTGACGGGCCCCGAACAGGCCGCGGACGAGATGACCACCCGGTCGGCCCCGGAGATCACCCGGCCGGCGCCGGAGACCATCCGGCCGGCCTCCGGGACGGGGCTGCTGCACCGGGGCGCCGCCTCGCCGGTCTACAACGACCTGCCGCACCGCGTGCTCAAGCCCGGGGTGCGGCAGATCATCAACCGACTGATCATGCGGGTGACCCTGGAGGGGCTCGAGCACGTCCCCGTGGACGAGCCGCTGATCTTCGCGGGCAACCACAGTAGCTGGCTGGACGGCCCGCTGGTGGTGATCGAGTCGCNGCGCACCGTGCGCTGCCTGGTCAAGTCGGAGATGTACACCCGGATCGTCGGCCGCCTGCTACTGATCAGCGGGCAGATCCCGATCGACCGGGGGCGCCCCGACCGCGAGGCGCTGCACACCGCGCTCGACGAGCTGTCCCGCGGCGGCGCGATCGGCGTCTTCCCGGAGGGCACCCGGGGCAGCGGGGAGATGGCCGCGGTCCAGCACGGCATCGCCTACCTCGCCGTCCACGGCCGCTGCCGGGTGCTCCCCGTAGCCTGTATCAACACCGGCGACGCCCTGCCCAAGGGCGCGCGCTGGCCGCGTCGCTCGGTGCAGGTCAGGGTGGTCTTCGGCAAGCCGTTCGAGGTCGACGTGCCGGCCAACCCGCGCTCGCGGCGGGCGCTCGCCGCCGTCGCCGAGGACATCCGGGTGCGGCTGCTCGATCATCTCGAGACCGCCCGTGCCTCCCCGGGCGAATCCGCCGCGTGATCATCGTAGATCACCGGTCCCGACGACAGGTGTGGCAGTGATGGCAGTGATGAGCAGACAGGACGCAGCGATGGACGGCGCCGAGGCGGCATCCGGCGACGACCTTCGAGCCGACGACCTTGGAATCGACGATCTTGGAGCCGGCGAGCTGGGCCCGGTCGCCGGCCAGCCGGTCGTGGCCGTCGTCGGGCGGCCCAACGTGGGCAAGTCGACGCTGGTCAACCGGATCCTGGGCCGCCGCGCCGCCGTGGTCGAGGACGTGCCCGGGGTGACCCGCGACCGCATCGCCTACGACGCGGTGTGGAACGGGCGCCGGTTCACCCTCGTCGACACCGGCGGTTGGGAGCCCGACGCCTCCGGGCTCGCCGCGCAGGTTTCCGAGCAGGCGGCCGCGGCGCTCGACACCGCCGACGCCGTGCTGTTCATTGTCGACGTGGTCACCGGGGCCACCGACGCCGACGAGGCCGTCGCCCGGGTGCTGCACCGCAGCGGCCTGCCGGTGATCCTCGTCGCGAACAAGGTCGACGACAACCGGTTCGAGGCCGACGCCGCCGCCCTGTGGGGGCTCGGGCTCGGCGAGCCCCACCCCGTCTCGGCGCTGCACGGCCGCGGCAGCGGCGACCTGCTCGACGCCGTGCTCGCCGTGCTGCCCGAGGCACCGCGCGAGGTCTTCACCGAGACCGACGGCCCACGCCGGGTCGCGCTGATCGGCCGGCCCAACGTCGGCAAGTCCAGCCTGCTCAACAAGATCGCCGGCAGCCGCCGCTCGCTCGTGCACGACGTGGCCGGCACCACCCGCGATCCGGTGGACGAGCTGGTCACCGTCGGCGGCGAGGAGTGGATGTTCATCGACACCGCCGGGCTGCGCCGGCGGATCCGCGAGGCGTCCGGCGCCGAGTACTACTCGTCGCTGCGCACCGCGGGGGCGCTGGAGGCCGCGGAGGTCGCCATCGTCCTGCTCGCCGCGGACGAGCCGCTCACCGAGCAGGACCAGCGGATCATCACCATGGTGATCGAGGCCGGCCGGGCGCTCGTCCTCGCCTTCAACAAGTGGGACCTCGTCGACGAGGACCGCCGGCTCACCCTCGAACGGGAGATCGACCGCGACCTCGGCCGGATCGCCTGGGCCCCGCGGGTGAACGTCTCGGCCCGCACGGGGCGGGCCACCGACCGGCTGGCCCCGGCGCTGCGCACCGCGCTGGAATCCTGGGGCACCCGGATCCCGACCGGCCGGCTCAACGCCTGGCTCGGCGAGGTCGTCGGCGCCACCCCGCCGCCCCCGCGCGGTGGGCGGGTGCCGAAGATCCTGTTCGCCACCCAGGCAGGCGTGCGTCCCCCGCGCTTCGTGGTGTTCACCACCGGCTTCCTGGAGCCGGCCTACCGCCGTTTCCTGGAACGCCGCCTGCGCGAGGACTTCGGCTTCGCCGGCTCGCCCATCGCCATCTCCGTCCGCGTCCGCGAACGCGGCGACCGCCGCAGCCCCACCGCCGGCTGATCCGGCTGATCCGGCTGATCCGGCGGGCACAGGCGCCCGGTGCACGCGTCGGCCGCTCGGCGGGGCGCCTCAGCCAGGCTTTTCCGGGTTGGCTGCGGCGTAGGCGCGGGCGAGGTGGTCGCCGAGTCCGGTGATCGCCTCGCGGGCCGTCTCGACCGGCCGCTTGTGGGTATAGCCGTGGTCGACGTCGGGGAAGCAGTGATAGGTGACGTCGGCCCCGGTGGCGCGAAGCTTCTCGGCGAAGATCCGGCCGTCAGCTTCGAGGGAGTCGAGCCCGCCGGTGGTGACCAGGGTTGGCGGGAAACCGGCGAGGTCCGGGGCGAGCGCGGGCGAGGCGAGGGGTTCGGCGCGGGTGGCCGGGTCGGGGAAGTAGACGTGCTGCACGAGCCGCAGCAGCCGCGGGCCGATGGCGGGGCGCCTCTTCGGCGAGGTGCGGGCGTGCGGGTCGAGGCCGACGTCGGTGACGCCGTAGCCGACGGCCAGGGCGACCGGCAGGAACGCCCCGGCGTCGCGGGCCTGCTGGACGACGTTGATCGCGAGCTTCGCGCCGGCGCTGTAGCCACCGACGGACAGCCGTCCGCCGTCCCAGCCCTGCTCGGCACCGTGGGCGTGGGCCCAGGCGGCGACGTCGTACGCCTGGTGCTCGGCGACGGGGTAGGCGACCTTGGGGGCGGTGTCGTAGTCGGGGACGAGGACCGCGGCGCCGACGTCGGAGGCGAGGTAGCGGCAGACATGGTCGTCCTGCTCGGGGCTGCGGACGATGAACGCGCCGCCGTGTAGCTGCACGTGCACGGGTGGGCGAGGCCCGGTGCCCGTGGGCGGCCGGTAGAGCAGGCAGCGGACGGGGCCGTGCCGGGTCGGCACCGTGACGGTCTCGGGGTCGGCGACCGCCTGGGTGGCGAACCGCAGGGACTTCGACGGGCTGCCGACGAGGGTGAAACCCGCGCGCATGACGCGGGCGGCGAGGCGGGTCCCGAGTCCGATGGTGGGGCCGGTGGTCAAGGTCTGTCTCCTGTGGCGGGTACGGCTCCTGTAGCGGGTCCGGGTCCGGTGCCGAGCGTGCGGGGCAGCGGCGCTACCTGTCTCTTCTACAGGCGTCTCGGCCATCGCTGCCATTGCTGCCCATTGCTGCCGATGGTTCAGGAGGGCTGGACGATCGCGTATGCCGCGTAGCCACTGGCCACGATGTCCTGGCTGTCGGCCCGGGCGCCGTCGCCGAGCTGGCCGTCCAGCCGTTCCCGCGCCACGAGTCCGCGCCTCGGCTGGTTGCGCGCCGTGGGCACCCGTACCGCATGCCGGCCTCCCGTGCGTCGACCCGTCGTCCACCTCGTGCTCGTGCGGACGGTACCGGTGCGACGGGACACCACCGCGTCGGACGTGAACGAGGCATTACGGAAAGTCGTAGAGAGACCGCGGTGGGCCGGGCGTCCACCACGTGTAGCTGGGAATCTCCGCCTCCGGCGGACACCGGAGTTCATATCCGAGTTCTGTGCCGGACTGGTAACTGGCCAGTGTGCGTAGTGCGGTTGCCGGGAGCGTGGAGTAACGACGCGATTCCCAGTAGTGGATCGCGGCGTCCGACGCATGGCTGGCTGCCCGGCGACCTGAAGTGAGAGACCTACTCCATACGGTCGTATCTGTCGACTGCTGCCGCAGATACGGAAAATTCTGCTGATAACCGTCGCATCCGCGTCTCTGCTGGGAGTACAGTTCCGTTGCCCGGACAGGTGNCGACCCAGGATCACGGGAGATCCTGGTGGGTTCAGCCTCGCCTCGTCCCGTGGNCACGTCGCAAAGTTCGCGCGGGCTACCGCCGTGCCCGAAATCAAAGATCAGGCCACTCTGGAGGGAGTGCGCGCCGCCNGAGCATTTCCGTGAGGTTCAGGATCCCGGGCGGGTGGCGCTTTCAACGGCGGCCGCAGACAGCCGGCCGTGTCATCGCGCTGCCGAGGTGATGTCTGTCGACACCAGGAAGGGTCGTGTAGTGGGCAGTTTCAGGAGACGTGGATGGTCGATTCTCGCCGTTGGCATGGCGGTCGGCCTGGCCGCGTGCGGCAGTTCCGGTTCCGGCGGGTCTCCGGCAACCTCCGCCTCGGCCAGTCCCGCCGCGCCGAAGCAGCGTGTCGCCACCGACAATCCCATCGCCATGGAAACCCTGATCGCCGTCGGTGAGAAGCCGGCCTGCTCGCTGTGGGCGAGTCCGAAATACGTTCCGCTCCTTGCCAAGTACCTGGACGGGATCATCGACCTGGGACAGCGCGTCGACGGCACGGTCTTCAACATCGACGCGCTGGCCAAGTGTCGACCTGACGTGATCCTCATGGGCGCGGAGGACCCCGACGTCATGACGACGATCGGGAAGGTCGGCAAGGTGGTGGNGTTCGTTCAGCCGAATCCACCGATCAGTGCGGACGGATCGGCGGGATCGACCTGGCGCAACTGGCTGCACGCGGCCGCGAGTCCGGTCGGGGCGACGGAGAAGGCGCACGCCATCACCGCGACCGTCGACCTGCAGGAAGGTGCCCTGAAAGGCCTGCTGCGCGGCAAGTCGCTCGCGGTGGTGGAAACGGAATCGACCAGCGCCTACGAGGTGGTCAACAAGTACCTGCCGTTGGCCTGGACCTACGTCCGGGACCTCGGCATCGAGAACTACCAGGCGACCGCGNCGGACTATGACGCGGGCTGTCTCGACGACAAGAAGCCGAAGCCGTGCTACAGCACGGATCTGAGCATGGAGACGCTGCCGGCGCTTAGCGGCGTCGACGGTGTGCTGGTCCAGTCGGCGGGCATGAGCTCCTCGGATCTGGATGTGTTCAAGGCGAATCCGCTGTTCGCGAACCTCCCCGCCGTCAAGAGCGGGCATGTGTCAGTCGCGAAGTCGTTCACGGACACCGGGCCCATCGGCGTCTCGTTCCTCCTGGACGAGATCGCCGACGCGTTCCACGTCAAGGAGTTCCACGCCGCGCTGGGGAGCGGCGGTCGCGCCCATCTCGCGGTGGATCCGGCGGCGAACAAGCTCTGCTGGTCGGTGTCCCCGACCCCTGGAACCAGCAAGCCGGATGGGACGATCAAGATAGCCGCGGGCGGAACCACCGTGAAGCTCGCGGACAAGGCGACGTTCGCGCCCGCCGAGACCGAGTACCAGACGACTCCGCCCACGGTCTTCAGCACGGGCTGCGCCCCTGTCGCGCCCAAGCTGGCGCAGGCGCTGATGGCCTCGCCCGCCGACGCGAAGCTGACCGCGGTCGGCGGTTCCGGCTCCCTGGTACCGGGTGCGGCGTCCGTGGTCGTGGGATGAACATCGAGGCGCCGGGCGTCGAGGCCGGCTTCTCGGCGCGGATGGGCTCGCCGGATCGCGACGGTTCGCTGGAGCGCGACGGCTGGCTGATCGGCCGGCAGGTGCTCCCGGCGGAGCTGGTCCGGCGGGTCCGCCAGCCGCTGGTGGCCGCGCTGCAGGCGGAAGGCCTGGTCGAGCCGTCGCCGGCGGGGGCCGACCGGGTCCGCTGGACCGGCGGGGTCGAGGACGCCCGGCGCCATCGCAACGGTTCCGGGGTGACCACCTGGTACCGGGACGAGCTGGTGTTCCTGCCCCTGGTCCAGGACGGTCATATCCGGCGGGTGGTCGAGGACCTGTGGGGTCGCCCCAGCCTGCTCTGGGCCAACACCGCGGCGTTCCTGAAGGTCCCGGACGCCAGTTCGCCCGACCGGTCGGAATGGATCGGTCATGCGGACGGCTGGCAGGACGCCGGAATCGGGGGGCCGGGCGATCACTTCGATCTCTGGGTGCCGCTGACGGACATCGGGCCCTGTGAGGGATCACTCGCCTTCCACACCGGTTCACACCGGGAACGCGCGGATCGGTATCCCCGGACCAGTCACGGTGTCGGACCCGTTCAGGTGGCGGACGAGGGCTGGGACGTGGCGGGCTACGCGGTGGGCGACGCCGTCCTGTTCCGACCGGACATTGTTCATTCCTCCGCGGTGAACACCGGTCCGGATCTGCGGATCGCGGTGGTCTTCCGGGGGCAGGCCGCGGACCTCCCGCTGCCGCCGGCAGCGGGAATGTCCTGGGACCGGACGCAGGCGATGAGCACCACCGAGTCGTGCGTTCTGGCCCTGCTGGCGACCAGACCGGACGACGGCTGGACGTATCGGGAACTGATGTTCGCGTTCGCACCGGCCGGAATGGTCGGACGGTATCTTCCGCTGCCGTCCCCCGGGCAGCTGAGCCGGTCCGACGTCCTCAGTCAGGCGGTCGACATCCTGATGGCCCGGGGCGCGATCACCAGGACCGACCGGGCCGCCCGGTACGACGGCGCGGGCCTGCACAGCTACTTCCTCACCGAAGCAGGCCGGCAGGCCGCCGAGGAATGGCTCGCCACCCCGACCCGGCTCGTCGCCGAGCTGATGACGGTCGTCCCGTTGCGCCTCGCCCTCGCGCGTGGCGGCTCGGCCGATCTGGCCGGCATGATCCGATCCCAGCTCGCCTGCCTGGACCATCTCGAGGAGTCCGCGCACCAGCGGCCGCCGGGCGAGGACGGGATTCGGCGGAGCTGGCGGCGAGCGACGGTGCGGGGCTGCCGGGACGTNCTCGCCACCGCGGGCTCCGCCACCATCGATCGATGACGATAGCCGCTGCACAATGACGACAGTCGCTGGACCTCGGTCGACCGGCAGCGGCGTGACGACGACGCACCTCGCTCTACGACGTCGTCTCACGGCGGTCGTAAGCGTCGTGTTGCTCGTGTTCACCGTCGTGGTGAGCCTGCGGGTGGGCGCCGCTCCGGTCGGCTGGGACCAGTTCGTCCACGCCCTCTTTCACTACACGGGCACGCAACAGGACATGATCGTCCGCGACCTCCGTGGGCCGCGGGTACTTGTGGCCATGGAAGTGGGGATCGGCTTCGCGGTCGCCGNCACCCTCGTGCAGGGACTCACCCGCAACCCGCTCGCCGACCCGGGTATCTTCGGCATCAACGCCGGTGCCGCGCTGAGCGTCGTGATCGGTATCAGTGTGTTCGGGGCGGTGCGGCCCGGGGAGTATGTGTGGTTCGCGTTTCCCGGTGCGCTGGCCGCGTCGGTCACGGCGTTCGTGATATCTGTCCTGGCCCGCGGCCGGCCGACTCNGGTCACCCTCACGCTGGCCGGCGTCATCACCGCGATGCTCTGCAGCGCGGTGACGGGCATCATCACGTTCCTGAATCCCGAGGTGGCGGAAGGCTTTCAGTTCTGGGTGATCGGGAACGTCGGTGGCCGCGGTATCAAGGTCGTCGCCNCAACCGCGCCCATGGTCGCGCTGGGGTTGGCCGTCGCCCTGACGCTCGGGCGGTCCCTGAATGCCCTGTCGCTCGGGGAGGATGTCGCGCGAACCCTGGGACAACGGGTCGGCGTGACGAAGGTGGCGGCCATCGTGGCGGTTGTCCTGCTGGCCGGTGCGTCGGTGGCCGCAGCGGGGCCGATCGCCTTCGTGGGCCTTGCGGTGCCGAACGCGCTGCGGACCATCGTCGGCGACGACTATCGATGGCTGCTGCCGCTGTCCGCGCTCACCGGAGCGGCCTTCGTCCTGGGAACCGACGTGATCGGACGGGTCATCGAGCGCCCGACCGAGTTCCAGACCGGACTGGTGATCTCGGCCATCGGCGCCCCCCTGTTTCTCTACCTTGTCAGCCGGCGCAGAATACGGACCCTGTGATGCGGCGGGTCCCGGTCCGCATCACCCGGCCGGAGTTCTCCCGGCAGGTCGGCACCCGTGCGGTGATCCTTTTTCTCGTGGTGCTGGCAGCCACCACGGCGGCAGTCATTCTCACCACCGCGTACGGGGAGTACATGGTGCCGCTGAACCGCACGGTGGAGGCGATTGCCGGCCGCGGCGACTCCATCGACATCCTGGTCATCCGCGACCATCGCCTGCCGCGCGTGCTGATGTGCGTGCTCGTCGGAGCCGCGTTGGCCCTGTCCGGCGCGGTGTTCCAGACCCTGACGCGCAATCCCCTGGCCGCACCCGACATCATCGGCGTCACCCAGGGGTCGGCGGTGGTCGCCGTGTGGATGATCCTGCGCGGGCTTCCGACGGCAATGCTGCCCGTCGGGGCGTTCGCAGGGGCCATGGCTGCGCTGCTCGTCATCGCCGTGCTCGGCGTGCGGCGTGATCTTTCGATGTATCGGCTCATCCTCATCGGCATCGGCCTGAACACGCTCATCGACGCGGTCGTGACTTACCTGATCACGACGGCGAACGCNGTCGAGCGGGACCGGCTCGCCCTGGCCGAGCAGTGGCTCGTTGGAAGCACGAGCGCGACCACCTGGCCCAAAGTCGCCATCGCCGCGGGCACACTCGCCCTACTGACCCCGGCGATCCTCGCCTGCGGCCGCCAGTTGAACACCCTCCAGCTCGGAGAGGACCTCGGTGCCGCGCTCGGTGTCCCGATCCGCCGGCTGCAGCTGACCACTGTCAGCCTCGCCGCGTTACTCGCCGCGGTGGCTGTGTCGGTCACCGGTCCGATCGGTTTCGTGGCCTTCGTGAGCCCGCACATCGCCCGTCGGATAACCGGCACCGCGAGCGTCGCGTCCATCCCGACCGCGATGGGTGTCGGAGGTCTACTGCTCCTGCTNGCCGACTACGCAGCCCAGCGCGTCCTCGAGCCCTCGCAGCTTCCCGTGGGCTACGTGACGATCGTCCTGGGAGCTCCGTACCTGCTGTACCTGCTGGTCAGGGGCGAATCCAGGATGGGATGATGATGAACGAGCACGCACTGGGCGTCGACCATGTGTCGTTGGGGTATGGCCGCTCACCTGTCGTGACGGACCTCCAGACCACGTTTCCCCCGGGACTCATCACCTCGATCGTCGGCGCCAACGGTTGCGGTAAGTCGACGTTGCTCCGCGGACTCGCCAGGCTGCTGATGCCCCTGAGCGGCACCGTTCTCCTCGACGGGAAGTCGATCCACGCGCAGCGCTCCAAAGAGATCGCCAAGCGACTCGGACTGCTCCCGCAGGGCCCGACGGTTCCCGAAGGCCTCACCGTCGAAGAACTCGTCTCGCGAGGCCGGTATCCCCACCAGACGTTCCGTCGGCAATGGAGCGTCACCGACGAGCAGGCGGTCGAGGAGGCGCTGAGACTCACCCGCACCTCCGATCTACGCGACCGACCGGTGGACGAGCTCTCNGGCGGCCAACGCCAACGGGTATGGATCGCACTCGTGCTCGCGCAGGACACCTCGATCCTGCTGCTCGACGAGCCGACCACATTCCTGGACATCGCGCACCAGCTCGAGGTCCTCGGCCTGCTCCGCGAGCTCAACGACCGGCAGAACCGGACGGTCATCCTGGTCCTCCACGACNTGAACCAAGCAGCCCGCTACTCCCATCACCTCATCGCCATGCGAGAAGGCCAGATCGTCGCCGCCGGCCCGCCACAGGAGATCGTGACAGTCGACGTGGTCCAGAAAGTCTTCGGAATCCAGTCGGTGATCATCGACGACCCGGTCACGGGAACCCCCCTGTGTGTCCCGAAACCCAACCCCGGACACACGCCAGTCCCAGCGGCCCGCAAGTAACAGATGCAGAGATCCCAAAAGTCCCGAACCTACTCGATCACATCCGTCCTTATCCCCACCGATCCCGCCAGGGAGGGAGACCGTGGGGATGAAGCGAGGACCACCAGAAGGCCCCCGACCACGGGTCCCCACCGATCTCGCCCGGGGAAGGGGGAGCGCGAGGATGGAGCGAAGCTCCCCCTCGCCCCGCGAGGCGAAGCCGAGCAATGAATAAAGGGTGAGGCCCCGGTCTGCGGATGTATTGCACGATATGCGCGGGCACGTGCACCCTCAGGCGTGCGTGATGTAGCCCCTCGTGAGCCGATGCGTAGAGCGTGNGGTCCCAGTCTGGTCCCAGTCTGGTCCCAGCTCGGCAGGCCGAGAGTCCGTCCTGGGGCCGCCTTCTCCTCCAAAGCCGGACCGTTCGTCCGCCGCCGTCCGTGAACGCCTTGCAAGGTCGGCCCGGTCCGTCCGCCCATGTCCAGCCCCATCCGCCCCGTCGGCCCGGCCTGGACGTGGGCTCCGCTGGCGCCCGCACTTGTCCGCCGGCTTGGCTACCCGCTTGGGCTTCTCCCAACGGCGGCGGACCGGCTCTGGCGCGTGCGGACGGAATGGGTCACGATCGTGCCCATGTCGTTGGTGTCCAAGGCGGGATCGGTCGGGTTCGGGCTGCCGGGGTCGTCCAGTGCGCCTTTCGCTGATCGGGTCCGTACGGCAGTGGGTAGGTATGGACCGCTCGTCTTCGGGCTTGACCCGTCGGGTGATCTGTTGACCGGGTGGAGTCTGCCGGACACTCCGGATGGTCTGGAGCGTTTCGTCGACATCGTCCTCGATGCCTCGGTGGGGGCGGTGGGCGTCGTGAAGCCCCAGGCCGCCTTCTACGAACGGCATGGCTGGCGAGGAATTCGTAGCCTGGCCCGCCTCGTCGAGTCGTGCCGCGGCGCGGGTCTGCTGGTTCTCCTCGACGCGAAACGGGGAGATATCGGTTCGACCAGTCAGGCCTACGCCGAGGCCTACCTTGGACCTGACGCGGGGATTCCGGTGGATGCGATCACCGTCACCCCATATCTCGGTTTCGCGGCGATGCAACCGATCCTGGATCGAGCCGTGGCCAGTGATGCCGGCGTGTTCGTCGTCACCCGGTCATCCAACGCTGAGGGCCGCGCCCTCCAGAGCGCCCGCCACGCGGACACCGTGACGGTCGAACAGCACCTGGTCGCCAACATCGCCGCCGAGAACAACCGCCTCGCGCCTGGCCGCGTCGGCCCGATCGGATCGGTGTTCGGCCCCACGCACGGACCTCCGACGGACTTCGATCTCCGCGCGATGAACGGGTTGTTCCTCGCACCGGGAGTCGGCGCCCAGGGCGCCACACCCGCGACAGTCGCGGCGTGCTTCGCCGATTGTCCCGATCGCGTTCTCGCCTCCGCGTCCCGGTCGCTGCTCGCCGTCGGGCCGGACCCATCGCGTCTGCGACACAGCGCCCAGACCCTCGCGGCGCACCTTCGCGACGCACTCCGCACCTGAAACAGCCACTTTGATCGCAAACCTGTCGTACGCAGGACGACTACAGGAGGGTGCCACGCCTGGCAGGCTGGGGGTCGGGCTGTCGTTTTCGGCGATGTTCAGCGGCCTTGTGTCGCCGTGGGACGGAGCGGCCCCGAGGCTGCCGCACATGCCGGCCCGAGAATCAGCCGAAGCAGAGCGCCCCCCAAAGCCACCGACCATCGTCTGCGGCCGATCCCGCCAGGGGAGGGGGAGCGCGAGGGTGGAGCGAAGCTCCCCCTAGCCCCGCGAGGCGAAGCCGAGCAATGAATAAAGGGTGAGGCCCCGGTCTGCGCTCTCCGCAGACACACCTCACCCCTCACCCGTGTCGGGACGACAGGATTTGAACCTGCGACCCCCAGACCCCCAGTCTGGTGCGCTACCAAGCTGCGCCACGTCCCGTACAACGGCAACATTACCGTATCGGCGACCCGGTGTGGTGACCGGGGGCCGCGTCAGCGTCGACCCGACCCCCGACCCCCGACCCTCGTGTGCGGGCCCCGCGTGGGACCAGGCCGAGGCCGTCACCCACGAGGGTGTCCGTGCGGCTGTCGGCCGCGACAGGGAAGGGTCAGGCCGCGCCCTGGGCGCGCCGCCGAGCCACCCCCGCGCCGATCAGCAGGGCGCCGACGGTGGCACCGGCCAGCGGGAGCAGGGGCGAGGATCCGCGGTCGGCCATGCCGCCGCCACCGGCGGCCACACCGCCCGGGCCGCCGCCGACGCCGCCGACACCCGCGCCGCCGACACCGCCGACACCGCCGACACCCACGCCGGCGACGACGCCGGCGCCGACGCCGACCGGGCAGTCGCGGTTCTTGTCCTTGTCCTTGTCATCCCAGTTGAACCAGTCGCCGTCCCGGCCGTCCTTGCCCTGGTCCCGGCCGTCCTTGTCCTGGTCCCGGCCGTCCTTGCCGTCGTCCAGGCCGTCCCGGTTGCCGTTGTCCCGGTTGCCGTCGAGGTTGTCGGCGCGGCCCAGCCTGTCGCCGTCGAGCCTGTTACCGCCGTCCTTGTTGTCGATGCCGTCCTTGTTGTCGATGCCGTCTTTGTGGTCGCGGCCGTCCTTGCCGTCCTTGCCGCCCTTGTCGCCGAAGATGTCCCAACCGTCGTCCTTCTTGTCGTCGCAACGGTTGTTGTTGTTCCTGTCGTCGACGGCGTGGGCGGCGGCCAGGCCGGGCCCGAAGGTGAGGGCGACGCTCGCTGCACTCGACATCGCGAGAACGGCGGCGCTCCGGCCCATACCCTTCTTCATCTGGTCCCCTCTCTCACTTACGGTGATCAAAATGTCACTGCGAGTGACACCATAGCGACTGCGTGTGGAGATGCGCGTCAAGCGGGCCGGGCGTGGTGCGACCGGTCCGGCCGGCGCGAGAACCGCCTGGCCGGCTGGATTTCACGGTCTGTCCCGCCCTCGACCGGGATGGCGGGCGCTGCCGGCGGCCGGCCTCCGGGTTGTCGATGCAGGATCACCGATTGTGGTCGGCTTGCTCGCTACAGTAACGGTCAGTGAAGGGGTTGTGGCCGGGGTGCAGGCGGAACCGGCGGCGCGAGCGGTAGACGGCCAGCGGCGCGCGGACCGGGCGGGAGGGACTGTGGAAGGCGAGACCAACGACGGCCACCGGAAGCCTGCCATCGGACCGGTCCCCGTCGCCGCCGCCGCGCGGCGTCCCCTGCTGTGGCGCGGGCTGCTCCTCGTGGGCCTGGTGCTCATTGTCGGCAGCGGATTCCGCCTGGCGGAACCGGCACTCGACGCCGTCCGCGGCGGTTCCGGGACGGATGTGGTGGCCGACCTGCCAGACGTCCCGCCGCCGCCCCCACCGGCTCCCGCGGGCCCCACGACGGGCCTGCCGCCCGTGCTGGTCGAGCAGCCGGTGATTGTCATCAACGATCCCGCCCGGCTGCGTATCCGGCGGATCGGGATCGACGCGCCGATCACCCATCTCGGTCTGAGCCCGGACGGCTCGATCGCGGTGCCGAAGGCGTGGGGCGACGTCGGCTGGTTCGACCGCGGTCCCGCGCCGGGTGGCATCGGGCCGGCTGTCCTCGTCGGCCACTACGACTCCACCACGGGGCCGGCGGTCTTCTACCGCCTGCCCCAGCTCGTCCCCGGCGACCGAATCGAGGTCGCCGGGCGGACCGGAGCCGCCCAGGCGTTCATCGTCGACCGCAAGGAGGACGTGTCGAAAGCGGCGTTCCCGAGCCAGCGGGTCTACGGGCCGGTAACCCGTCCGGAGCTGCGCCTGATCACCTGCGGCGGCGCCTTCGACCACAAGACCAAGCACTACCTCAACAACGTCGTGGTCTACGCGCACGCGGACACCTTCGCCGGTCCCGCTCCCGGTGCGCCCGCCGTCCCGCCTGCTCAGGCTGCCGTTNCACCCGCCCGCGCCGCCGCGGTTCCCCCTTCGACCGTTCCCCCGTCGACGGTGCGCGCTGGCACGTTGGTGCCGCCGGGCGCGAGTTCGGGTGCCGCCCCGCCGGCGGCGGGGGTACCCGTCCCGACGGGTACCCGCGGTGCGGTCCCGGCGGCGCCGGCCGTCCCCGCGGCGGGTGTGGGCGTGGGTCAGGGAATTCCCTGATCCGGCGGCGCCGGCCGTCCCCGTGGTGGCTGTGCGGGTAGGTCAGGGAATTCCCCCGGGTCGATCCGGCGGCTGACCGTTCCGCTTTTCACCGCGCGCCGCGCGGCGCGCGGCGACGTCCGTCCTTCGTTGTGCGCACGGCGTCCGGCAAGGGGGTGGCGTGCCGCCCGTCCGGTCCCGGAACGACGCCTTTCCCGCGGTTCGCGGAACCGGTGGGGACCCCGATTCCGGCTGCCCCGGGGTGGCTCGCTGGATCACCTGCGCAGCGTCACTCGAGGCGCGGAACGGTAGGCGGAGGGTTGTGTGTGGCGAGCCGACTGTCACGAAGGCGCGGGTCGAGGGGTGCCGCCACCCGGTCGTCGTCACGAGAAGTGAGCGTGGGGGCACGACTTGCTGAGGGGCGGGCGCTTTCCGATGGCGTGTCCGAGCGTTGGGTTCAGGGTGGTTGCCGACCCTGCTGGTATGTCCATTATGGTCATCGACAGCACTTCTGTTCCGGCCGTTCATCGATGCCTGGAATAGGCGGTGCTGGTTACGTGCCATGCGAACAGCGATACCCGTCGGACCGATGCGCCTAGTCCTGCCCCCGGTTCGGCGACCCCTCCGAGTATGTCGGGGCAGGCGCGGGGGACCCATGGTCCTGGAGGCGGTTGCCGCAGGCGGCGCCGCTCCCAGGGGTGGAGCCGATAGGTCCGCGCGGCCGGCACCGGGCTCCCCGGCCCGAATCCCGGCAGCTCACCTCGTAGGCGCACGGGAAGGACACGCCTTGCCCCGTCGTGGTATGGCCTGGCTGCCGGAGGACTGGGAACAGTTCGTCCGCAGCCGCCAGCGGCCGCCGGCGCCCCATACCTCCTCAGGCTCCGGCGCGGTCCGCCGCCGTACCACCCCCCCGCCCCGGCGGGCCGCCACCATCGCCGCGTTCACGACCGGGACGCTCGCCGCGTCGACGGCCGCCTTCGCCGCGACCGTGCCCGGCGGGACCGACGGTGCGGCCTCCCTGGACGCGGGCGCGACGCCGATCCACGAGGCCGCGATGGTCGGCGGGCACGGGGCCGTCGGCGACCTGACCAGGGCGCGCACCCTCGCGCCGCTGGCCACCGCGATCGCCGACCACGACCCGGTCTTCACCAACGTCTCCATCACCGCGGACAAGTCGGCCGTCGCGCCGAACACCCCCGTCGTGCTGACGGTGCGCGCCACCGAGGCCGACAGCGGCGCCCCCCTGTCGGGTCAGGACGTTCGCATCGTGGTCGTGAACGGGCCGCAGTGGCAGACTTCGACGCGCCTGCACACCGACGCCAACGGGACCGCCCAGATCACCGCCCGGCTGCTGTCCACCACGACCATCACCGCCGTCTTCGACGGATCGAACGCGCTGCGGCCCTCTCTCGCCGGCGCCGCCACCGTGACGATCACCAGCCCGTTGCGCGGCGCGGCCGGCCTCGGTGGATCCGGCTCCGGGTCGGTCATCGACCAGGCCATCCCCACGGTCATCCCGGGCAGCTCGATCGGCGAGAAGGCCGTCTACCTGGCCTCGCTGAACAAGGGCAAGCCGTACGTGTGGGGCGCCGAGGGGCCCTACTCCTTCGACTGCTCGGGCCTGGTCCAGTACGTGTTCAAGCAGCTCGGCCGGTCCCTGCCGCGCACCGCGCAGGGGCAGTACAACGTCTCGACCAAGGTGCCGCAGTCCGGCAAGCAGCCCGGCGATCTGATCTTCTACGGCACCCCGGGCAACATCTACCATGTCGGCATCTACGCCGGGAACGGCTACATGTGGGCCGCGCCGCAGACCGGCGGCGTCGTCTCGCTGCGTCCCATCTACAGCTCCACCTACAAGGTCGGCCGCATCCACTGACGGCGCCGGGCGGCGCCGCCGGGTCCGACGGTCCGGTGGCGACGGCCATCCGCTAGCGTCAGCCCTGTCCGGACTGCCGATCGGGCGCCCGCGCGCGACCGGGCGGCCCCGGGCGGCGCCGTGCCCGCGGCGGGACCCGCGGGCGCACCGGGCGCGGTGGGCGGCCGCTCACCGCACCTCGCGGCACCTGCCGCCGAGCCGGTCGAAGCGCCGGTGGAGGAGGGACGTCGCATGACCGCGCCCACCCCGCAGCCCACGGCGTCCGAGCCGGCGCCGCCGGACCGGGTGTGGACGATCCCCAACGCGCTGTCGGCGCTGCGGCTGCTCGGAGTGCCGGTGTTTCTCTGGCTGGTGCTCGGGCCGGAGGCGGACGGCGCGGCGCTGGGGATCCTCGCGTTCGCCGGGGTCAGCGACTACCTCGACGGCAAGCTCGCCCGCGCGCTCAACCAGACCAGCCGCCTCGGGGTGCTGCTCGACCCGCTCGCCGACCGCCTCTACATCCTCTCCACGATCATCGCGCTGACCGTGCGCGACATCGTGCCGATCTGGCTCGCCGTCCTGCTGCTGGCCCGGGACGTGGCGCTGCTCGCCCTGCCACCGCTGCTGCGCCGCATCGGCGTGGGTGTCGCCCTGCCCGTGCACTACCTCGGTAAGGCGGCGACGTTCAACCTGCTCTACGCCTTCCCGTTGTTGCTGCTCTCCGCCGGGGACTCGTGGCTGGCGACCGCGGCCCGCCCGCTCGGCTGGGCGTTCGCGATCTGGGGTACTGCCCTGTACTGGTGGTCCGGCCTGCTCTACTTCGTGCAGGCCGGCCAGCTCGCCCGGCGCTACCGGGCCCACACCCGGACCGGCGGCCAGCCCCCGACCGGCGCCCACGACCCGACCGGCGCCCACCCCGGGGCCGGCGAGAGCGGGAGGTAAGCGGTGAGAGCCGTCGTCATGGCGGGTGGCGAGGGCACCCGGCTGCGTCCCCTGACCGCCAACCTGCCCAAGCCGCTGCTGCCCGTCGTCAACCGGCCGATCATGGAGCATGTGCTGCGGCTGCTCAAGCGGCACGGCTTCGATGAGACGGTCGTGACGGTCCAGTTCCTGGCCTCGATGATCCGCACCTACTTCGGCGCCGGCGACGAGCTCGGCATGCACCTGTCGTACGCGACGGAGACGACCCCGCTGGGCACCGCCGGCAGCGTGAAGAACGCCGAGGACGCCCTGCGTGACGAGGCGTTCCTCGTCATCAGCGGGGACGCGCTGACCGACATCGACCTCACCGACCTCGTCGCCTTCCACCGTCGCCAGGGCGCCCTGGTCACCGTGGCGCTCAAGTCGGTGCCCGACCCGCTGGAGTTCGGCATCGTCATCACCGGCGAGGACGGGCGCATCCAGCGTTTCCTGGAGAAGCCGACCTGGGGGCAGGTCTTCTCCGACACGGTCAACACCGGGATCTACGTGATGGAACCCGAGGTCCTCGCGCACGTGCCGCCCGGCGAGGCGGTCGACTGGTCCGGCGACGTCTTCCCCCGCCTCGTCGAGGCCGGCGCGCCGGTGTTCGGCTACGTCGCGGCCGGCTACTGGGAGGACGTCGGCACCATCGCGAGCTTTCTGCGCGCCCAGGCCGACGTGCTCAACCGGCAGGTCGACGTGGAGATCGACGGGTTCGAGGTCTCGCCCGGCGTGTGGGTCGGCGAGGACGCCGAGGTCCATCCCGACGCCATCCTCAAGGGCCCGCTCGTCGTCGGCGACTACAGCAAGGTGGAGGCCGGCGCCGAGCTGCGGGAGTTCACCGTGCTCGGCAGCAACGTCCTGGTCAAGAGCGGTGCCTTCCTGCACCGGGCGATCGTCCAGGACAACGCGCTGATCGGCCCGCAGACCAACCTGCGCGGCTGCGTCATCGGCAAGAGCACCGACGTGCTGCGNGCGGCCCGGATCGAGGAGGGCGCCGTCATCGGCGACGAGTGCGTCGTGCGGGAGGAGGCGTTCGTCTCCCACGACGTGAAGATCTACCCGTTCAAGACGATCGAGGCCGGCGCGGTCGTCAACACCTCGGTCATCTGGGAGTCCCGCGGCCAGCGCTCCCTGTTCGGCCCGCGCGGCGTGTCCGGGCTGATCAACGCCGAGATCACCCCCGAGCTCGTCGTCCGCATCGCCGGCGCCTACGCCACCACCCTGAAGAAGGGTGCCACCGTCACCACGGCGCGCGACGGTTCCCGGGCCGCCCGCGCCCTCAAGCGGGCCGTCATCAGCGCGCTGACCGCCGGGGCCATCAACATCCGCGACCTCGAGGTGTCGCCGATGCCGGTCACCCGGTTCGACGTCCGTTCCTCCAACGCGGCCGGCGGGATCATGGTGCGCACCGCCCCCGGCGACCCGGAACGCATCGACATCCTCTTCCTCGACGCCGACGGCGACGACCTGTCCCCGGCCGCCCAGCGCAAGCTCGACCGGGTCTTCTCCCGGCAGGACTTCCGCCGCGCCTTCCCCGGCGAGATCGGCGACCTGCGCTTCCCCGCCCGCACCCTGGACCTCTACATCCAGGACCTGCTCGACCGGGTCGACACCGCCGGCCTCGCCGAGGCGGACCTGAAGATCGTCGTTGATCCCTCCGGCGGCTCCGCCTCGCTCGTGCTGCCCACCCTGCTCGGCCGGCTCGGCGTCGACGTGCTGACCGTCAACGGGCGGGTCGACGAGATCATCCCGGCCCACAGCGCCGCCGACGACCTGCGGGCGACCGACCGGCTCGGCGCCCTGGTCGCCAGCTCCGGCGCGGCCTTCGGGGTGCGCTTCGACCACGTCGGCGAGCGCATCGCCATCGTCGACGAGCGCGGCGACCTCATCGACGACGACCGGGCGCTGCTGGTCTTCCTCGACCTCGTGGCCGCCGAGAACCGGGGCGCCGAGGTCGCCCTGCCGGTCACCACCACCCGGGTGGCCGACCAGGTGACCCACTTCCACGGGCTGACCGTGCGCCGGACCTCCCTGTCGGCGGCGGCGCTGACCCGCGTCGCCCGCGAGGAGGGCGTCGTCTTTGCCGCCGACGGCCGGGGCGGCTTCGTCGTCGGCGAGTTCGCCCCCGCCATTGACGGGCTCGCGGCGTTCGTGAAGCTGCTGACCCTCGTCGCGCGGACCCGGCTGACGCTGTCCGCCATCGACGCCCGGATCCCGTCCATCGCCATCCTGCGCCGCTCCGTGCCCACCCCGTGGGCGGCGAAGGGCACGGTCATGCGCCGCATCGTGGAGTCCGTCGATCCGGACGCCGACCAGACCCTCGACACCACCGACGGGGTGCGCATCGTCTCCCCCGACGGCTCCTGGGTGCTGGTGCTGCCCGATCCCAGCGAGGCCGTCACGCACCTGTGGGCCGAGGGGGCCGACCTGAACGAGGCCCACCAGCTCCTGCGCCACTGGGCCGAAGTGGTCGAGGCACCGTAGAACCGCCCCGCGGCTCCACACCGGCCGCCTCCCGCGGCTCCCACACCGGCCGCCTCCCGCGGGTCGTCCCGTGCCCGCCATCCCCGCGACTCCCACGCGGCCGCCTCCCGCGGCCGTCCCACGCGGGCCGTCCGCGTCTGCGTGCCGGCGGCGCCTCATCCCACCCGTCCGCCATGCACGGTGCGCTGCTGTACCCTTGCCCAGGGTAATTCGACGCAATGGTGCCGAGGGCTGTGCGCGGTTTTCGGCTGGAAAATCGTACACAGCCCTCGGCACGTCTGCGTAATCGATCCGTTACTGGAGGCTGACTCGGCGAGTCGACGGGTTTCTCGGCCGGCCACGGCGCGCGCGGTGGCACCGCGGTCGGCGGCGGTGAGCTCCCGGTCGGTCAGAATGCCGAATGTGCGGGATCGGACCGGATGGCCATGGCGAGGGGCGAATTGCCCCGCCGGCCGACCCGGGACGTCCGCAGCCCGAGGCCTGCCCGGAGCACTGGAGCCCCTGCCCGCCGAGCTCGCCGCACTCCTCGATCGCCCACTCCCGCGATCCACCGACGTGCCGGCTCGCGACGTGCCGGCTCGCGACGTGTCGGCTCGCGTGCGCCGGGTGGCGGGGTGCTGGGGGTGGCGGCGAGCCCTGGCCCTGGCCCTGGTGTTGGCCGTGCTCGGTGGTGTGATCGCGCTCGGGGCGCGGCGTGCCGCAGTGACCGCCGACGCCCGAGACCGGCTCGCGGTGATCCTGCGCGCGCAGGTCGGCGAGCGCTCCACGGCCCTGACGGGCACCGAGGACCGGGTCGGGCGGCTGCGGTCGCAGCTCGCGGTGACCCGCGAACAGCGCCGCCGCGCCCAGCGCGACCAGGCTCGCGCCGTCGCGGACGTCGCGGCGCTCGGTCCCATGACGGGTTCGGCCGCGGTGACGGGCCCCGGCGTGCGGATCATCGTCAACGACCGGCTGGCCGGCGGCTCCGGCGCCGCGGATCCCCGGGTGTCGGCGTCCGGTACCCCCCGCCCGCACCAGACCGGGCCGACGGCCGCCTCGGGCGCACCCGCCCCGGGGCGCATCCAGGATCACGACCTCGCCGACCTGGTGAACGTGCTGTGGATCTCCGGGGCCGAGGCGATCGCGATCAACGGGGTGCGGCTGACGGCGCTCAGTGCGATCCGGGCGGCGGGGGACATCGTGCTGATCAATTTCGTTCCCGTGCTTGCGCCGTACTCGGTCGAGGCTGTCGGTGATCCGCTTCGGCTGGTGCGGCGGGTGGAACAGTCGGCGGTGGTCGACCGGCTGCGCCACCGTCCCGGTTCCCCCGTGACCTCACTGACGGCGTCCATCGCCGCGTCCCTGACCCTGCCCGCGGCGCCGTCACCGGTGCTGCGTCATGCCCGACGGAGCGGATCATGATTCCCCTGCTGGCCCTCGTGCTGGGTGTGGTGGCCGGACTGCTGCTGGGACCGAGCGCTCCGGACTGGTTGGACCCCTACCTGCCGGTCGCGGTCGTGGCGGCGGTCGACGCTGCCCTCGGCGCCGCGCGGTCGCTCGTCGAGCGGACGTTCGACGACCGTGAGTTCATCGTCTCGTTCGCCTCCAACGTGGTGATCGCCGTCCTGCTCGTGCTGCTCGGCGACCTGATCGGCCTCGGCGGTGCGCTGTCGACGGCGGTCGTCGTCGTGCTGGGCATCCGGATCTTCACGACCGCGACGGTCCTGCGCCGCGCGCTGATCAGGCTCTGACGATGACGGCGAGCGCGGCGCGGCCCTCCCGGCCCGAGCCCGCCGGCGAATCCCCGGCCGAGCCGGTTGCCGGCGCTGGCACGGACCCGGCGCCGTCGACGGCTGGCGAGCCGGACGTCCCACAACCCGCCGTCCCGGAGCCCCTCGTCCCCCCGGAGCCCGCCGTCCCGGAGCCCGCCGTCCCGGAGGCCGCCGTAGCGGAGCCCGCTGTTCCGGAGCCCGCTCATCCGCAATCCGCTGAGGACGGGGGGGATGGCGTCCAGCAGGTCGAGGGTGACGGGGAGCCAGCCGTCGGCGGTGCGGTCGCCCGAGCCGCGCAGGCCGTTGCGGGTGAGCCAGGCACCGGCGACGTGGCCGGGGCGACGACTCCCGCGCAGCCCGGGGCGGGATCGGGGCCGCCGAGGATGCGGCTGAGCCGGGCGGTGACCCTCGTCCTGCTGGCCGCGCTCGGATTCGGCGGGGTCGTCGCGGCGCGTTCGGCGGACCCGTCGTTCTCCCTGGCCACGGCCCGCCCGGACGAGCTCGCTGCCAGCCTCGGCGCGATCGGTGCCGAGAACCGGGCGCTCGCGTCGCAGGAGGGGCGCCTGCGCCGAGAGGCGGCCGGGACAGCCGGGGCGGGATCGCCGGGGGCGTCGCCGGCACCGGGCGGGGCGTCGGGGCCGGCCGGCGGGCGGGGCGCCGAGTCGGGCGGCGGGGCGGACGCCGAGCGCGCCCGGGCCGACGAGCTGGCGATCCTCGCCGGGACGGTGCCGGTCGACGGGCCCGGGCTGGAGCTGACCATCCGGGACCCGCACCGGGCGGTCGACGCCTCGGTGCTCGTCGACGCGCTGCAGGAACTGCGCGACGCGGGCGCGGAGGCCATCGAGATCGCCGGCGTGCGGGCGGTCGTGTCGACCTACGTCGCCGACGAGCCGGGGCACGGGCTGATCGTGGACGGGAGGTCGGTCGCTGCGCCCTACGTCCTTCGGGTGGTCGGTGATGCCCACACCCTCGACCAGGCGCTGCGGATCCCGGGTGGGGTGCTCGATACGGTAGCGGCGCGGGACGGGGCGCAGGCCAGCGTCCGGACCCTCGGGCATCTCGAGATCCGTGCGCTGCGACCCGCTCCCAGCCCCCGCTACGCTCGCCCGGCCGGATAGCTCCGCCGCCGCGCGGGTTGCCTGGCGACGGGGTTGGAACGACGGCTCCCGCCGGCGCTGGTCGGAGCGATGCGGATCAAGGGGAGGCGATCTCCGGTGTACCCGGACGACCTGAAGTACACCCGTGAGCACGAGNGGATCCGGCTCACCGGGAGCACGGCCCGGGTGGGCATCACGTCCTACGCGCAGGAGGCGCTGGGCGACATCGTGTTCGTGACGCTGCCCGAGGTCGGCACCACCACCGCGGCGGGGGAGCCCTTCGGCGAGGTCGAGTCGACCAAGAGCGTCTCGGAGATCTACGCCCCGGCCGCCGGTGAGATCACCGCCTGTAATGAGGCGTTGGTGAGCGCACCCGAGCTGATCAACTCTGATCCGTACGGGGATGGCTGGCTGGTCGAGTTCACGTTCACGGACACGGACTCCATCGAGGGCCTACTGGACGCCGGCGAGTACGCAGAGCACGTGAAGGAGTACTGACGGTACTGGCTGTGTCCCGATGGCGGGCGGTGGGTGACGCCACGCCGAACAACACGGGTCGCACCCTTTTCACGAGCGTGCCCCCGATGCACTAGCCTCGGGGTGCACCGGGGCACGGTCGTGGACGGCCCAGCCGTCGGCATGTGATCATCCCGGTGGTGGGGGTGGGCTGAGGACGTCTGGCTACCACCATCGCAAGTGCTGGTAGAGACGTTCCCGCCGCCTGTCCGGCGGCGNCCGAGGCGGCTGGCGAACCTCGCTCGCGCGGGGTCCCGGCAGGAAGCGGACGCGACTGTGTTCTGCACGAGGTGCGGACAGCAGAACCCGTCCGACGCGCTGTATTGCGCGCGGTGCGGGTCCCCTCTGGTACGTCCGGGTGAGCCCGTGGCGCCGGAGCGGCCCGCCGAACAGACATCGACGTTGAATCTGGCCGCCGCGCTCTCCGGAATCGAGGGCGATCACGTCGACGAGTCGACGGAGCGCGACGCCGTCGCCGCCGTCGACGCGCTGCCGCCGGGTTCGGCGCTGCTGGTCGTCAAGCGCGGGCCGAACGCCGGCAGCCGGTTCCTGCTGGACGCCGACATGACCACCGTCGGGCGCCATCCCGAAAGCGACATCTTCCTCGACGACGTCACCGTCTCGCGCCGGCACGCGGAGTTCCACCGCTCGCCTTACACCAAGGGCTTCTCGGTGCGTGACGTCGGCAGCCTCAACGGCACGTACCTCAACCGGGAGCGCATCGACTCCGCCGAGCTGACCAGCGGCGACGAGGTGCAGATCGGGAAGTTCCGACTGGTGTTCCTGACCGGGGCGAGCTACGGGGGGTCAGCGGCGCGGTGAGCGGGAGGGACCCACGGTGAGCGGCTTCGCTGCGGCGTCGCCGGCCCCGCGCCCGAACGGGCCCGGTCGGGACCGGGCCGGTTCGGGCGCGAAGGTGCTCAACATCGGCCAGGTCCTGGAGCGGCTGCGGGCCGACTTCGCCGACATCACGCTGTCGAAGATCCGCTATCTGGAGGCGGAGGGACTCGTCGAGCCGGCTCGCACGAGCGCGAACTACCGCAAGTACTCGGCCGACGACGTGGCCCGGCTCCGTTACGTCCTGCANGCGCAGCGGGAGCGGTTCCTCCCGCTTCGCGTGATCAAGGAGGAGCTGGCCTCCCTCGACCGCGAGGAGACGCCGGTACACCGACCCGGTCCCCGCGCGGTGCCCCCGCATCCGGCTCCTACCGGCCTGGACGCCATCCTGGGGGTGGAAAGGGTCAGGATGTCCCGCCGGGAGCTCCTGGCGGCCGTGGGGCTCGACGAGGAGGAACTGGCGGACCTGGAGCGGCACGGCCTGGTCGCCCCGATCGCGGGCGGCGGGTACTACGACTCCGACGCCCTGCTCGTCGCGCGCACGGTCGCGCTGCTCGCCGGGCACGGCGTCCAGGCCAGGCATCTGCGGGCCGCCCGAACGGTCGCCGATCGTGAGGCTGGTCTCATCGAGGCCGCCACCGCCCCGTTGCGGGGCCAGCGCGGCTCGGACAACGCCGGGCGGCAGGCGGAGACCGCCGATGAGCTGGCGGCCTTGCTGGTCCGGCTGCATGCGGCCCTGCTGCGGTCCCGGCTGGCGGCCGGTCGGTCGAGCTGACCGGGTGGTCGAGGCCGAGGCGGAAGTGCCCTGCCGGGCAGCGGAACCGGTGGGCGCGCTGACGCCGGGCGGATGNGGGGATACTGTCTCCCCTGTGGGGTTTTCTGGCTCCGGTCACAACATCCCGCCCTGCCCCACCTGCGCGAGGAGGTAGATCGGTGCATCGGCTGGACATCGTCGGCGTGCGAGTCGAGCTTCCGTCGAAGCAGCCGATCGTCCTGCTCAAGGAGGTGGGCGGTGAGCGGTATCTGCCCATCTGGATCGGCGCCGTCGAGGCGACCGCGATCGCCTTCGCCCAGGAGGGCATCACGACGGCTCGACCCATGACCCATGACCTGATGCGGGACGTGCTGCGGGCGCTGCAGACGGACCTGACCCGGGTGACGATCACGGACCTGCAGGACGGCGTCTTCTTCGCCACCCTCGTGTTCGGCAACGGGGTGGAGGTCTCCGCCCGTCCGTCCGATGCGATCGCACTGGCGATGCGGATGGGGGCGCCGGTCTACGGCGTCGAGGCCGTCCTGGCGGAGGCCGGGATCACGGTCCCCGAGGAGCAGGAGCAGGAACAGGAGAGCGAGCTGGAGAAGTTCCGGGAGTTCCTGGACACGATCTCTCCCGAGGACTTCAACACTCCCGGCTCCTGAGCCTGCCTCCGCCCCGCGGCGACCAGCCGTCGCGGGGCGGCGTCGGCGCGCGACCGGTCGTCCTCGGCGGTGCCCGCTCGGCCGCACGCCCTTTACCTGCTCTTTCGGCGAGTTCACGGCGGCCCGCGTGGCCCGAACCGGGTGCCCCGTCGTGGGGATGGGGGCGCGCGCCGCACCCCGTTCGCGGGCCCATCGCACCCCGTTCGCGGGCCCACACGCCCAGGAGCGGGTGTGGTCCGGCCCGGCCCGGCCGGCGGGCCCCTTTCCCTGGCCTGGCGGGCTTCGGCGGCTCTCTTCTCAGGGCGGACGGGCCCGCCGTGGGACGAGTCCCGCCATGACCGCTCCGATGCGATTCCTTTTTGTCCGATCTGGCCGGCCATGTCCGCTGGACTACAGACACGCCGGCTTAGATCATTGAAGGAACCGCGCGTNACTCCTACGGTCGGAGGAACCCGATCCCGGAGCTCGTGGCCGCCCGTGCCCGTGGCGGACGCGTCAGCGGACGAACGTGCTCCGGCTCTGACCCTTGCCGGGGAGGTGGTGGCGGCGGGCCGTGCCCGGACCTGTGGACCCGCGTCGCGGGTGGTCAGGGCGCGTAGGCTGCGCGCGTCTCGTGCCGGTCGGACAGCACCGACCGGTGGACCTGCCGGTGTCGGCGTGACCCTGCCGGCCGGCAGCCACGGGCCGGCGGTCGCGGGCCGGCGGTGTGCGGGCGAAGGCCGGTGGCGTCCGGTGGCGTCCGGTCGGGACGATCCGGACGTGGCCGTGGAAGTGACTCGACCGGGCTGGGTGTCCGGGATGGCGGGACCGGGTGACCGGCCGCCGGGACCGACCCGGATCGATCCGGAGGATGGGGCTGGCATGGCGGCGAAGTGCGTACGACGATGATCGAACAGGGCCAGCTCTTTCCGGACGAGATCCCCGAAGCTCCTGGGGACGACGTCGGATACCGCGGGCCGACAGCATGTGCCGCGGCGGGCATCACCTACCGCCAGCTCGATTACTGGGCGCGGACCGGCCTGGTCGTCCCCAGCGTCCGCGGCGCGTCCGGTTCGGGCAGCCAGCGGCTGTACTCCTTCCGGGACGTCCTCGTCCTACGGGTCGTCCGCAAGCTGCTGGAAGCGGGCGTCTCGCTGCAGAACATCCGGGTCGCCGTGGAGCACCTGCGCACTCGGGGAGTGGACGACCTGGCCCAGCTCACCCTGATCAGCGACGGCTCGACCGTCTATGAGTGCACCTCGGACGACCAGGTGATCGATCTGGTCCGCGGCGGCCAGGGGGTGTTCGCGATCGCGGTCGGCCGGGCCCTGCGCGACATGCGCGGCCAGCTCGCCGAGCTGCCCTGCGAGCGCCCCGGCCAGCCGCCCGCCACCCACCCGGGCGACGAGCTCGCCAGCCGCCGCACCCGGCGCAGCAGCGCCTGAGCCGCGCAGGTCTGCCTGAGCCGCGCAGGTCTGCCTGAGCCGCGCAGGTCTGCCTGAGCCGCGCAGGTCTGCCTGAGCCGCGCAGGTCTGCCTGAGCCGCGCAGGTCCGCAGAGCGCCCCGGAACGCCGCGACTCGGTTCTCCNCAGGATTCCGGGCCCGGATCACTGCCCGAATTCGTGTTTTCCTGGATGAATGGCTTCCGGGATTTCCGGGCCGCCGATTCTGTCGGTATTTCGGCGGGTTCTTAGCGGATTGCCATCGAGGGCCGGCCGGGGCGCCGCTTCTTGGCCGGAGTCTGGCAGGGGCCGAGCCCGGGTGCTCAGGGTCGACGTCGGGCGCGAGCCCGCGGCCTGAGGTTCAGGCGCGAGGTTCAGGTGCGACCCTCGGACTCCTGGGCGTTGCCCAGGGTGGCCTCGTAGGCGAGCCACTCGGCCCGCAGCACCGGCCAGCCGTCGGCGCGCAGCAGGTCCACCACGGCGGGGTCGTCGTCGACCACGACGGCGACCTGCCGTCGCGCGCCGAGCTGGCGCAGCTCGGCGCGCTTGAACACCCGGGCCGGGCGGCGGTCGTCGTCGGGGCGCATCCGCAGCTCCCCCAGGGGCAGGCCCTGCTCGCCCAACCAGCGCCAGGTCGCCGCCCGCGACCGTTCGGGCCGGCCGGTCAGCCACACCACCTCGTGGTCGCGGGCGAGCCGGTGGACCAGCTCCACCCCCTCGGCCAACGGCGGGTCCGCCGGCGCTGCGGCGAAGAACGCCTCCCAGTCGCCCGGTCTGGCCCGCAGGAACCGCAGCCGGTGACGGACGTCGGCCACCACCCCGTCCACGTCGATGACAGCGAGCGGCCGCTGTTCCGGCACCATCGGCCCCCCCCGACCCCCGGCGCTCATCGCGGCGGGATCGGCCGGGCTGCCGGGCGGCGAGCCGCCCACCGTGCCGCCGGTCCGGTCGGCCGTGCCGGCGATACCCGCCGCTTCAGCCGCGTCCGTCACCTGGATCCCCTTCCCGCGTGGCCATCGACGCTGCGCGCCCCCACCGGCCGGCTCATCGACGACGCGCCGGGAACGCTGCCCTCGCCCGGCCATTGAACACGCGCTCGGTGCCGCATATCGGTCCCGGTCGTGCACTGCCTGCCGGATCGCCTCGAACATCGCACCTTTCACCCCGTCGTGGGCGTCATCCTGTCGTGGGCGCCATCCCCTCATGGGCCCCACTCGTCATGGGCCCCGGCGGCCCTGTCATGGTCATGGATCGCCGAAACCGGTTCGACGCCTCGACGCGGTGTCGGGTGGCCCACATGCCGCGGCGCGTGGACCGCCGGCCGGCCGGATCCGCGCAGGCTGTCGGGGGTGGTCCCGGCGTCGTCCGTGCGGTGGCGGCGGGTGTGATCCGGGTCCGAACGGCCACGTCGGCGCCGGGCCGTCGTTAGCGTGGCCAAGGTCAGCATCCGATGTCACTCGGTGACGGCGTCGCCCGTGCGGCCCTCCGGTGGGTACACCGGTTCGGTCGGTCGGCGGGTTCTGGGATGTTTGCTCCCTCGGACGTGTCATGGTCGTCGGGGGAATTTCGTCGCCGGGTGCCCGACGCGGCGGCGGTCGCCCGGTGCGGTGCCGAGGTGCCGGTGTGGTGCCGAGGTGCCGGTGTGGTGCCGAGGTCTTCGGTGTGGTGCCGAGGTCCCGGTGTGGTGCGGAGATGGTGTGGGGAGGTCGACGATGTCGGGTACCCGGCGGGCNCGCACGCTCGTGGCCGGTATTCAGTCCTCGCTGGGAGCGGCGCTGGCCCTCGCCGACCGGCTGGAGGAGCAGGCGGCCGAGCTCGAACGTGGCGGAGCGTCGACCGCGTCCACGGCGGCGCCGAGCGCCCCGGGCCGGCCGGGCGCGGCGCCCGGGTCGCACGGCGTCGACGCCGAGCTGGCGCAGGCCCGGATGATCGCTCGTAGCGGGGCCCGTGGCTTCGCTGGTGCCTCCTGGGCCGCCCCCGACTGGCGGCACGGCCCGTTCGGTGCCGTCCCCGCCGCGGGGGGTGGCGTGCGCAGCCGCTTCCGCCCGGGCCTGTGGCAGGTCGGGCAGGTCGTCATCCCGCCGGATGAGCCAGGCACGCCGCACAGCACGGTGCCGCTGGCGGTGCCGCTGCTCGATGGCCGCAACCTGCGGATCGAGACCACCCCGGCGCGGCGTGCCGCCGCGGTCGATCTCGTCCGCGGGCTGCTCACCCGGATCCTGGCCGCGGTGCCCGCCGGCCGGGTCCACCTCGTCGTCTACGACCCGCACGAGCTCGGCGCCGGCCTCGCGGGCTTCGCGCCGCTGCGGGCCGCCGGCGTCGCGTCGGCCACCATCACCACCCGGGCCCNGCTGGAGGAGCGCCTCGCCGAGCTGTCCGCGGAGGTGGGCCGGATCACCGTCGAGCGGCTCGCCGGCCGGTTCGACTCGCTACGGGAACGCGAGGACGCCGGCCACGGCCGGCCGGAACCGTGGCTGCTGCTGGTGCTGCTCGGCGATCCGCGCCTGTACGAGGAGGGTGCCCGGTCGCTGGCGGCCGTCGCCGCGCAGGGGCCCGCCTGCGGCGTCCATGTCCTCTCCATCGTCCAGCTCGTCCCGCAGCCCCACCAGGGCGGCCTGGACGGGGGAGACGAGCTCGACGACGTGACCCCGCCCGACCCCNACTCCGACGATCTCCGTCTGGACGAGGCGGCCGACTCGGTCGCCGAGGCGCTGCCGAACTCGGTGGTGTTCACCGCCGTCGAGCTGCTCGCCGATCGCCCGGACTGGCGCGGCGCGCAGCCCGGCCTTTGGCGCACCTCGCTGACCGGCCTGCTGGCCGTCCAGCTCGACCCGCCGCCGCCGCCGGATCTCGTCACCGCCGTCACGAAACAGGTCGCCGACGCGGCCGCCCGCGAGGCGTCCCGCCCCCCCGGCATCGCCGAGCTGCTGCCCGGCGCCCTGTGGGAGTCCGACAGCGCCGCCGGGATCACCGTGCCCGTCGCTCAGGGCCCCGACGGGCCGGTGCGGCTCACCTTCGACGACGACACCGTCCACGCCCTCGTCGGCGGTCAGGCCGGCGCCGGCAAGTCGACCCTGCTACTCGACATGGTCTACGGCATCGCCGCCCGCTACGCCCCCGACCAGGTCCGCTTCCACCTGCTGGACTTCAAGGAGGGCCTGGAGTTCGCCCAGTTCGCCGCCGGGGTCGCCGACCCGTTCTTCCTGCCGCACGCCGACACCGTCGGCATCGAGAGCGACCGTGAGTTCGGCGTCGCCGTCCTGCGCGCGGTCCGCGAGGACATGCGCCGCCGCTCGGTGGCGATGCGGGCCGTCGGCGCGCGGGACCTGCGCGGTCTGCGGGCCGCCGACCGCAGCTCCGCCTGGCCGCGGGTCATCGTCGTCGTGGACGAGTTCCAGGTGATGCTCACCCCGATGGACGCCATCGCCCGCGAGGGCGTCGCCCACCTGGAGGTCCTGGCCCGCCAGGGCCGCGCCTACGGCGTTCACCTGCTGCTGGCCAGCCAGACGCTGTCCGGCATCGACGCCCTCGACTCCACCGCCGGCAAGCGCGGGTCGATCTTCGGCCAGTTCGCGCTGAGGGTGGCGCTGCGCACCTCGATCTCGGAGTCGCGGGTCCTGCTGTCCACGTCGAACGAGGCCGCGGGCGCGCTGTCCGGCGTCGGCGAGGCGATCGTGAACCGGCGCAACGGCCATCCGGCCGGCAACGAGCTCGTCCGGGTCGCCTTCCCCGACCCGGTCGTGATCGCCCAGTTGCGGGACCGGCTGGCGACCGCCACGGCGCGCAGCCTGCCGTCGGCGCCCCGACCGCGAGTCTTCGTCGGGCACGCCCCGGCGATCCTCGACGACAACCCGGTCTACCGCGCGTTGGACGGGCGTCCGGCGCCGCCGGCGATCGAGTCCGCCGCAGCGCCGATCGGGGACGAACCGCCGGCCCCGATCGGCGCGGACGCACCCGCCGAGTCGGAGCCCCTCGCCGTGGCTCCCGACCGGTCCGCGATGCCTGCCGTCGCGATGCCTGCCGTCGCGATGCCCGGCGGCGACCCGCTCGCGCTGGTCGGGGTGCCCGTCGACCTCGCCCCGGCGGCGGTCGGGATTCGCCTCGCCGCCTCGCCCGGGCGCCATCTCGCCGTGCTCGGCCCGCTGCGCCGGGAGGCGGTCGGCATGGTGCAGGCGGCGGCGGCCAGCGTCGCCGCCCAGCTACCGGCCGGCGGCCTCGTGGCGGAGATCGTCGCCGCGGAGCCGACCGCGCTCGGCGCGGCGGAGATCCTCGCCCAGCGGATGCGGCGCTCCGGTCACCCCGTCCGGGTCGCCGACGTCACCGGGCTGCGCGCGGTGCTCGCCGCCGCCGCGGACGAGACCCGGGCGCGGGAGGAGGCGGCGCTCGCCGGCGCCGGCGGCCCGGAACCGCCCCTGCGGCTGGTGGTGGTGTTCGCGATGGACGCCGGGCGGGCCGCCCTGGAGGTGCGTGATCCGGCGTCGCGCCGGACCGGCCTCGACGATCTGCGCACGGTCACCCGCCGCGGCCCGGCGACCCGTGTCCACCTGGTCGGCTGGTGGCGCGGGGTGTCCCGGATGGCGGAGGACCTCGGGCCGGTGAACAGGGACGACATCGCGGCGTGGGCGGCCGCGGGCGTGCCCGGCAGCGACCTGTTCGCCCTGGCCGGCCATCGCCCGGTGGCCGGCGGGACGATGCCGAACCGGGCGGTGCTGTTCGACCGGCACATCCAGTCCGAGCCGCGCACGGTGGTGCCGTTCGCGCCGATGGTGCGGGGGTAGGGCGGTGGCGATCGGGCAGGAAGATCCAGACGGCGCCGGATGGGTGGGTACCCGCCGCGAGGCGGGGCCCGCCCGGCCGGCCGGCCCCGGGGGAGGACGGAGCGGGATGATGGCGGGAGCTGAGTCGTTGGACACCCCCGAGGCCTGGTCTATCGCCGGGTCGTGGCAGCGGGGCGCGACGGCGACGCCGGACGCGGCTGCGATCACGGCCGTCCCCGCTCCGGGTGGGCCGCCCGCCGGGGATCGCGTCGTCGTGCCGGGCGAACCAGGCGGTGGCGCGGCCGCCGCCTACGCCGGTGCGCTGGGACGTCAGCCGGGCGGTCCGGCGGGCGGTCCGGCGGGCGCCGATCCCGATCCCGGCCCCGACGATCCGCTGAAGGCGGCGATGCAGTACCGGAGGCTGCTCGGCGCCTCCGACGCCGCCCGCGCCCGCGCGGATCGGGACGCCTACCAGCGGCGCCAGGGTGGCCGCGCGCAGGCGCGGCGGCACCGTGAGGCCGCCGCCGACATCCGGGCCCGGGTCGAGAGCGTGTGGGCGCAGGTCGCCGAGCCGCTGGCCCAGTACGGGCTCACCGAGCTCGATCAGCTCAGGCCGGCCGCCGCCGAGCCCGCCGCCGCGGTCGCGCTCACGAAGAAGTCCGCCCCGCGCCGCGGCGCCGACGCGCCGGCCCAGCGGCGGCCCGGTCGGCCGCTGGCGAGTTCCGGGCGGGACCTGCGCGGTGGGTCGGACGCCGGCCATGCTGCCGGCCGCCAGGGCGGGTCGGGGCGTGCGGGCCGGTCGGGGCGTGCGGGCCGGTCGGGACGCGGGGAGCTCGGCGTCGTCGGGCAGCCGACGGCGGCTGCCCCGGTCGATCCGCGCACCGCCCCCCGCCAGGCCTACGACCTCTGCCTGGAGGCGATGAGCAAGGCCGCGGAGCTGCGGGCGGTCTCCAAGGCGGCCGGTTCGGCCTCCGCCGGGCTGATGACCGCGCTCGCCTGCCTGCTCAGCCTCGTGGTCGTGGGGGTGTTGCGGGCGTTCACCGAGGCGCCCGGGCTGCCCTGCATCATCGGTGCGGCGGTGCTCGCGGCGGCGTTGGTGGCCGTGGCGGCCGGCTCCGATGGTGGGGTGATGGCCGTGTTCCGGGCAGGCATGCTGGGAGCGGGCGCCGCCGCGGTGGCGGTGCTCGCCACGTTCCGGCTCGCACCGATGGCGCCGGTCGACGTGGCCGCCGCGCTGCTCGCGCTCGCGGCCGCGGCCCGGTTCGGCCTCGGGCTCGGCTCGGGCACCGAGCAGGCGCCGCCGTCCGGCTCGCGGGCCGGCGGTTCCAGGAAGGGATGAGGACGGGTGTCAGGCACGATCGCCGACGTCAAGGCGCAGCTCGACGAGGCGTTCCGGCGCACCGAGGAGGTGGCCGGCCAGCTCGAGGGCGCGCTGAGCATGATCGAAGAGGCGCAGGCGATGGTGATCGCGGCGACCGACGGCAGCGAGCATCGTGCCGTCGAGCAGCTCACGAGCGCGCTCGTCGAGACGCGTGACACATTGCAGATGTCGCTTGCCTCCCTGGGCTCGGCCGTGCAGGAGGTCCGGGACTACCGGGACGGCCTGTAGCCCACCTGCCGTGATCGTCGGCACACCCGATGTCGCGGGGGGCGGCCGAATCCCCACAATAGGGGGGAGTGCGGGTCACGNACGGATATCGCGCCGGTGGCAACAGTGACCAGATGAAGGTCTGGGTAACAACGCTTCAGGCGCCCTGCAACGCGGTGCATCCGAAAGCGGGGCTCACTACAGTCCGGATTGTCCCCGTGCGCCCGGGCGCCCGAGCGATCAGCGGCACCGGACGCCGAGTACCGCCCGTGACCAGGAGGCTGCATCCGCCGTGTCGGACTTCATCCCCCTCGACCTGCCTCTCGTACTCCTGTCCAACCGCGGTCCTGTTAGCTTCGACCGGGATGCCTCCGGTCGCACCGTGAACCGGGGCGCGGGGGGCCTCGTGTCGGCCCTGTCCGGACTCGCCGAACACCTCGACGACGCCGTCTGGGTCTGTGGCGCCGCCGGCGAGGAGGACGCCGCCGTCGCGGCGGAGAGCGCGGGCAGCTCCATCCTCGTCCAGACCGCTCCCCAGCCCCACGTGGTGGACGGCGAGCCGGACGGCCCGGCGATCCGGGTCCGCCTCGTCGTCACCGACCCGACCGCCTACGCCGACTTCTACAGCGTGTGGTCCAACCCGATCCTCTGGTTCATCCAGCACGGCCTCTACGGCCGGTCGCTCGCGCCGGTGCTGACCCGGGCCGAGCACGACGCCTTCGAGAACGGCTACGCGGCGGTCAACCGCGCCTACGCCGACGCGGTCGTCGACGAGGTGCGTGCCCGCGGGGGCAAGGCCCTCGTCCTGCTGCAGGACTACCACTTCTACCTGGTCGCCGACTGGGTGCGCGAGCAGTGCCCCGACGTCGTGCTCACCCACTTCGTGCACATCCCCTGGCCGGGCCCGGACGAGTGGCGCATTNTGCCCGGCGACATCCGCGAGCGGCTGCTGCGCGGGCTGCTCGGCAGCGATGTCGTCGGCTTCCACACCCGCCGCTACGCCCGCAACTTCGTCCTGTGCGCCCAGGAACTCCTCGGCCTGCCCGTCGACCTGGAGCAGCTCACCGTCACGGTCGGGGACCGGGTGGTCCGCGCCCGCTACTACCCGATCTCGGTCGACGCGGCCGCGCTCGACGCCACCCAGGCGTCGGAGGAGGTCGCGGCGCACATCGCGATGCTGCGCTACATCTTCCTCGACGACGATCGTCAGCTCATCCTGCGTGTCGACCGCACCGACCCGAGCAAGAACGTCGTGCGGGGCTTCCTCGCCTTCGGCACGCTGCTCGACCAGCATCCCGAGCTGGTCGGCAAGGTCAGCTTCCTCGCCCTGCTGCAGCCCAGCCGCACCGACGTCCCGGAGTACGCCGACTACATCGCGCTCATCGGCGCCGTCGTCGCCGAGATCAACGCCCGGCACACCAAGGAGGGCCGCCAGCCGATCGACCTGCGGATGGTGGAGGACTTCCCGCTGGCCGTGGCGGCCTACTCGATCTGCGATGTGCTGATCGTCAACGCGATCGCCGACGGGATGAACCTCGTCGCGAAGGAGGTGGCGGTCGTCAACCGTCGCGGCGGTGTGCTGGCCCTGTCCGAGATGGCCGGCGCCCATGAGGAGCTCGGCGAGTTCGCGGTGACCCTCCAGCNGTTCGACGTCCAGCAGATGGCCGACGCCCTGTACACGGCGCTGACGATGCCGATGGAGGAGCGCCACCGCCGGCTCGCCGCCGCCGCCGAACAGGTCCGCACCCATGACGTCCGGCGCTGGCTCGACGACCAGCTCGTCGATCTGCGCCGGATCGCCGGATTCATCTGAGCCCGGAGGAACCCGGATGGAGCCCGGACGGAGCCCGGACGGAGCCGACCGGACCCCGGACGGCGGGCCGAAGGGCCCGGTGCGGTCCGGGTACCACCCTGCCGACCTGCCTGCGCGGACGGGTCGGAAGAAGGGGCGAACGCACATCGGCCCCGGGCATCCGCCATCGGTGTTCGCAGGTAGTCTCGCAGCGGGAACGAGGCGCATCCCGCTGCCGGCAGGCGGTGGGATGAGAGGGACAGGAGTGGACGTGGCGAGTGAGACCGGTCACCACAAGGCCAACACGGGTTCGTGGCTGGCGGTGCTACTGCTGATCGCGGGCTTCGTGATCGGGAGTTTCGCGCTCATCTTCGCCTCGGTGCCGCTGTGGATCGTCACCGCCGTGCTGCTGGTCGGCGGCGGCATCGTCGCCCTGGCCTCCCGGATCATGGAGCAGGCGTACTGAGCCTGGCGAGTCGGGCGGCGCCCCGCGCTCAGCTCGAGGCGGCCGGGGGGTCGGCTGCCGCACGCAGCGCGCGGGGAGTGACGTAGGAGACGAGCCGGGTCGAATCCTGGCCGAGCTCGGCCCACCGCGACACGGCAAGGTCCTCGACCGCGAGCGCGGCGGTCGGGAAGGTGGGGATCCGGAAGCGTTCGTCGGGGGCGAGCAGGGCCACGGCGAGCGTGTGGATGCCGNGGTTGTGTGCCACGAGCAGGACGCTCGGCACCCCGTCGTCGACCTCGTGCAGCCGTTCCAGCAGGGCCTGNGCCTCCGCCAGGTAGAGGCGGTCCTCGACCAGCACCGGCACGCTCGCCGGCAGCGCCTCGGCGATGCCCTCGACGGTCTGTCTGGTCCGCAGGGCGGCCGAGCACAGGATGAGGTCCGGGGCCAGCCCGTTGTCGGCGAGATGGCGGGCGATGAGCCGGCATCCGCGGCGCCCGGCGTCGGACAGCGGCCGGTCGATGTCCGGGATGGAACCGTCGGCCCAGTCGGACTTGGCGTGACGCAGCAGCAGCAGCCGGCGGGGCGGCCTCACTCGACACCGCCGAGTGATCTGATACCGCGCGTGGAGAACATGACTTCACCCGCATTCCCGTGCATGGCCGTGTCGAGCTGTTCTGGAATGCGGAAATGTACCAGCCGGGGAACTTGACGGCGAACGGCCCGGCCCCGCGTGGGGGTCGGGCCGTTCGCCGTACCGTCTCTGGGGCGGTTGTAGTGCCAGGGGGTCAGCAGTACCAGGGGGGTCTGCAGGTACTGGAGGTCAGCTCGCGACCGAGGCCGACAGCAGCAGGCGGTCGGCGAACACCAGCGCGTCGTCAGCGCTCAGGCGGCCGCGGGGAACGACGGTGGCGCGCTCGTCCGAGGTCAGCCCACCCCACACGCCGTGCTCCTCCTGCCGGAAGATCGCGGTGGCCAGGCAGGGACGCTGCACCGGGCAGTCCGAGCAGATCTTGCGGGCGCGGGTCTCGGCGGCGGCGCGGGCCTTGGTGTTACGGCCGTCCGGNGGGAAGAACGCGTCCGGATCGCCGTCGCGGCAGGCCGCGTCCTGGCGCCAGTAGGCGGGCCAGCCGGCGCCGAACGGCTGCGGCGGCAGGTCACGACCGGGAAGAACAGGTACCCCGGCGCTCATCGGGCATCACCGCAGACGCAGTGGCACGCGGCGAACAGGAAGCTGGGTGCGGCGGAGCTTCTGGCAGATAGCACGCTGAGCTGACTGGGCATACCGTCTCCTGCTGACGTTGCAAAGGCGGACACATGCTTTTGCAGACCGCCAAATCCGGCGTAGCGCGACACCCCAGACAGGCAGGTCAACCTTGTTGCGGCGAGAGGCCCCCTGGGGTTCCGGGAGGAATCCACCGACGGTGCCATTCGCCTGGCATACCNGGGGTGGGCTCCACTCGGAAACGATCCCGTCTCGTCTCGTTAACCGAGGAACGTAGACGCCTCTCGACCGGATAGCAAGGGTTCCGGAACGCGGACGTCCGGAGTGCTTCCGCGGGCCGTCAGGGCGCGCGCNGGGACGCCGTGCGGGTGATCCGCAACGGCGCGAGCCAACCTTGATGATCTTGATGGCAGTGGCGGCCGGGTGCGGGACGAGGCTGCTCGTCAGGGGAGAATTGCTGGTGGGCAGCGGAAACGGGCACCCAGGAGATCGCTGTCCAGTGGCCGACACGGGACACCGAAGCCCTCACGGAGAGGACTACGATCGCCCACCCGGCGCCGCGCGCGGCCGCGTTGCGAGCAGGTGACGAACGGGGGAACCCCGTCCGGGGGGCGTCACCGGGCCGGATTCGGCCGTGAAATGTGCGCAGAACCACATTCGACGCCTTTGCTGATGCAAGCGCCGCAGGTGGGGTTCGGGGTACGCGGAAAGTTCCGGTGGCGTACCGCCGAGTGGGGCGATCGGCGTCGGACCGGTCACGCACCGCCGCGGATCGGCAGGCCCGCGGCGGCCCAGGCGTGGTATCCGCCGATTACGTCGGTGGCCCGCCGCAGGCCGAGCTGGCGCAGCGCGTCGGCGGCGAGGCTGGAGGTGTAGCCCTCGGAGCAGATCACGATGATCTGAAGGTCGTCGCCGGTCGCGATCGGCAACCGGGCGTCGCTGGTCGGGTCAAAGCGCCATTCGAGCACGTTGNGTTCGACGACCACGGCGTCGGGGATCTCCCCCTCCGCGGCCCGTTGGGCGGCGGGCCGGATGTCGACGAGGACGCTGCCCGAGCCCTCGGCCAACGCCTGCGCCGCCTCGGCGGGCTCGAGGCGCCGCAGGCGGGAGCGGGCCGCGGCGAGCATCGCGTCGATCCTGCTCCCGCCGGCGGTCACCGCGCGGCGCCCACGGCCGCGACGTCCCGCCCGGCCGGGGTCGCGAGCGCCGGTGCCGGGACCGCCGCCGCGCGCACGTCGGCGCCGTCCTGCGTCGGCGCGAAGCGCATCGGCAGCTCCGGCGGGGAGTACGCGTGGATGGTCGTGGCGACCTCCTGCCCGCGGTTGGCGACCCGGTGCACGTGCTCCGCGCCGAACCCGACAGACGAGCCGGTCAGGTGCTGGCGGACCCGCGTGATCGTCCAGTTCCGATCGTACCGGTCCTCCTCGACGCGGCCCTCGGCGACCGTCATCGCCCCCAGCGCGCCCCCGTGGTCGTGCACCTCGGTCTGCTGCCCCGGATACCACCCGATCAACCACACCTCGACCGTCGCGGAAAGCAGCAGCCGCGTGTACCAGCGACGGTCGGGACGGTGGTGGATCACCGGGCGCCAGATCTCCGGCACGCCGGCGAAGGCCGCAGTCAGGTCCCGCAGTGTCGCCAGGTCGATGATGCCCGGCTCGTCGCTGAGGCACGCGGCCGGCAGAAAGGGGGCCGGCAGGAAGGGCGCGGCGTGACGGGCCGGGTCGGCGCCGAGCGCCGGGTGCAGAAGAGGCACGGGGAACTCCCAGGGCGGTGGAGGCGAACGAGTGCCACCGCGTCGGCCGGGAGAAGGGCGGCCGGCGGGGGCGGGGATCGGCGCGGGCGACCGTCCACCCCGCAGGGCCGCGGCGAGCCGGGCGGCGGGGCGCGCTCGCAGGAGCGCGTGGGGGCGTTCGGTCGGGCCCGGCGCGGTGCGGGACCGGAAGGCGGCGGACGGGGCTGGACGCGCGCCGATCCGCCGGCGACGACGAGGCGCCTCAGACCCGCCCGGTACACGCCGCGCTGACGGCCCGACCCAGGTCCGTCACGCGGTCGCGGTGCAGGAGAGGACGCAGCACTGCCATGCAGCACACTGTACTTCTGCTTGCGGTCCGCACTCCACGTTGCGCCGCGTCGGGCGGCGCGGAGGCGGCGGACCCGGGCGCCGGCGGCGGAAGGGACCCGGGCCGCCGCCGAGGGTATTCCCCGCAATCGCCCCGGTGGATATCCTGCACGCCAGAGTGATCCCACCTTCGGGCGGCCGCTCTTCGCCGAGGGGCCCGGCTGGGAGCCGCGCGGAGCGAGGAGGAATCACCCGCGATGACTGTTGTGCCCTCCGATGGACGCCCGTGGGCGGTGCCGGCCGCGGGCGATCCCTCGCCTCTCGACGAGCTGCGCACCCGCCTGTCCGCGCAGGTCGACGAGGTGGCCTCGATGCAGTCGCGGATGCAGGGCCTGCTCGACGCGGTGGTCGACGTCGCCCGCGAACTGAGCCTGCCGGTCACGCTGCGCCGCATCGCGCAGGCCGCCAGCCAGCTCGTCGACGCCGAATACGGCGCCCTCGGGGTCATCGGCGAGGCCGGCGAGATCACCGAGCTCATCCACGTCGGTTTCGCCGAGGGCGTGCCCGGGACGATCGGCCGGCTGCCGCTGGGCCGCGGTCTGATCGGCGAGAGCCTGCGCTATCCCCGCCCGCTGCGCGTCGCCGACGTGGCGGGCCATCCGGCCGCCGTCGGTTTCCCCCCGGGTCATCCCCGCTTCGACACCTTCCTCAACGTCCCGATCATGGTGCGCGGAGAGGCGTTCGGCACCCTGTTCCTCGGGGCCAAGCGGGGCGGCGGCGAGTTCAGCCGGGAGGACGAGAGCCTGGCCTGCGCCCTGGCCGCCGCGGTCGGCTTCGCGATCGAGAACGCCCGCCTGTACGAGGCGACGCGGCGCCGCCAGGCCTGGCTGTCCGCCAGCGCGGAGATCACCACGGCGCTGCTGTCGGTGGCCGATCCCGAGGAGGCTCTCGAGCTGGTGGCGCGCCGCGCCCGGCAGGCGACCGCCGCGCGCCTCGCGGCGATCCTCGTCCCCGACGCCGCCGGTCTGGTCGTCGGGGTGGTGGACGGGCCGGGGCAGGAGCACCTGCGCGGCCGGGTCTTCACCGGCAACGAGCGGATGACCGAGGCGATGCGCACCGGGCGGGCCGTGCTCGTCGGCGCCGGCGCGCCCGGCGGCCCGTTGCTCGGCCCGGAGACCCCCGACGCGACGGCCATGGTCGGGATGGTGGTGCCGCTCATGGCGGGCGGCCGAGCGCTGGGCATCCTCGTCCTCGGCACGAGCGGTCCGTTCGAGACCTTCAGCGGCCTCGACCTGGAGATGGCCGCCGCCTTCGCCGGTCAGGCGGCCCTGTCGCTCGAACTCGCCCGCATCCACCGCGACCGGGAGCGCCTCGCGGTGTTCGAGGAACGCGATCGGATCGCCCGCGACCTGCACGACGTCGTGATCCAGCGGCTGTTCGCGACGGGCCTGCAGATGCAGAGCCTCGCCCGCGTCCTGGACGGCCCGGCGGCGGGGCGGCTGCACGTCGCCGCCGACGAGCTCGACCAGACCATCGCCGACATCCGCCAGACCATCTTCTCGCTGACGGTCGCCGACCTCGACGGTGCCGACCTGGGCACCGAGATCCGGTCGATCGTCGCCCAGACCGAGCGCGCGCTCGGCATCAGCCCCACGATCCGGGTGGACGGGCCGATCGACCGCCGGGTGCCCGCGGCGATCCGCCCGCACATGCTCGCCGCGCTGCGGGAGGCGCTGTCCAACATCGCCCGGCATGCCCGGGCCACCCGCATCGACGTGCTGCTGCGGGTGACCAGTGTGGACGTCCTCGTCGAGGTCCGCGACGACGGCTGCGGTCCCGGCGGGGCCTCCCGCAGCAGCGGGCTGGCGAATCTGCGCCGCCGGGCGCTGGATCTGGGCGGCCGAATGGGGTTCGGCCCCGGCGAGAACGGCATCGGCACGACCGTGACCTGGCTGGTCCCGCTCATCACCCCGCCGGGAGCGCTGCACGCGTACTCGCCGGCGGACCACTCGACCGCCCGCTAGCGCCCGGCGGCCAGCCGCGTCAGGTGTTCAGGCGGGTGGCGAAGACGGCGGCCTGGGTTCGGCTCTCCAGGCCGAGCTTGGCCAGCATGCTGGACACGTAGTTCTTCACCGTCTTCTCGGCGAGGAACATCCGGCTGGCGATCTGACGGTTCGTGAGCCCCTCCGCGATCAGCCGCAGGATGCGCCGTTCCTGGTCGGTCAGACCGGCGAGCCGCTCATCCTCGGCCGGCCCCTCCCGCAGACGTACCAGCACCCGCGGCGTGACCGCCGGGTCGAGCAGGGACTTGCCCGCGGCCACCTGGCGAACCGCGTCCACCAGAGCCGTGCCCCGGATCTGTTTGAGGACGTAGCCGGCGGCGCCGGCCATGATCGCGGTGAAGAGCGCCTCCTCGTCGTCGAAGGAGGTGAGGATGAGGCAGGCGATTCCGGGGTCCGCCGAGCGCACCTGGCGGCAGACCTCGATGCCGCTGCCATCCTCCAGCCGCGCGTCGAGCACCGCGACCTGCGGTCGCAGCGCGATGATCTGGCCGAGCGCCTCGTCGGCCCGGCCGGCCTCGCCGACCACCTCCACGTCGGGTTCCTCGGTGAGGAGATCCCGCAGCCCGCGCCGTACTACCTCGTGGTCGTCAAGAAGGAACACCCTGATGATTCCGGTGGTCGACGGTGGGGACGCGGCGTCACCGACACCGGACCCGACCGCCACTTCGTCTGACACCGTTGACTCCGCCCGACCTCGCTGTCGTAGAAGACCGTCGCTGTATGTCACGTGCGGCAAGCAGAATATAACGCTCATGGTCCAACGCCCGGGCTGGCTTGGCGGAACGGACGGGGCGGCGAGCCGCGCCGCGGGCGCCTCGGTGGGGGCCGGGAACGCCGTCTGCGGAGCCATCCCGAACGGGGTGGCCCGTGAGGTCGCCACCGACGTGGAACAGCTAGGTAATCATTTAACTGCTATGTGTAGTTTCCGTATGTGATCATGACCTGGTTGTCGCGGCGGAAATCCGCGCCACGCCTCCGGCGCTTTCTGGGGCGGGGCGGCGGGCCCCGCGCACGCGGTGATCCGTGCCGATGTCTGCGCCGCACCGATCGTTCGCTCCTTGGCGTGCGTCAATCATGTCCGACCTCCCGCTAGTTTGCGCCGATATGTCGCCGCTGTGTCGGAACACACCCCGATGCGGAGCGCATCCGGTCTGTCCGTCAGAATGCGGGTCTCGCCCACGCCGACGGCCTGTTGGCCGGGCCGTTCCCGGGGCCGGGGGACGCCGGCGCTGCCGAACGGGCGTGCGGACGATGCCGACTTCGTGAGGAAAGGACGTGCGCGCGTGCGATGGGGTAAGAGTGACGACACGGTGCCCATGACGGCCGGGGCGAAGATTGTCACGCTNCTGGCCGCTCAGACCGAGAGCGCGCCACTCGAGCCGCCCGTCGGCCGGGTCGCCAGTCGGTCGTGGACCGTGACCGGGACGGTGAACCCCGCCGCCTCGACCACCTATCGGGTGTCGGCGACGGTCGCGACGTTCCCGGACGCGGATCCGGCCGACGGCCCGGACGGTGCGCAGCGCGCGGAGACCGCCGTCGCCGCAGCGGATCTGACGCTGTCCTACCAGCAGCTCGTCCGCTTCCGCGACGCGCTGAGCGCCGACGGCTACACCGTCACCGAGGTCTTCGAGGGGTGGCGGACGGTCGCCCTCGACGTGACGCCGGCCGCTGCGGCCGCAGCCCCCACCTCCAGGGGTCGCAAGGCCGCCGCCGACCCGGTCACGCCCCACCCGGTCGTCGCCACGCCGCCCGCGGCCGAGCCGGTCGAGCCGGTCGCCGCGCCGTCGGCCGAGGCCCCGCCCGAGCCGACCACGGCCCAGCCGGAGGCTGGCTCGGCGACGAGCAGAGACGCGGCCGGCGAGAGCGTCGTCAACGCCGCCGGCACCGAGGGATCCGCCGGCATAGAGGGATCCGCCGGCATCGAGGGATCCATCCCGGCAACCTCGACGGAAACCGGTGCCACCGAGGTGCTGCCCTCGACGCCCACCGCCGAGACGGCCGCCGACGCCGGTGCCGCCGAGCCCGCCGGTGCGGCGGAGCCTGATGACGGGACTGTGGCGGCCGACGCAGCGCAGGCCACCGGCGCAGCGGAGGCTGCCGATGGGACTGCGGCTGCCGATGGGACTGCGGCTGCCGATGGGACTGCGGCCGCAGACGGGGCCGAGCCTGTCGATGCGGCCGGGGCTGCTGAGAAGGCCGAGCCTGCTGAGAAGGCCGAGGCCGCCGATCCCACGGAGAAGGCAGCGGAGGGCACGAGCGACGACGCGACCGTGGTCGCCGCGGCGGGTCGCAAGGGCCGCAAACGGCGCGGTGACGCCGAGGCGGCCCGTTGCGGGGCCCGGCGCGGACTGCTCCGTCGTCGACCCGCCGAGGTTGTCGCCACGGCCGCCGCGACTGCTGCTCCGGCCGTGACTGCTGCTCCGGCCGTGACTGCTGCGCCGGCCGCGTCCGGAGCGCCGGCTCCCACTGCCGAGACGATCGGCCCCGCTGACGCCGAGACCGGGGAGGGGACCGCAGGCAAGGCGGGCGACGACACCGCCTCCTGAGTGTCCTCAGCGAACCGCCGCCCGGCGAGAGGTTGTCGGGCGAGCGGGTCGCTGCGCGCCCCGTCTCGGGGGCCGGGGGCCGGAAGCCGTGGACCGGGCCGGTCAGTCGGCGGGGGCGGCCGCGCCGGTGGTATCGACTGCGGAGGCGGGGCGCTGGACGCCGGCCGGGGCGGGGCCACGGGCGTCGACGTCCGGCAGGTACCGGCGCCCGAGCAGGGCCGTCAGGCCGGCGAGCAGACCCGCGCCCGCCGGCACGAGGTAGCCCAGCCGTGCGCCCCCGGTGTCGATCAGGCGGCCGGCCAGCGGGGAACCCACGGCGAGGCCGCCGACCACCGCCATCGTGAGCCAGGCGAAACCCTCGGTGCGGGCGTGTGGCGGAACGATCCGCTCCATCATCGCGTTCGCGTCGATCATCGTGGGGGCCACCGTGGCGCCGGCGAGGACGGATAGCGGGATCATCGCGGCCACGCCGACCCCAGCCAGGGGGAGTGCGAGGCCGACCGTCAACAGCGCGATTGAGCGCAGCAGCCGGGCCCGGAGCGGGCGGTCGTGCGTGCGGGCGCCGGTGATCAGGCCGGAGATTCCCGAGCCGGCCGCGAACATGCCCAGCAGCAGCCCGCCGATGGCCGCCAGGCCCTGCTCGCGGGCGAAGGCGACCATGGCCACATCGATCCCGCCGAAGCCGATCCCGATCGCAAACACGATCGCGACCAGGGTGCGGGTGTCCGGCCGCCGCATGATCCGTTCCGGTGGCGCGGCCGACGCCGGCCGGGGCCCCGGATCGGTGCCGTGCTGCAGCGCGAGCCCCATGGCGCCGACGCCGAGCAGGACCGCCGAGGCCAGCAGGCCGGCGGCGGGGTCGACGAGGGCGACCAGCGCCGTCACCAGGGTGGGCCCCAGGATGAACACCAGCTCGTCGATCGCCGCCTCCAGCGCGAGCGCGGCGGGCAGCAGCGCGCCACCACCCAGCAGTGCGCTCCATCGGGCCCGTACACAGGTCCCGACGGGTGGCAGGCAGCCGCCGGCGACCATCGCGGCGAGGAACCACAGCGGCCGGGGGGTGCCGGCCCACACCGTCGCCAGCAGCGCCGCCACCCCGAGCAGATGCCCGGCGAGCCCGGCGAGCAGCACCCTGGCCTGGCCGAAACGGTCCAGGGCGCGGCCTACCCGCGGCACGCACACCGCCTCGCTGAGCGCACCGGCGGCGGCGACCGCCCCGCCCACGGCGTACGAGCCGGACCGGTCCTGCACGAACAGCACCGTGCCGAGCGCGTGCATCGCGATCGGCAGCCGTCCCACGAACGCCGGCCCNATGAACCGGGTCGCGCCGGGGGTTGCGAGGGTCCGCCGGTAGACGCTTCCGACCGCGCCGGGCGCGGGGGCCTCGGAACCGCTGGCGGGGACGGGGTACATCGGGGGCGGGTCGGTCATAACAGGTCAAGAGTGCCGCACCGCACCGCCGGACGCCAACGGAATTTTCCCTGGTCAGGAGCGTGTCATGAGCGGTCCGGGTCACGTCGTCCACTCCTGCGTCGCGCCGGGCTGAGCCAATCTTCAGCGCGCAGGGTGGGGCGGGTCGATGGTGGCTGGCCTCTGGCTGCCGAGGACGGGCGGCTGGGGCCCGGGGGTTGGCCGTGCCAGTTGTGCATGGTCGGGATGCAGGCAGTGACTGGTCGCTCTCACCGAAGCAGTACTGGGGTCGCAGCGGGCGNCACGGCGGCCCCGGTGACGGATCAGGGCGATGGGATAACGGCGGGGACGAGATGACCGCGCTGTCTTGTCGGAGTCGGGGCGTGGGTCGGGGTCGGGGCTGCGGTCGGGGCGGGGCTGGTTCCGCGGAACCTCCTGATCGTCGGACAGGGGTGGATGTGGCTTCCGGTTTTGCGGAACGCCGTGACGGCTGGGGTCGGGTCGGCCGGGTCGAGGCTGGTCGGGTCGGGTCGGGTGGGTCGGGTTGGGGTGGGTCGGCTCGGAGTGGGCGGCGCAGGGTGGGCGGCTCAGTGTGGGGCTGAGGCCAGGTCTGGGTGTGGTTGATGTCGGGTGGTGCATGGGTGGGGTCGGAAAAGTGTCGGTGGTGGGTGGGAGTGTGTCGGTGTCCGATGGTCCTCGACACCCCTGGCCTGGTGATCATGATGGTGGGTTCTGTAGCAACTCCGACGGCTGTATCCGCGCTGGTTGCGGACCTGGTCCCCGAGAAGGATCCGGTTTCTGGGGAAGAGGCGGTTCCCGGAGCGGACTCGGGTGCCGGAGCGGATTCGGGTGCCGGGGGGGGAGGCGGTTGTCGGGGAGGTGCCGGTGCGCGGGCCGGTTGCGGGCTGGGAGGGGGATCTGTTCGGGGGGATGTGGAGGGGGGTTCGGTGGCGGAGTTGGAGGTGTCGATCTGCCGGTGGGCGGGGCGGCTCGCGGCGGCGACGTGTGGCTGGTTGATGTTGCTGGCAGCGTTTGATCGGCGGGAGGGCTGGTCGGGGGTGGGGATGCGGTCGTGTGCGCACTGGTTGTCGTGGCGGTGCGGGATCGGGTCGCGGACGGCCCGGCAGTATCTGGCGGTCGCGCATGCGTTGGAGGGGCTTCCGGCGATCCGGGCGGCGTTCGCGGCGGGAACGTTGTCGTATGCGAAGGTGCGTGCGGTCAGCCGGGT